>JAJHRF010000042.1 GCA_020832925.1 Desulfurococcaceae archaeon | reverse complement strand
GAAAGACGCAGTTAAAACCTTCTGACCAGCTAATACTCTGTTAAATCTCTAAATAAAATCCTTGAAAATATTAACAAGTTTTTCAGAGCTAAGTTCACCACACCTTGCAGAGAAGTACTTTGAAAACATATCCCAGTATGCATCACCACTTATAACAAATCTATAGCTAATCAAGGCATTGAGAACAACGAGAAGTTAAGTAACATTACCACAAGCATCTACTAAAGCCTTGACAGCCCTTGTACTGAGAATCTATATCCTTAAAGCGACATCTTCTCCCTACCCAAACCCCTGGATACTTCACCTAACTCACGAACTTTAATGTAAAGTTATTCGATAATACTAGAAAACTTATTTACTCGTAATACGTATTTTGTATACAGTGAGAGTATGTCTTCAGTTGTCTTATGTATTAGGATACCGAAGGAATTAAAGGAAAGAATGCAGAGATTAAAAGGAGTAAACTGGAGTGAACTAATTCGTAAATATGTTGAAGAAACTGTATCTCGTTATGAGATTGAGGAGCTACTTAAGAAGATTGAGGAAGATTTAGAGAATGTTCCTGAGCTCCCTAGTGGTACTGTAGCTAGGTGGATTAGAATTGATAGAGAGAGTCATTGATTCTTCTGCTTTAGCAAAGTTCCTTTTGAAGGAAGAGGGGTGGAAGAGAGTAGAGGAAATAATTGTTGAAAAACCTTTTACCCTTGATTTAGCTATAAAGGAGGTTGCGAACGCTATTTGGAGAAGAGTTGTACTTCTTCATGATATTGATATAGAGAAGGTATTAACATTATTGAATCATCTTCTAGAGTTGAAGAAAGTTCTTAGAGTTGAACCTCAAGATCAATACATTGTTCAAGCGTTTACAATAGCTCTTGAAAACAATATAGCTGTGTACGACGCTTTATTCATAGCCCAAGCTATGATAAAGAAAGCTACATTGGTAACCTCAGATAAAAGACAATTTGATGTAGCACAGAAGCTTGGTGTTGAAGCTACATACATATAGATGTAGATGTATTATGTCTGTATCTTCTTCTAACTATTAGAACCCTATCCTCCCTTATTCTAACTACAACTACTTCTTCTCCAGGCTTTATCTCTATATCTGTGTTGCCCACTACCCTACCTCAATCTTTACAAAACCTACCCATCCTGACTTAATCTCATTACTTCGACTTCAGTCATGTTCTCTAATGTGAATACCGTTGGCTTCTACTTCAAGGTCTATACATGGATAGGTTTAGAGATCTTGTTAGGGTTATTGAATATTTCTAAGCTTGAACAACGTTTTTCTCTGCTTCCTCAATTCTACGTATAATACTTTCAACAACATTCTTATCAACGTTTAAACCTAGTCTCCTCAAGGCTATTATGATGGGTCCTAGAATTGCTTTATAACCTATTATAGGCTCTTTTAAAATTGCTTTTGGCATTAACTCCCTAATTTTTTCCTCAAAAATTTTTCTAACAATCCTAGAATTGAATACACTGCCAACACCACCAACAATAATACTCTCATTCAGCATATCAAGTTTTTGAGCAACATTATACGTTGCTAAAGCTAGTTCCTCACCAGCTTTAACCATTATGCTCCTAGCTATTTCATCGCCTTTCTCAGCCTCTTCATCAACAATTTTAGCTAGTAAGGCTATTTTGCTAATGTCTGTTAGGTCTATTCTGTAAATTATTGTTACTATGTCTAGCAGATCTTCAACATTGAAGAACTGTTTAATTCTTTCAACAAGCGTTGTCTTTGGTCCTCTACCATCATAAGCTCTTGAAGCTGCGTTCAAAGCTTGTAGAGCTATCCAAGAAGCACTTCCCTCATCACCTATAAGCCATCCCCAACCACTAGACCTAGCCCTCCTACCTCTCCTATCCATACCGAAAGCAATAGCGCCAGTACCAGCAATAACAGCTATCCCTGGTTCACCCCATGTAACAGCGTAGAAAGCAGCTACAGCATCATGCTCAATAACAACTTTGTTTAACGGATATCCTAACTCTTTTATATAGCTCCACGCAAGTTCGAAATCCTTCTTCGTATCTAGACCTGCCCAGCTAAAAACTATAAGATCTACTTTATCTAGACCTAGCTTAGAGATTTTAAGGCATGTATCTACAGCTTTTGTTATATTCGTTAATATGGTTTCCCTACTCAAAGTTATATCTACAGGACCCGCTAAAACACTGCATAGAATATCCAGATTGCTGTTGAACATCATGGCGATAGTCTTAGTTTTACCAGTATCTAAAGCTATAAACTTCATAGCTACACCCTAAACATGGTAACTAGATTTAAATTTAAAAACTTAGCCCTTAGTGGCTGTTTCGAGTTTCATATAGGTTTATGTGTTTTGATGTTATTCCTCTGCTATTATTATTACATGCACCCTCTTTCCATACAGCGGCTTTACCTCTGGCTGGTACTTTGCCGGCGGGTACAGGACTACTGTTCCACCCCTATACTTTATCACAGAGCATGTAGCGTATATGAACCTAGCCATACTATCACCAATAACCAATATTGCTAGAAAAGCCTATGAACATCTCTAGCATATGGGTGTGTTGGTGAGCTACTCTATGAGGGGTGAAGAGCCCGTTGTTATAGAGGCTCTTAAGGTGAGGGCTCTTCCCGAGGGTAGCTATGACCATTTGCTGGAGTTTCTGAGGCTATACCGTGTTGCTCTTCAAATGGTTGTTGATAGGGTTTGGAGTATTAGTGGTAAGCTCTCTAAGAAGAAACTACACAAGCTATTCTACAATAACTTAGTGTCTATGGGTTTCAGGGCACACCACGCCAAGGAGGTATACGTATATGCTAAGAGCCTTGTGGATTCAGCTAGGAGTAATGGCGGTAGAAAACCTGTTCTTAGGAAGCTAAGTGCTAGAATAGATAAATACGACTATAGACTAGACCTAGGCAGCATGACCCTAACACTAAAGCTACATAACGGCTATGAGGCTAGGCTAAGGCTTGTAACTTCAAGAGAGAGGGTTGAGAAGTTCAGGGGCTGGGGAAACTATGAGCTAGTAGTGAAGTACGAGGATGGAGAATTCTGGGTCTCAATATACTTTAAGAGAGCCATTAAATCGTTGAAGCCTAGAACAGTTATGTCCATCGACCTAAACTTTGATAATATAACAATAGCAATATTCACTCTTGACGGTAGATTAGTTAAGTTGAAGAGATTTAAAACTCCTCACAGAAAGATTTTGACTCACAAGATCTGGATTGAGAGAATTCAGAAGAGGTATCCAAGGTCGTGGAGGTTTATCAAGGGTGTTAGAAAAGCTATTGAGAGGCATGGTGAAAGAATAAAGAATATCTCGTGGGATTACTCTCATAGAGTAGGGGACTTAGTGGCTGAGCTAGCACTCAAATACTACTCAGTAATTGTCCTCGAAGACTTAGATGAACTGAGGGAGAACAATAAGAAGGGTAGGGAGTTCAATAAGAAACTCGGACTGTGGTTCTACCGCAGAATACAGTTCTGCGTAGAGTACGAGGCTAGAGAAAGAAATCTTGAAGCAATTAAAATCAATCCTAAAGCTACTTCCTCGAAATGCCCTAGATGCGGTAGGAAACTAGCTGAATACGGGTATAAGGTGTTGAGATGCAGAAAATGCGGCTTCATAGGAGATAGAGATGTTATAGCAACAATAAACCTCTACAAGAAGTACGTATCTAGGTACTCAAGATGTGGGGTCCCCGGGGTGGCCCTGAACACCCCCAAGCCCGATGAGAACCCGAGCGGGATGCAGGGGAACAGAGATGAGGCGATGAAACACATCAAGTTATATGAACCTATATAAGAGCTGAACCCCTAACAACCTTGATCTACTCATAACCGAGCTCTTTAACAATTTCGCTAACTATCTTAGCGAATTCCTCCTTCACCTTGTTCAAGGAACCAGTACTTGTTCTCGACTCTACCGAGCTTCTCCCGGAGTTGTCTAAACTTCTGCTCAGCTTTCACAAACTCCTTACCATGTTGCTCAACCATGCCAATCTCCATTCCGATCATGATACGTAATATATCCACTAAAAGATTGCCAGGAAAGCTTAGGAAATTTCATAGAGAGAAGATAAAGGTTGTTGTAGTTAAGGAGGGTGGTTAAGTTGTATATTCACAGTTATCCACAGATTACATAAATCTCGTAACAACTACTAATGCAATCAGGATGAGCACCATCGCTATTGCTTGTAGCTTGATTGCCCATCATGTGTCTTCGCCCATGCGTGCTTCTCTAAAATATAACGGTGTACTGTGTATCTTGATGCATGGTCGCAATCAATGATTAATAAGTGTAGATGTTAATTGATGGAAGTAGTCTCTAGTCTCCGTTCTGCTGTCTTCTTGAAAGGTGTTGGTGAAGGGGTTTGAAGTCTATGTATAACTGGTTAATAGTTATTAAGGGTTTAGATTAGTAGTGTTGCACCAGCTATTTTAATTCCTTCTTTTGGGTCTAGAGCTATGCCATACTTATCCATTGTTCCAGCACCTATTATTAGCTCTGGTAGCCTTATCTTCTTCCCCTCAATCTCTATCTCCTCAACAAACTCATCTACTACAAGAACTGTTTCTGGAAAGCTAAACCCATTAATCTCTATCACTAGCTGAACATACTTATCAATGTCTATGCACCTCCCATCAACTAAGCATACCCTCAAAGGTTTTTCCAGAATACTCCATGTAGAGCCAAACACTTTCTCAAAGAACCTCCTCTGAATGATAGTAACACTAGAACCACTATCAAATAGTGCTATAGCTGTAGCCTCCCTACTCATAAACTTGACCCTTACACTTCTCAAAACACGCACAAACCATCACTCAACAACATAACTACACAGCAAAAAGATTATATAGTTACTT
Source organism: Desulfurococcaceae archaeon (assembly GCA_020832925.1). GTDB lineage: Archaea > Thermoproteota > Thermoprotei_A > Sulfolobales > Ignisphaeraceae > Ignisphaera. Next base: position 8,248 of record JAJHRF010000042.1, on the reverse strand, counting down.
GAGGTATCATCGGTAACCAAACAAATTAAGCACGTTCTAGGCTATGAACAATAACAACAAACCTTTCAAAATCCTCAACAACTCTCCGCAGAACCTCCATCACCATAGCTATGACTAGAACCATTAACACACTACCCATTTATAAGCTACAGTAATCCTCTCTATTACTAGCAATCCTTACCCAACTACACCTCTAATAATTGCTCTAATATCAATACCTTTCCCCAAGATGACCTCAACCTCATCAATCTCTAGAGCCTTGTAATGCGTAACATCGTTTTCGTCCTTCCTAAACAGAACTTTCTACGTATCTCTAGGTTTGCTATTTGCAAGAGTTGCAGATTTGAGACTAGTAGAGACTCTATAGATACTATGAACATATGGTTAAAGGCTTTCGATGCGTATACAGGGATGTCTGGGTCACCCCAAGCTCCCTCAGCAAACAGTGAAACCCGAGGAAGGGGATGGAAATGGGATGAAGGAGAAGTGGTTAAGTTGTTTACAGCTTATTAAAACTTATTACCAGACCTAAACCCTACGTACTCTAGGTATGTAGGTGGGATCTGTGAAAAGATTGGGTATAGGTATTATAGGTGCAGGTTTTGTTGCAAGGTTTCATCTAAGAGCTTTTGCAGGTATTAGGAATGCTGATGTTGTTGCTATATACTCTAGAACTATTGAGAAAGCGAAAGAGCTTGCATCTTTTGCTGAACAACTAGGTTTAGGTAGACCTAAAGTTTATAACAATGTATGGGATCTTCTTAGAGATCCTAATGTTAATGCTGTTTGGATTTTAACACCAAACGATACTCATGTACTTTACGCTAGATATGTTGCTGAAGAAGCTAGGCAAGGGAAAGGTAACCTGGTAGGTGTTGTTGTTGAGAAACCTCTTGCTAGAAATGTTAGAGAAGCTAAAGAGATGCTCAATGCTGTTGAGAAAGCAGGACTTCTACATGGTTATCTAGAGAACCAAGTATTCATGCCCTCAGTAACCAAGGGTAAAGAAGTTGTATGGAGTATAGGTGCTAAATATTCTGGAAGACCTTACCTTGCGAGAGCGGCTGAAGAACATAGCGGTCCTCATAACGCATGGTTCTGGAGACCATCGATATCTGGTGGAGGTGTTCTTCTCGATATGATGTGTCATAGCTTAGAAGCTGCTAGGTACTTCCTCTACGATCCTAGGAAAGGTAAAGATAGTTTAAAGCCTAGGTATGTATATGGTGAAACAGCTGTACTTAAATGGCTTAGGAAAGAGTATGTAGAAGAACTTAAGAAGAGGTTTGGAGTAGATTTCTCGAAAGAACCAGCAGAAGATTATGCACTAGCTGTAGTAACTTATGAAGATGATGAAGGGAATATAGTATTAACAGAGACGAGAACATCATGGTCATTTGTTGGAGCAGGGTTAAGATTATCATTCGAAGTTCTAGGACCTGAGTACAGTCTATACATAAATACTCTACAGCCAGAGCTCTTCACATTCCTTAGCAGAAACATAAAGATACCTCCAACAGAAGAATTTGTTGAGAAACAGAACGCTGAACAAGGATTAATGCCCGTAATACCAGATGAGGCAGTCACGTACGGGTATCAAGCTGAAGATAAACACATGGTAGAATCGTTCTTAGCAGGTAAAGTACCTCTAGAGAACTGGTACGACGGTTATTTTGTTGTACAGCTAATGATGCATGCATATCTATCGGCAGAGAAAGGAAGTAAGATAAGATTCGATCTAGCACAAGTCGAAGACTATATACCACCTTACGCTAGAGTAAAACCAAGCTAAACCTCTACATATCCTTTCCCTACAATTTTACATCGTATTCACGTTATACATTTCTTCTAAACTTATAATACTCTGAAGCAATGATAAGTTAGGGTATAGATACTGTAGAACCTAGTACTTAACGATATACTTCATTCACCAAGAACTTCAGCTACCTCATCCCCATACCTATCATAACCGTAGATCCGTATTTTATAGAAGGTGGTGTTGATGAGGTTAACACCTAGAATAGCTGTAGTCATACTGTTGAACGACGCGATGCTTTGAGGGATATGGTTCAGCATATACTGGAACTATAATTTTAGATCAGCGTTAGCATTCAAACTCTCTTCCAGTTACACCTATACATCTCTATCCCTAGCCCTACCTTTGTTGACAACGTTTATAGTGTACACTATTTCTGCTTTGAAACACCGTTTTATTAAGATGTATAGGTTGAAGATATTTAAGATATCAGTAATAACTTCGAGATCTCTATACATAGTTTCATCGATTATCCTTCTTAGAAAAGTTCTAGACGGGGTACCGTTGTTAATAGTGTTCACAATTTTAGCATCTATAGGTTTCGCTATAGGGACTGTTGCAGGTATTGTTTGGGTTGATTATGTAGCTGATAATATTTACGAAGATTTGAAGAGGAAGTATATAGCTTTAGATAGTGCTATAAGTACTGCTGGAGCTCTTATAGGGACATCTATAGCTGGTGCTGTATTTGTTAAAGAGGTTCCCGATGTAACTACCTTTGGCAAACTATACCTCTTATCTTCGCTAATATTCTTACTAGGCGTTCCCCTGTTATCGATGTTGAGGGAGTTCCCGGAGATACAGAAGATAAGCAGTACCTCGGTTAACAATAGAGAAGATCCATCTCCTCTATTCTACCTAGCTATAGCTATACCTTATACAGCTATAAATCTACCCATAGCCTTGATAGCTCCCTATGTTGAGCAAAGATTTGGAGGGAACGAGATATGGTTAACAGCTATGAATTTCGCTGAATACTTAGCTTGGTTAACAACACCTTTCCTCTGGACCTATATCCTTAAATACCTAAGCTCTCTATCTATAGCGCGTATAGCTATAGCTATAACGATAACCTCTCTAACCATATTCCCCTACCTACCGAGAATAGAGCTACAGGTGATGAGGTCATTCATCTTCGGAACAGGGATGACTGGGCTTTGGATAGGTTTGTTTAGCCATATGGTAAGCGGTGTAGAGCCGTCTAGAAGAATTCGACATACATCAACTGTTTACGCAATACAGAATATACTGCAAGCGTTATCTGTTAGCTTTGGAGGTATGTTAGCAGATATAATACGTTTACCCGAAGCCGTGTTCTCTCTACCGTTAATAGGTTTGATATCTATACCAATAATCAAGAAAACCACTATTACGCAGAACCTCGATAACAATGAGTAAATGTTCCTTGTTAAACATCCTCTGAACCCTCTACTGAGAACTATCTAGAACTATGTTTTAGGCAAGGTATTAGGAATTTCTTTACAGTAGTACTTGAATACATGTATTACGAAGATATTCGATGTATATTCTCTTCTTAGTGTAGTTCTAGGACCGTGTCCTGGGAGTACCTCTGTATCTATTGGGTATAGTTTGAAAATTTTACACAAGCTTCTATAGAGTTTCTCTTCGGATCCCCCAGGGAAATGAGTAGCTCCTACAGATCCGGAGAAGAGGGTGTCTCCACTGAATAGAGTATTCATGCTAGGTATGTAGAGTACGATAGATCCTGGTGTATGCCCTGGTGTATGAGCTATGTGGATCTCTATCGAGCCGAATCTATACATACCCTCGGTTTCTAGTAGTATATCGGGTTCGGGTTCCCTATACTCAATACCGAAGATTTTCGCTAAAATATTATTGTAGTTAAGTATCTCCACATCATCTCTATGAATCGCGAACTCTGCTTTAAAAACATCTCTATAACGATCAACACAGTAGACGTGGTCTATATGTCCGTGGGTAGCTAAGATATACCTCAACTTCAACCCCTCTCTATCAACCCATTTAACAAGTTCTTCATTACAATCACCAGGATCTATCATTACAGCATCTTTCGTCTCCTCATCGTAAACAATATACGTATTCGTTTCGAGTATACCTAGCGTAAACAGTTTAACTCCGTACATACGCATAACCTTATCTATGATAAATATTCAGCATAGCTTCTTGGCATCTTTCATCATCTCGCTATAGATAGTATCTCCAGTATCACTCTTCCTCAACACAATTACAACTGAAAGTCCCGCCTTTTAAGGTTGGAATGGGATAGAAAAGTTTAAATATGTATTTCTTGTTCAAATTTTGGTTACCTCTAAGCATATGAATGCGAGATCGGCAACCACGAAACAGAAACGTAGATGGGAGGAGTCTCTGATCACCTCGATTGCTCTGCAGATGGCAGATGTATCCCGAATAGATGAGGAGAACCGATGAAGCGTCCAAAGGGAATCCTCGCCCCTTAAGGGCGGGGAGGAGGTTAGCATCACGGTATCCTCTGAAACATCTATACTTAAATTTTTGATAGAATCTAAAAGCTCTCCTAGATCATGTGTATAAAGATGTGGATCTGTTAAAGCAGCTAACAACGCTTTTAGATAAAGTTCGGAAGCTTGACAAGATAACCAATAGATATCTTCATCAGCGTGCCTCTTAGCCTTCACTACAGCTAACCGGTTTGATATAATTCGTAGAAGTGATTTTCTCTTTTGTTATTTTGTATCCTAGCCTAAGCGCTTCTCTATTGGTATTGCCTAGTCTAAGCTCAACAACTTCTTCAACAACATCGAGAGGAACTATATACTCTATTAATGCTATCAACCCTCCAAGCATAGCCATATTGATAACCCTGAAATCTTTTAGCTCTCGAGCTATTTCCTTAGCTTCAACTTGAATAATATTTATAGGTAATTTCGAGAGGTCGTCGATTATTTCCCTAGGTCTAGGCACATTCCTGACCGTAGGAGGGGGAATCCATACATCGCTTAAGATAAGCCATCCACATCTACGTAGATACCTTACACCTCTCAAAGACTCTATAAGCTCTATAGCTACAACAAAATCTGCGTATCCCGGGGAAATCAGAGGAGCTAAGGCTTTCTCCCCTATCTTGATAAAAACCTCTACGGCACCACCTCTCTGAGACATCCCATGGGTTTCCGCTATCCTAATGTTTAAACCTTTTCTAACACATGCTTTACCCAGCACTTCACCAAACGTTATTAATCCTTGCCCTCCTACACCTACAACAACTATATTCACTCCTTTCTTATAAAAGCTTTCATTGGGCATATCTCGTAACATACACCACACCCACTACAAAGAGTTTGTAACACACTTGGATACCCATCGTCTCCTACTCTTATAGCTGGACATGCAAATTCGTTTACACAGAGCATACATTTTACACACCTAGATTTATCTACCTCGTAGAATCCTTTCAGAAATCCTATCCTTCTAGCATTCAATGAACATTCCCTTCTAGCTACCAAAACAACTACACCTCCCTCCATCACCTTCTTCAACCCCTTCACCAAGACGTCTACAACTTGTTTAACTTTGTATGGATCGAAAACCTCTACAAAGTCTACCCCAATAGCTTCAGCAATACGCTCTATAAGAACCTTTCTCCCAGGAGATCCATCAGCTTTAACACCTGTTCCCGGATGCGGTTGAAAGCCAGTCATAGCTGTAGTCTCGTTATCTAAAACTAGGATAAGCATTGGAGTTCTATTGTATACAGCGTTTACTAGAGGAGGTATGCCTGCATGGAAAAACGTTGAATCGCCTATAATTGCTACTACAGGTCTACCTTTTACTGTACGTGAGAAACCGTTAGCTAAACCTATACTTCCACCCATCTCGACTATAACGTCCTGCATATTGAATGGAGGTTGTATTCCTAGACTATAGCACCCTATATCTCCACTGTATATAGGGTCTACCCCAAGCTTTTTGACTGCGATCTTCAACGCATAGAACGTAGCTCTATGAGGACATCCTGGGCATAGTATTGGTGATCTCGGTGGTGGTTCGATAGATGGTTTCAAAGGTGTTGGAGGATCCCAATCCAACCCCATAATCTTCGATATCGCTAAAGCAACTCTATCTACAGTTAATTCTCCTACTCTCCCAAGCAGGTTCTCTCCATAGACTTTGATATTCAGTCCTTCATCTAGTAGTACTGATTTCAGCTGGAGCTCTACAATAGGATCGCACTCCTCTACAACTAACACCTTGTCTACGTTATCCACAGCCTTCAAGATTAGCTTCCTAGGTAGAGGTACAGGTGTTGATATCTTCAATATCTTGATCTTCACTTTCAGTAGATCTGCTGCTTCTACTGCATAGTTGTAGCCTATACCTGAAGCAATTATTAATGTACTTCCTTCTCCCTCAATCTTGTTGTAGGGGAAGTCCGAGAAGTATTCTTCGAACCTCCTCCACTTATCCACTATCTGCCTCTTCATCCTCCTCGCGTTCCCCGGTACGACAGCCCATCGACTTGGATCTCTTGGGAAAGATCCTTCTATTCTAGGTTTTCTGATCTCTCCTAGTTTCACAGGTGCTCTAGCATGGCTTAAACGTGTAACAGATCGTAGAATAACAGGGTGTTGGAAAAACTCTGAGATCTCTAAACCTTTAATTGTTAAATCTTTAGCTTCCTGAGGATCGCAAGGCTCTAGAACAGGTATGTATGCGTGAAGCCCGTACCATCTATTGTCTTGCTCATTCTGACTACTATGCATATAAGGATCATCTGCTGTTACAATGATGAAACCTGCTTTAACACCTGTGTAAGCACTTGTCATAAGTGGATCTGAAGCTACATTTAGACCTACATGCTTCATAGCTGTTAAACTAGGTACACCGCTCATAGCTGAAGAGTAGGCTATCTCGAAAGCTGTTTTCTCGTTAATACTCCACTCAACATATATACCCAAAACCTTAGCTACATTAGCTAAGGTCTCCACAATCTCGCTTGAAGGTGTACCTGGATACGCAGCTGCAACACCTACTCCATACTCTATAGCTCCTCTAGCAATAGCTTCATTACCAAGTAACAGAACTATAGAGCCTGGTTTCTCTAAGATCTCGTACTTCTTCATTATACCTGACCTCTTCTATCAATCACAACCTTCGGTTTCCCATCAAATCTAGGCAGAGTACCTGGATCAGCTATTTCAACTTTTGGTGTTACTAATATAGCTTCCCTCAGTTGATACTCGAGTCTTCTAGCAAGAAGAGACTTCTCATTATCACTAAGTTTAGTCTTAGATTCTACATATATCGTTAGCCTATCTAAAGCATCAACTCTATCGATAACTATCTGGTAGAAAGGTGCTAATAAAGGTTCTTTAAGTAACACATCTTCTATTGTTTTTGGCCATATGTTTACTCCGTTTATTATGAACATATCGTCTGTTCTTCCTTGTATTCTATCTATTTTTCTATGTGTTCTTCTACATTCGCATTGTTTTATATCGAGTATTCTCGATATATCTCTTGTTCTATATCTAATTAAAGGTATTGCATCTTTAGTTAATGTTGTGAATACTAATTCACCTTTCTCCTCAATATCGATAGGTTCACCAGTTTTAGGATCAACAACTTCAACAACAAAATGATCTTCCCAAACATGGAGACCCTGCTTATATATACACTCAATAGCTACACCTGGACCCCATAGCTCGCTTAGTCCATACATATCATATGCTTGCATATCCCATACTTTCTCAATCCTCTTCCTCATCTCTTCACTCCAAGGAGCTGCTCCGAAAACTCCTTTTCTAACTTTAGTATCTTTGGCCGGATCTATACCCATCTCGTAAGCAACTTCAGCAAGCCTAAGAGCGTAGTTAGGTACAGATGTTAATGCTGTAACTCCTAGATCTTTTAGTAGCATCACTGTTCTCTGCGTATATCCAACACCTATAGGTATAGCTACAACTCCTACTCTTAACGCACCATAATGAAAACCGAAACCACCTGTGAACATATGGTAGTTATAGGCTATTGCAAGTATATCACCTTTAACAATACCTGTTGCTACAAGACTTCTAGCCATAACTTCACTCCAATTCTCAATATCTCTATGCGTATATAGCGATATTGTCGGTTTACCTGTTGTACCACTGCTAGCACGTATTTCTGCCAACGACTCGATAGGGACTACAGACATACTGTAGGGATACAACTCCCTTAAATCTTCTTTTGTTGTGAATGGTAGTTTTGTTATATCTTGTAATGTTTTTATATCTTCTGGTGTTATGTTTTTCTCTTTCATTTTTTGTCTATAGTATTTAGAGTTGTTGTATAGTTTGTAAACAATTTCTTTCAATCTCTGTAACTGCAACTTCTCCAACAAATCCCTAGACAAACACTCCAAACTAGGGTTCCATATGTATACCTTCATCTACTACCACCGTTAGAAGG
>JAJHRF010000096.1 GCA_020832925.1 Desulfurococcaceae archaeon | reverse complement strand
ACCAAAACTTTTGACAATATTCACAAGACTTACAAGAGGTTTCATAGCTATTCAACTATGAAAGTTTTTTCAACTAATTTAAATACTCTAGACCAGAAAACCTTGTTCAGAATAGCTATCATTAAAGCCCAGAGTAGAACAGTGAACAGTACATATCCATAGCTTCCACTATACGTATATCTACTCAACATAGAGCCTACGCCACCAAGATCAACAATTCTACCACTACTTTCAAAATATTCTGCTACTATAGAAGCATTCCAAGCACCTCCCCAAGCACTTAAAGCACCTGAAGCTATAGAAGGCATTAACGAAGGTATTAAGATATACCTAAAATAACTAAATCCTCTAATCCTATAGATTTTCGCAAGATCTAGAACCTCTACCCGGATCTTCGGAACTCCAAATAGTATTACATTGAAGAATTCATACCATAGAGATCCTTGTAGAAAAACTATAAATGAAACTAGCCAAGGTAAAGAAACTACGAAAGGCGATAATAGAGGCCACCAAAGAATAGCTGGTATAGAAGCTAGAATTTCACCTATAAAAACTATAGAAGATCCCCATCTTCTAACAATAGCTAAATAAGCAATACCTATCGTTAATATAAATGATGTAATGACTACAAAAACTACTCTCCCAAGAGATAGTAGGAAGTTTTTTATGAATTCTAATAGGAATAAATAATATAGATTAGTAATACTACTTCGAAGAGGATAGGATAAAGCTATAACAGGAATAGCAAGTGTAGCTAGATGAAAAGAAGTTCTTCTAGATTCAATTTTAATCCCTATACTCACTATAAACCCCCATAAAATTGATATAAGTTTGTATATATAATAGAATATTTTATCAAAAGCTGGTAGTATATGTTGTTGAAGAACAGTATTAGTTGCTGGGTTGAATATCATTATGTAGGACATCATTATGATTATGAACAAAAGTACAATAGCTATATAGAATTCAGTAGTTTTTCCGCTACTATAGAAATCTATTATGAGAGAACCTATACCAAAAAGTTTATGTTCTTCAGAACCAGATACCATAATTTCTGCTGATGTTAAGAAAAACCATCCTCCAGCCCAAGAGATTACACTATTAGCTATAATAGCTTCTTTAGCTACAGGTACATAGATATATGCTAATTTAGAGAACCTCTTCATTTTATATACATCAGCCATAGTGAATACCTCAGGATCTAGAGATTTTATAGCGCTATAAACACCAAATATCATATTCCATACAAGACTTGTTGTTATAAGGAATATTGATGCTAACTCTAAACCAATATTCTTCGGTAAAAATATTAAAAATAGTACTATAGCTATTGGAAAGAAACCTAGTATCGGAATAGACTGGAGTATATCTAGAATAGGCATTAGAATCGCTTCAACATATCTTCTCCTAGCCATTGATATACCTAATACAATAGCTATTATGAGAGAGATTATGTAAGCTGTGAGCATTCTACCGAAACTAGCTAAACACGCTAAAAATAGTGTTACTACATCCACTACTTTCACCTCTTAAACACAAAATTTCGATACATATAGATTTAAAACTCTTCTAAATATTCTTTTTATTAGGTGTTTATCGGAGGTGTCTAAAGAATCCTCTAAAGATCTTCATATTATACCACGCGATATACTCCCTGACCATGTTATAGGGTTGGTAGAAGCTGTATACAGTTTAGGAGGTTCCGTAGACCCTATGTATGTAGGTGATATAACTGGTGAATCGATAGAAATTCTACCGAAAGTAGTTGATATTGCAGAAGCTTTGAATTTAATTAAGTACGAAAATGGGTATCTATATATAACAGAATTCGGTAAGAAGGTTGCAGAAGCTGATGTAAAAAGATTAAGGAAACTTCTTAGAGAAGTAGTTATCTTAAATAAAGTTGAACCACTTTACGAGATATACATTGATTTAAAAAAGAGGAAGAAGATATCGAAAGAAGAATTCATAAGTATTGTAGAAAAATACTATAAAAGAATAGACGAAGATATTATTAGAAACATCCTTGTTTGGGGAACATATCTACAGCTTTTCAAAATGAATGAAGATGATACAGAAATTATCCTAATACAAAATAGCTAACAAATGTAACTCCGTAATCTGATTACTAATTATTAAAGGCATCGAATTATTTTGAAAATTAGAGCACATATATATGTATCAACTAAAAATATCTAAATCTAGATCTAGAATTTTCCATAAACACTACTTCGTATTCTTTAATAATAATTTCTTCTTAATTACTATCTCTAAAACCCCATTTCTATACAAAGTTTTAACACTATTGGTAACTACTTCTGTTGGTAATTCAACAACTTTTCTAAATCTTCTACCCAATTTAAATGTTTCTATAAGAATATGCTTATTATCTATAGGTGTTATACCTATGTCTTCTTCGCTAATCCCTGGAAGCTCAACTATAATTTTAACAGTATCACCCTCGTCATATACATCAATAAGAGGCTCCATTTCTTCACCTTCATCACCATGAATAACCGGGTATACTTCTTCGCTACGCTCTACATCCCCAAATCTATAGATCTTAGGTATACCATCAGGACCTACTTCAATATTAAAACCGTAGACCTTCATATTATCAGGGTTATCATCTAATTCTTCTAAAATTTCTTCAAACTGCTTCATAATCTGATAAAATATTTTATCAACAAACTCTTTAGTTCTTCTATAAAATTCATCCCAATCTTCATCCATATTAAAACCTCAATCTACTTATACTAAAAACAGATTTTAAACTTAATGCTTCTGACCTCCTTCCCACTCTGAAGGACAAGAATTCCCTTAATGGTTTTCATCGATTCTCTACATCTATTAGGTTTACATC
>JAJHRF010000095.1 GCA_020832925.1 Desulfurococcaceae archaeon | reverse complement strand
CCTGTTGCTGGATCTTGGAATAACCCTATCTTAACTCCTTTCCTACCTCTAGGAGCTAAACTCCAAACTTTTTTAGGTACTAAATCTTTCTCAGCGCCTTCAGGTGTCTTAACTTTTACAGGTTTTGTACAGGCCATTTCGTTCACCTAGAGAAAAGTAGTTTATTCAAAGTTTATATACATGGTGTTTGAATTAATACTAACTAACTTCTGATAAACTTTATCTATATGATGTCAATTTTACTTGATTAAAAGTATTACAATAAGTTCAGCTCTTCATTAAATAATTAAAGTTCTAGATACCTAAAACAAACATCCTACTTAGCTATGTATAGAAACTAATATTAATGAAATTTCTAAGATATAGAGATAAAGAAACTTAATTAGCGTATCTATCAAGATTATTTTAGATGTTATTCATCTTCTCTTGTAAAAGTACATGATATAAGCTAGCCGTAAAGATATCGTGGTCAAGATCTCGTCTTTGTTTAATAACGTAATCCCCCTACCCTTTTCTATTTCTAGAGCACGGATATCTATAGAAGTAGTAGCTCAGATTCCTTCAACATTCCTCTAATCATATCTACCTCCAACCTGAATATCTCAAGGCTGTTACACCTATAACAACAGCATCACCTTCCTCACTAAATACAACAGGTACTACACGTTTCCTACCTAGCAATACCATCCCAACTTCACAAAACATCTAATACTTCCAAAGTCTCTGTAAACCCATGTCAACAAGGGTTTGGCAACCCTCTGTGGTCGCCCCCAAGGCGTGGATAAGAGACTTGAAGTATGTATCCATAAATATCTACAGCTAACCACAGATGATCACCTCGGAAAACCCCTAGTATCTACGAGAGCTTCAATCTCGATAATTTTCTCAAGTTGATTAGGGTTATAAAGACCTGCTCTAACTTTTATAAAACCCGTATCGATACCCTCACATATCTCTATATCTGGATCTACGATGCATTAGTAGTGATAGTATTGTAAAGATCCCTAGAGCAAGTATTGTTGCAGGTATTGTAGAGTGTATCATTGTTACTCTGTATAGATATACATACCACAGCACCCCTGTTATAGTTCCCACAATCATAGATCCTATAACCCCTTCTCTGCTCGCTTTTCTCCAGTAGAGACCTATTGTTATTGGTCCAACAAAGCATGCAAAAATTGTGCCAAAGGCTGCACTAACGATGTCTATTATTAGCTTATCTTCTGATAAAGCTAGTATCATAGGTGTTAATGAGAATATCGCGGAGAATATCCTCGCTAATTTGAGTAATTTGTATTCGTTTAGACGAATCATCACCTGAACTACGTCACGTATAAAGGTATTGGTAATCGTCAACACTGTTACAGTTATTGTCGATATTGAAGCTGCGAGTGGAGCTGATAGTATTAATCCCCTGATACCTGTTGGAGCTATCAACAATATAGTCTTCGGTATAACTAGGTCTGGGTTTCTCATAAGTTCAGCTAATCGTTGTTCATTAAGAACTTTACCCAGTATTAAGTGGCAGAATGCTCCTAATGAGAACATTAGGAGAGCGTAAAGACTTACAAGTATAGGGCCTATAAGTCTTCCCCTAGCTATAGCCTTATCATTCTTTGCCGCGTAGAACTGTATCAGCAGATTAGGTAGAGCTATCTGTGCCATACCTAGAGAGAAGGTTATACTCATTATAAGCATCGGGACAGCCCCTTTCTCCATAGCAAGTCTAGGACCAGCACCGTCGAGTCTTAGCCAAAGTTCGCCTGGCATACCTAGAATTGATAGTTGAGCTAATTTCGATAAACCGTTGATAGGTCCTCCAACGTTTATCATGATATATGTACAAGTTAGTGTTGCTGCTGTAAGCATTAGACTTCCTAGGAATAGATTGCTAAGAGCAGCGGCTTTCATACCCCCAAGTAGAATACATATTGTAGATGGTAATGTAAGTAGGAGTAGTGCTAATTTATAGTCTAGTCTAAATATTGTTGTTAGGATTAGCCCTCCTCCTCTATACACACCTGCTAGATATAAATTAAATAACATCACTATAACTATAGCTGCTGTAAATCTAGCTAAAGTACTTCCATATAGATACTCTATGAGTTCAGGTATACTTAGGATTCTGTATTTCGATACATAGCTATAGAGTTTATCTGCTACAACTATCCACAAAACAACGACCCCTATCACATGCCAAGCTGTTAACCAAGCTCCGAAACCTAAGTTATAGACATATGTAGCTCCTCCACCACCTAAGAAAGATGCAGCGCTAAAGTATGTCGCCATTATTGAGAACGCAAGTAGCCAAGGTCCTAACGATTTGTTTGCAAGCATGTATCCAATAACAGATTTGCTTACCCTATACCCAACTATACCTACAACCGCGGTAAACATAGTCACTACTACAATTATTGAAATATCTAGTAGGGTTTCAGGAATCATAATGATCTACCCACCTCTACGATCTTTGTATATACTGTAGATAATGCTGAATATGAGAAACATTATCGATACTACGTATCCTAAGATAATTAAGGGATCTATATCCATATACCAACACCTTATTTAGTAACTACTCTTCAACCTTGATTATCAACCTCTTCGATTTTCCATCAAACCTAGGTAGTGTACCAGGGTCTACTACCTCTACCTTCGGGGTAACGATGATTACTTCCTTAAGCTGGTACTCAAGATCTTTAGCAAGAATCTTTTTCTCATTCTCGTCAAGTTTTCTAGATGTTTCAACAATTATTATGAGGTCGTCACCTGTAGGTTTCTTATCAACAACTATCTGATACTCATAGCCTACCAAAGGATTCTTCATCAATACGTTCTCTATTGTTTTTGGCCATATGTTTACTCCGTTTATTATGAACATATCGTCTGTTCTTCCTTGTATTCTATCTATTTTTCTATGT
>JAJHRF010000094.1 GCA_020832925.1 Desulfurococcaceae archaeon | reverse complement strand
TTGCGTGGGGGCTATGTATATGCAGTCAATGATTTCTGTCATTGACTAGGGCAAATAGTTTCTGTCATTTGATATTGCATGTGATGGATATCGGACATGCAATGGTGTGATATATATTCTCGTGCCTCTCGAGCCCGTGACCCGGGTTCAAATCCCGGCCGCGGCGCCAAATAACAGAAAATAGTCATAGTATTCCTTCCCTCTTCTAAATCTATTAATTACTGTGCACAACAAACATCATCGATATAATAATTAACTTGCTGATTTTAATTCTTTCCTCGTGTTCTCGAACTTGATAAAACCTGTGAAACATGTTCTTCATAAGGTCTTAAAAGGTTTTTCGTATTATTGCTATAGATAGTATCATCCTTCGTAACATGGTATCTATGAATTATGTTGACGTCTAAACCTTGTTAAAGACCTCGTGTTCTTGATACATTCTACTCTAAGCTTTTGCTGAATTTCTCTAAAGCATGTTAGTTAACTTCTATAAGAGAACTATGATTTATAGGGTATAATATGTTTGTATTTATTATAGATGGTGTAAATAGGGGAGGGTTAAGGATTATTTTAGCAAATTTTGATATATAGCCAGATCTGTATAAGTAAAATAAGTAAATTATTTCGATGATTGTTTTAGAGAGACTTGATGAAGTTAGGAGATGGTTTCTATAAGCTTTAAGAGATTTAAGCGTGGCTTAACATGGTCTTTCTAATGGATTCTATGAATGGAGTTGCTTTCAAGTACAGCAAGTCGCTGAGAAAGCTGTTAAAGCTCTTCTCTATGCTTATAGTAGAAGTATTTGAGGTCATAGCATAGTTGAACTTTAACTTTTAGACTATGTAACTATGTAAAAGATGTTATATATAAATGTATCTGAAGAGCTTTACATATATGCTAGAGAACCTGATAGACACTATATACCCTCTAGATAACCAAACGTTTTTGAATCTGGGTAACCTGCTATATACTACGATAGAGTTATTGCTGGAAGAGCTATAGATACATCCTGATTTGCTATCGCAGTAGAGTTTAGAAGGAAAAGAGTAGATATATTTCTTTATACATATAACGAGCTAGAGAGAACAGCTATGAAAAGTAATGTATTGGTATTATCTGCTTTAATTGATGGAGTCTCTATCATTACAAGTAGTAGGGTAGAGAAATTAAGAGAAGTTTTAGTAAAGAGGTATAGATGTTTAGAAAGAACCTAGATAGCTGTATACTAAAGATCGTGAATTCTTTTCAATACAACAACGTTAAAATTACTTAGGAATATGTTTAAGATCGCGAGAAACTTATAGATATTCATACCGCAATATCTCTATAAGTTGATTATTTGAATAAATTTAATATTGCCTGCAAAAATGCTTTAACTCAGAAACCGTGATCCAGGGGTCAACAATGACAACATCTTTAACATTGTCGAGGTGTAAGTATGGACAAAGCTAAGGTTTTCTTCATTATCAGGAGATATATGCAGAGTAAGGTTCCAGGATATTTCGAGATCATGGAAGCTTATTGCAGAAAGATGTATGGGAAAAGCTGTATAGATCTTTTTATCGATGAACCTGAGAAATTTAGAGAAGTACTTGTAAAGAGGTATGGAAACGATGTGTATTCCATATACTTCGCAGTAAAATATCTATTCCTTAGACCTATTCTACTAGAATTAAATAAACTTGATCTAGAAGAAGATCTCGCCACATTATTGCTGAATAATCCTCGTAAATTCAATGATGTTCTGAAACAGATTCTGAAATCCTAGGCTAAGTTTTTAACTTGGTTTACATAAACTACGCTGTAAACCTTACCCAAAGTTCAAGATCCTGTAATGTTAAGCAGAATGTTTAGATTTTCAGTTTGTCTTAAGTAAGAATTGAATCTTAGATATCTACTTTCACCATAGCTTAAGTAATTTGGTTACGTGATGTAGGGGATGCTAATGTTCTGTATAAAGCTTTTTATTTTACACCTTGAGATGCTAATGTGGGTAAACGTGTCGATGTTTGATGGGTTTATCTATGAATATCGTTGAACTTGTGATAGTGTTTATAGTGTCTTTTCTTCCTATAGCTGAGGTTAGAGGTGGTATTCCTCTCGCTTTCTACTATTTCCATAACGATAACCTTATGCTAGCCATAGGTATAGCGGTCTCAGCTATAGGTAATCTATTGATAACTCCTTTCGTTTTATTTGTTCTAAAGTATATAGATATCTTCATTAGGTCTTCCAAGTTCGTCCCGGAGAAGATAAGGAAGTTGTATATATGGGTTCTAAATTATGTTAAGGAGAAGAGTAGAAAGTTGAAGAAGTATGATATACCTGCTTTAGCAACTTTTGTAGCTGTACCTCTCCCAGTAACAGGGGCATGGACAGGTTCTTTAATTGCGTTCCTCATCGGAATAGATAGGAAAAGAGCTTTGATAGCGATAGAGCTCGGGGTTCTTGGAGCTACAGCAATAGTTACATTAACATGTTTACTCGGGTTAACTATATTGAAGAAAATTTTCCTACTACCGTAAAACCTGAAACAGAAAATTATAACATATTTTACGGTCTCTGAGCTTGAGGTTTACGTCTTAAATAGTAACAGTTATTTATTGTTTTGAAATTTTGTTTAGTTAAGTGTTTAATTATTTGAAGTTCTACTTCAAAGCTTGTCACAAATTTTTAAGCTCTGCTAGATATAATATGTGATATATCAGATGATATATTATGTGTTGTAGCCATATTGGCAGAGGTAGGCTGTGGGGTAGGGTTAGGGATTTCATCATGCTGAAGATACTTGATATGCTTAGTAAAGAACCTGTACATGGCTATGGAATTATGAGGCGTTTAGAAGATGAGTATGGGTTTAGGATTAGTCCAGGACTTCTTTACCCTATTTTAAGGAGGATTGTTGATATGGGGTTTGCTGTTGCAAGCGAGTCTA
>JAJHRF010000093.1 GCA_020832925.1 Desulfurococcaceae archaeon | reverse complement strand
CTTTCACATAGTTAGGTAGATCAGCTAACTTTTTATGAAGCTCTATCAACACATCATCTCTCGACATCGTATTCACTGAATCTCCTAACCTTTTCTCCATATACAGCTCAGCCCTCTCTATATCCTCCACACAAACCTTCTTGTCGGGTACAGCTCACCGGTTACCGGATCCACAGCCAACCCTAGAGTCTCTAAAGTCTCTACACCAACACAAACCTCACCTTTCTCAACAATAACCGCGTAATCAGGTGCACTCCTCCCCATAATTTCTACAACTATAGGTGCAACATCAACCTCCTTAACACTCCCATCAGCAAGCTCAGCTTTCACTTTAAATAAAGGTTTCAACCCTAAAGCATCTGCAATATCTCTAGGAACAATAAGCCTATTGGTACCGGTATCGATTAGAGCCTCTACCTCAAGCTCTTTAGAACCCCAAACAAGTTTAACCTTCTTCCTAACAATACCCATAGAGCTTCACACAAGTAGTCTTCTCCAAAATTCTATACTTAGTACTTAAAGAGTTAATAGCTTTTCACTACAACTACTACAGCTACACAACAAACTTCTACTGTATTGTACATAGGTAGACCATAAAATTTGTAACGCATTACCTGTTAAGGTGAAGCGTTGTGAAAGCTGTGAATGAGAAGAATGATAAAGTTAAGGAAACAGCTGAGAAAATCGGTAATTAATTCAAGGACAATCCTTTTATATCCCTCAACTAAAACACAAAGATCTTTTCACAAATTTTTCAACAACGCTTAGATATTCCCCAGCTCTCTCAATCAATGGTTTGCGCTCTTCCTCTTCGTAGGTAAGTCCATAGAAGCATCCTCTGTGAGGTCTATCCCTAACATCTATGAAGTACGATGCTTATCTCCTTGCCTCTTCCTCACTAAGACCAGCTTTCATAAAGCTTCTCCAAGAAACATTTTTCGGTGGAACTGTTTCACCGAGGATTTCAGGGTAAGAACCAGAGTTGTATGCTTTACACTAACCCAAACTTTTTCACAGGCATCGCAAGCAAGTTTGTAATGCTAACTTAAAGATAAGGAAGTCTTCCATTACATAATCCTCGGATGGGTATAGATCTCTTATTTCTGTGGATGAGGCTTTAAGGAAAATGGTCTTAGCGTTAATAATTCTCTTCATAGCGGGAGCTATTGTACTAAGCTTTATAGCTAGGATTCGTGAGAATCTCGGTACATCAATGTTCATTATTCGGGTACTTCGCATAGGGTTCTAACATGGTTCGTAACACTATTATACATAATCTCAAGTATTTGTGCTGGATTATTCTTAGCATTTATAATAGTTCTTGCTTCGCTAGTTATAAGTCTATTCTTCGGATGGCTATCTATTACGGTAGATGTAAACACAGCTTATGTAGTAACAATAGCTAAAGTAGTTACAGATCCTCTTATCAAGATATTTAGAGTAACGAGATTAAGAGATTTATCCTGTGTTGGTGAAGCAAGAGCTATAAGAGGTTTAGCGATAACATCGTTAATAACGTACATGCTGAGAGCATACTTGAGAACCTGATCTAGTAGAGATCATCTACTTCTCTTCCCCGTTCATTATGTTAAGCATAGACTTGTTTAAGGAGTTTTAGTATAGAGATTGAGTATACCTTAACGATTACAACTAGTGAAGATCTTATTAAAGCTAAAGCATTTAATTTATATCTCTACATCTAATAACTTCTTCAATAAGATGTATCAGAGCTCTATGTATAGGGTTCTCTGGGTATAGGAATTGATAGCTTCTTGGAGGATTTCTAAAACCTATCTCTCTAAGCTTGGTAAGAGGTATAGGTTTACAGTATTTGATAGGGTTTAGAATCTCTATAGCCATAGCCTTCCTCTTCCTACCCCTGATATAGCTGAAATCTTCTTCATCTACACCTGAATAAGGAAAACTATTGATAACTCTAACTATATCCTCGTAACTTCCGATAAAAACCTTGCCAACTCTAAACTCACCTACAATACTCTTCACAGGAGAAGAAGCATAGAGGATAACCCTAGCATTAGGAAGAATACCTGAACCAGCTCTAAGCTCAAAACGTTTAAACCTAGATAAAATCTCTTCAGCAAACCTAGGTTTAATAGATAGCAAAACTATAGCCATGTCCAACACCTATCTGTATAAGTATGGTAAGGTAACCTCTATATATCTGCTCTACTACGCTATAAGTAGATATTCAATTCTTTATCTGCTTTTCCATGTAGCTGAAACAGGTGTTCCATAGAATCCCTAAAAAACTTGTGTATTAGATACTATTAGTTGGGGTGAATCGGTGGTCAAGCTAAAGAGCTTCGGATTAGCTTTGATACCACTACTACTGATATCAGCAATAGCTTCAGCTCTACCTGTGGTTAGCGAAAACAGCAATAGTAGATCCCAGGAATACGCTGTACTACTTGTTAAAGCGAAAATTTTGTACGAGATGCTTAACAGATCTCTAGCTCTCAACATCTCTACAGATCTAAAGAATGAGATCCAGAGCATGTTATCTGTTAATATATCTGCTCTAGCTATCGATGAGCTTAGGGAGTGGTTTATCAATGCATCTAGACTTCTAGCTAAAGTTAATGAAGAGGTTAGGGTTGGTGGAAGAGCTTATGCTGTTGGTATTGTGTTAGAGAGGTATCTGAATGGACTTAGAAAAGCTTTGGAAGAGAGGTTTAGGAGGTTGAACATATCTATACCTGTAAACATTACTAAAGCTAGAGATATAAGTGAGCTCAACAAGATGTTGAAGAACTATGAAAAAGTTGTTGAAGTTTTAAAAGTACAGAGATTCGCTAACATATCGATCACGTATGCGTTGAAGAATGCAGTAAAAGGTGTTGATGAAGCTGAAGAAGCTTATAAACATCTTGCAGTAGCTGAGGGAATTCTGGATAGAGTTATCGAGAAGTTTAAGAAAC
>JAJHRF010000092.1 GCA_020832925.1 Desulfurococcaceae archaeon | reverse complement strand
AGAGGAAGGCTTAAGGATATCAATGTATCTTTGATATACTTCATTACCTCTTCTTTATCTATATTCATATCGTGGTATTTGAATACATTTATGAATTGATCTTTTATCCTTTTTAAGGGGTTCAATACGTTCATAGAATTCTGCGGTATATATGATATCTCTGTCCACCAGATCTTCTTCCTCATCTCCTCAATACTAAGCTTATTCAACTCTACGAAATTACCCTTTCTTGTTTGAAGTTTTATACTACCACTTCTAACCACAAGTGGAGGAATTATTGCTCCATAGATCATCTTAGCTAGCGTAGATTTACCGCAACCAGATTCACCAGCTATACCTAGTACTTCATTACTTCGAAGTATTAATGAAACATTATCGACAGCGTGAACAAATACCCTCCTCTTCCCTCCTATAAATACTTCGTAACCTCCATCTAGATTATTTACAATAAGTATATCACTCACCAGCTTCACCCCCATGTAACTCTAGCTCTTGCAAATACGTATTTATCTATTTCAACCATGAGCATATATAGGGATAATACAAAGATTATTAAGAAGATTATTGGCATTGCTAACCACCACCATAGTCCTAGAAGTATGGCTTGGTAATACATTGCCCAGTGTATCGTTGTCCCTATGGTTACTTCCTCCATCTTCATAGCACCAAATATAGAAGCTGTTACTTCGTTCCCAATAGCCCAGGTCATTGTACCTACAATGTTTATCATTAGGTATCTAAGGAGGTATGGTATAAAATCCTTTAAAACAATTTTATACATTGCTAATCCAGAGAAATATGATGTTATAACAAATGTTCTCTGTCTCAAGCTATATATTATCGAGTAAACAGCTCTAGCAGTAAATCCCCAGCCTATTAAACCCATTATAACTCCAATCAGAGGTATTGTTAGAGAGTCACGCCATATATAGAATATCGTCATTAATAATGGCAATCCTGGGATTACACATATAATATCTGTTAATGTAAGTAGCACTGTTCTTATAGCTTGTGATGATAAAGCTGCTATAGAGCCTATACCCCATGCTATGAGAACTGATATTAATGCTGCTACGAAGCTAATTATAATAGTGTTTCTAAGAGCTAAAGGTGTTAATAAAAACAAGTCTTGACCTGTCGATGTTGTTCCAAAAGGATATTTTGAGCTTGGTGGTTGAGCTGGGGAAGCATAGTACCATCTCCCAGGATTTATTGCTAAGGTTTGTGGATATACAAATGCATAGATAGTTAGACCTATAAATATGAATAGCGGTACTAAAAATCCTGGTTTTAATACTAGTTCTTTAAATCTATAGACATAAGCCATATAGCTCACCCTTGGCCGGGGTACCTAATCCTTGGGTCTATCAATGGATATACTAAGTCTAGAATAAGCGTAGCGACAGCTGTTGCAACTGTTGCAAAGAATAATATCCCTAACATAAGGTTATAATCAGCATTAGCTATAGCACTCTGCAAAATATACCCTATTCCTGGATAATTGAATATATATTCAACTAGAAGAGAACCAACAAAAACTCTCGAGATACCAAGGACAAGAGACGTGAATTGTGGTAGTATAGAGTTTCTAAATATCATAGACCTAATAGTGTTCATAGTAGCACCTTGTAGAAATGAGTATACAATAAAATCTTCTTCCCGCATTTTTAGAGCTATGGCTTTCATACCAACAAAACTACCAAACCATCCGAAAATCATCAGTACAAGTAAAGGAAATGAAGCTCTTCTTAACATATAAATAAATAATTCAAATGCTGATACAGCGCCAACGAATCCTCCACCCGGTATTGGTAGCTTAAGAACTAAAGCATAGAATATTAGAAATGATATAGCAAGTACAGCGAAAGGTATCGGTTGAAAAGCTATAGCAATATTCTCTAATACATTTGAAACTCTTCGATGTCTAGTTAAAGCTGCTAGAACTCCTAGACCATTACCTACTAACCAGCTTATAACCGAGGCTAATAATAACAGCGTTATAGACCATGGAAGTGCTCTACCAATAATATCTTTAACACTAGTAGGGAAAAACGCAAAAGAAGGCCCCATCTCACCTGTTATCAGATAATTCCTCAAGAAGATTAAATACTGTACAAAGACTGGTTTATCAAGCCCATAAAGTTCCATAAGCTGTCTCTTCATGGATTCAATTTCTTCACCTGTAAGAGCAGAACCTTGCGAAACTAATCTACTGATAAAAAGATCAGCCGCATTAAATGGCATTAACCTAGATAATATAAAAGATATCGTTAACCCAATCCATATTACTAAAAAAGCTAGTACTACTCTTTGTAATACGTATTTTATGAGTGGATGCATTATTATCACCACGTTTTACGTAAAGCTTTATCATTAATAAATTTTAATGAAAAATAAAAAATAAAAATTTTGTTAAAAATATTTTTGTTTTATTTTCTTTTTATGAATATTCCTATTGTTAATCCAATTATGAGTAGTATTACTGCTATTGCTATTGTTGTTGTCCAATCTATTTCTCTGATTGTTGTTGATGTTGTTGATATTATTGTTGATATTGTTGTTGATAATATTGTTGATGTTGATACAATAGTTTTCTCAACACTTTGAGTAACAACAACAGTAATTGTTGCTACACCAGTAACAGGAGTAGTAGGAGTTGGTGTTGGAGTAGGAGTTGGTCTAGGTGTTGTAGGTGTTGGTGTTGGAGATGGTCTCGGAGTTGTAGGCGATGGAGTAGGTGTAGGGGTAGGGGTAGTTGTTGGAGTTGGTGTAGGGGTAGCTATTGCTTCTGCTAATTTCTTCATAGCTTCTTCTGGTAGTGTTGGGAATGTTATTGTTCCTGGTGGTGGTTCATTTATAGGTCTACTTGTTGGTGTATCAATTTTAGATTTAACAGGAATCAAATTACCAATAACTTGCTGGGTCATCTGATTACCCCATAGTTT
>JAJHRF010000091.1 GCA_020832925.1 Desulfurococcaceae archaeon | reverse complement strand
ACCTTATATCCCCAGCCATAGGGTATGTAGAGACAGGTTCTTGTGATAATGTGTACCAAACAGCTTTATCTATATCTTCTTGGTTATCGAAAGGTTTATACCATGTTGTGTATTTCTTCTCTTCACCGGGTAGGTACCTTCTCATAGCGATGGACTTTATAGCTATTACACCGATGTCTCTATCCATAGCGATCTTTAGAACAGGTTTGAAATCGTTTTCAGGTCTAGGTATAGTCATAGCTGCTGCGTATACAGGTATAAGGATTGTATCGAAATCAAACATCTCTAAAGCCTTTAAAGCGATCCTCATATCTGCATGAACTGTTATACCGATATACTTTATGAGACCTTGGTCTCTAGCCTCTAAGAAAGCTTTTACAGCTCCTTTCTCGCTAAAGATAGTATTCAACTCTTCTAAAGATTTTACAGCGTGGAATTGGTATATATCGATAGAATCTATACCGAACCTAGATAGAGTAGTTCTAAGTTCTCTCCAAGCACCTTCATATGTTCTCTCAAGAGTTTTCTCAGCTATGACAAGTCTATCCCTATACTTCTTGATTAGCGGACCTAGCCTAACCTCAGCTTCTCCATAACTCGGAGCTATATCAATCATATTGAGGCCCTCCATAATAGCATTTTCAACAGCTTTAACAGCTTCAACAGGGTCTGGGTAGACACCTGGTCCATAACCACCTATTGTAAGGATAGAAACTTTGAAACCTGTTCTACCTAACCGTCTATACTCCATACATCATCAACCTAGGTATATTGGTGGATATCTCATTCCTCTCAGAGTTTAAATATGTTTGGGGAGATGCTCGGTTTACAGATCTATGTATTAGATGTTTAAAGTTTTAAATAATTCTACAAGTGTTTGCATAGATTGGCGGTGTATATGGTTTCTCAGTTCAAGCTTGAGTGAGAGGAAGGAGAGGCTTAGGAGTATACATGGATAAGAAACCTGGTAGAGTTCCATTCTCGTTCTTTCTAGATGCTGTTCTAACAGCTAACTATACTGGACTGGTTTTAGTGTTGCTGAAGCTACTAGGAATTACAATGTTATGTTTAAGATAGGTTTGAAGTAGTTAGACGATTTCAATGTAGATGGTGTTGATGTTCCTTCTTTCAGTGTATTCAATTTAACACTAGGTATGCCTATCCTCCTATTCGTAATATATGAATATACTAAGAACGTGTTCAGAAGACCTTTTGCAATACTTTTAACAGGTAATACCCATGTCATTTTGAGAGATAGGGTATCTAGATGGCCTACTGTAGAGCTTCTACCTAACGCTCATCCCCAGTATATTGGAGGAAGTCTATGGAGGTTGAGGAGTATAGGAAGCTTGCTGAAAACCCTATAACATTCATGCTGGAGGTTATAGCCCCTAGAATGTTTAAAGCTCTTAGAAAACCTAGTTCACCCAAAGCTTACACAGTTCTGATTAAGCTTGGTCTAGATACGAAGAAATTTAACAATGTTATGAATTTCATAAGTTTTGAAACTGAGCTATACAGATGCATAGTGTTTATAAAGGTTTTGAGTAAGTAAATGCTTAGGGTCTATGGTTTGAGTCAGGGGTTGGTAATCTCTATACTAAGCATTGTGATCCCATCGCTATCAGCAATACTCTCAGTAACCTACGCCACTTATAGAATGGGTAAGAAGTTTAGTGCTATAGAGGAGAGGTTCAAGGTTATTGACGAAAGATTTAATCGTATTGACGAGAGATTTGAGTCTCTAAAGCTATACATAGACACAAGGTTTAACCAAATTGATGAGAGATTCAATGAGATTGATAAAAGGTTTGCTAAAGTTGATGAGAGGTTTAACGAGTTAAAGGATTATGTTGATATGAGGATTGCTAGACTTGGTAGAGCATTCTCGTCTTATCAAGAGTTTTTCATAGAATATCTATCTGTTAAAGGTGTTGTTAGTGAACAGGAAGCTACAATGCTTAAGAATGAAGCTTCAAGAATCTCATCACTAGCTACATCAAATCCATTTACTAAGGAGGAGTGGGAGAAGCTGAAGAGGTACCTAGAGAAAGATCTAAAGGAATTCACATTGAAAGAAGCTGAGGAGTTCAGGGAGCTTGGTAGAAAAGCAATTGCTAAATACTGGGATATACTGGGATAGACCAGAAGCATACAAACTACACATGTATACATGTATAGTCTACGGATTAACACTTAGGAAAGTATATGAAGAGAAGGAGAAGAAGAGACAAAGGCAGGCAAGTACGCAATAATACTGTAGAGATAATGTAAAGTGTTGCTATGCTATGTAAGTATCTGTCTGTATCTCTCTATGGCTGAGGATCTTATCTCTATTCTGAGTTTCTCTAGAACTTGTTGTCTTTGTTGCTGATTAATTTTTGCAAACTCTTTAGCTACAACCTCCTTAACATCTGTATGAGCAGTAAACTCCTTGTACATGGGGTTTACATACATAACATCAAACTCCATATCCCTGAGAATTTCAGTTGCTTGCCTAAGCCAAGCACTCTTACCACAACCCTCAGGACCAAAAACAACTACTGGATGCCAAGTACTTTTCTCACCCCATTCAAGAATCTGCTGAATACCGCTATTCCTATCAACAAATTCTACTTCAAGACCTGGAACAAAACTAAGCTTCACCTTCTTAACCATGGCGCCAAACCCTCAGGATACTACTCTACATTAAACTGAATATAACGCTATAACCACATTGTTTACTCTACAAGTACTATAGCTTTAATCATGTTTTTATGGGTACTGTATAGCTATAATGTAAACAACTCTTAACAACTCTACCTATCTTCATGTAGAATCTCTTAGAGATGCTCTGAATAAAACCTTCGAGAAATCCCTTAGCTACATCAATACTTCTATACATAAGCAACCCTCTAGCAACAACACATATATTCAAGTTTCTAGCTCTTTTAATAACTTCGAAAACCCTATCCTTGATATAACTC
>JAJHRF010000090.1 GCA_020832925.1 Desulfurococcaceae archaeon | reverse complement strand
AAAGGTAGATAAAGACTGCAACATCGAGATCTCAATACCTATAGACAACACTTACACGAGGTTAAGAACTAAAGCAATAACACTACGCTCTCCTTAACCTTTCAGTAAAGCTGGGTCTCTACATAATTTGATTTTTTGATTTTGTTGTTAAGGTTTAGAGAAGTAGTGCTACAAATTCTTTGAGTTCCCCTGTAACAGGATCTACCTCAAGACCTAGAAGCTCTAGAGTTGTAATACCGATCAAGGTAAAGTCTAGCTCATCTGATACTAGTATCAGTGTAGGTGTACTCCTACCCCTAATCTCAACAACACCTTCACATATATCAAGCTCTGTAATACCTTTAGCTGTCTTCACCTTTCTCTTACCTCTAGGAGGAAGCTGAAGTTCTTCAAAAATTCTACGAGGAATAACAGTATACATAGTCTCTGTATCGACAAGAGCTTTCACAACAATCTTCCTACCTGTAAATGGATTGCCTATAACAGCATCAACCCAGACATAACCCATTCAAATCACCGAAAACATGGATGTAGTTCACAGATAAAATATCTTTTATAGTTAATACGATACACACTACATACTTCATGTCTACATCTTGAAGAAACTTGTTGAACAGGCTATCTTCTCATAGAGATCTCTTAATAACATATATTTACCTGTTACCCAAGGATATAACTCAGTGGAAAACATATCTTCACCTAAAACCAAACCTCAACCAGAT
Source organism: Desulfurococcaceae archaeon (assembly GCA_020832925.1). Taxonomy (GTDB): domain Archaea; phylum Thermoproteota; class Thermoprotei_A; order Sulfolobales; family Ignisphaeraceae; genus Ignisphaera. The sequence continues at coordinate 2,249 of JAJHRF010000090.1, read as the reverse complement.
CAAAGCCAAGTACCTGTACCCTTCGACCTAAGTCAATTTATAGCTAAGATAAATCCCTACAACAATCTTCTCGATGCTATGATAACTAATATTACTGCTACTAGTGGTGATAGTGGCTCACCGTTGTACTATCATGTGATGCCTGGTGGTAGATCTCTTGCTACATATATCCTAGGTCATTTATCAAGAGGTGAAAACTGCACGCTTGCGATAGTTAATGGTGAACTCGCATATTTATGTCCAAGAACTATTTATGTCTCTGCTCAGGCCATACGCAATATATTCGGAGCTACAATATGTAATGTTATAACTGGGTGTTGACTATGATGAGGGTTGGGACGTTAATAATAATGTTTATGTTGGTCATAGTGTCTAGCATTCCCATGGCGTTAGCTGATAGTAATATACAAATATATACTATACATAACTTATACATTATATATGACTACGGTAACCTCGTGATAGCTGCCATAAATAGATCTGCTCTCACATATTTAGGTAATGGTTATCGGCTCTTAGTGTTACCAAACATGGATGCAGTAACGTTCTCGTCAGAACTTGTTAATGAAATAATTGGTAAATTCATAGGCCCTAGAGCATTCTATTCAAAACTACATATTACCATGACTGTTGATGGTTATAGAACTGTAAAGACTATCGACATTTTGAATGCTTCAGATGTGCCAAACGATAAGATTATGAATGCGATCATGCAGATGCTCAATATATCGAGAGCTCGTGAAGCGCTGGTCTGGTTCCTTGAAGGAAAAGTGATCAGAATTAATGTTGTAACAGAGAATGGTATCGATGTTGAGAAGATCGCTAAGAAGCTCTCAGGTATTGCTATGAGTCATAAGGTTGTTGTTATCGAGACTATGGGTTTTGGAATACCTTCATACTTTGACGCTCGAGATCTCTATGAGAATCTGAAAAAGATCTCTTGCTTCGTTAGCGTGGTAGAATCGTTCTATGGAGTCAATATATGGTTTAACATTTCATGTATTAAGGAGTTAGCTATTGCAACTAATAGAAGCTTCAATGAGGCGGTAGAGGATGTTGCCAACTCCGTGAAGGCTCTAGACCCATTAATAAGGAAGTATCTACCTTACCAGAATATCGTGGTACTGGTTGCACAGCCTCCATCACCAGCCATACCTCTACCTGATGAACCTAAACCTGTCGAGGGGATAGAGCATACAGAAGCCGTAGAAATATCGCAGACACCACCCGACCTACCACAACAGATCTTTATCATTTCAGCAATCGTTGTAGCAGTTGCTATAACACCTGCGTTATGGAGAATAAGATCAATAAAAATAAAATAGTTATTTTTTAGGTTATGACTATACATCAAGATTATGATATAAAAACTAATTCATGTTTCTTAAGATTAGAAGGTAAATGTGATAGAGATGGAAAATTTGACATTCGTCCAGTATTTATAGGGTTTCTAGAGACCCGTTCACAGGTCTTAAAATCAATGAATACAAACCCCTAGTGATCCGCTCTGCGGTGAAGGGGTTTAAGAGAGTGAAAGTAATGAAAATAGTTCTCAGGACAGCAAAGATAGGTGGAAGAGCTCTTGAAAGAGATGTTGTAGGAGCGATAAACATTGGATTAAAGTACCTAAACACAGATGGGAGCCTAGTGGCGTTGGGCTCGACAGGCACCCATGAAGTGTGGGTGAAGCTGATGAACCCACACAGAGGTGCAACCCCGCTAACGGGATCACAAATATTTACAAATACCGTCAAATACCGTTAGCGGGGAAACGCTTCGACCTGTTCATGGCTATAGCGAAGCTATTCCTTATCTCTAGATTTGGTGAACCAGTTGCAGAAGGTTTATACTGTTATACTGAAGATGAGAAGACATGCTATAGATATGTAGTGATGTATAGATGTGTTGAAGATAACCAAGAAGAAGTTGCTGAGGTATATATAGAGAACGACTACGAATATGGACTACATATACATAGCTTCACCTATAGAAAACCAGATGAATATCTATTAAAACACTTAAAACTTATTAAGCTATCCCTAGGAATAGAGAAGAAGAGGATAAATAGTGGATAGAGCTTCTCTATATATCGAGATCCAAACATATAAATCTAGAAACACCATAAAAACGCGGTAGAGTAGTGGGTAGAAATCTATGGTTAGTGATACTGAGCTTAAGCAGAAAATTTTAGAGTTTTTGAAAAGTGATGAGGAGTTTAGGTTAGCTGTAGCTGGTTTAATAGGTCTAGA
>JAJHRF010000041.1 GCA_020832925.1 Desulfurococcaceae archaeon | reverse complement strand
GCTTCTCAACAACCTCAATCTCTAAACCTAAATCAATTAATTCACCAACATTCATCCTAACTAGTTGAGCTATTGAAACTCTCCACAAAGGCTTTGGCACTAGCTTTGGGCAAAACCTCTTAAACACAGTACAAATACTGCTATAAGCATCTACATTCGTAAGTCTCAAAACCGTAGAGCCGAGCTTTAGATGCAAAGATTGAGAGATTATCCGCTCTTGAGTAGCTCCCTTAAGCTACTCACAAAGCACCTTAATATCTTATTATTTCTCCTAATCTTCATAAGAAACCTGAATACTATGCTCAGACGGTTTAAGTCATGTTTTAACCTCTCTTTAACGCCATCATCTAGAAGTTTCTTTAATTCATCATTTAATTTTGCATTCTCTACACACAGCTTCTTCTCACTACAAATATTCAAGAATGATAGTTCATTATGCTTTTCCTCAGCATTTGAGTCATTAATCGGTTTCGAAACATATATTTAAAGCTTTTTCCACCACATCAAAATCAATTCTTTGTTTTGGAAACACACTGATTTTACGAAGTCCATGAAGTCTAGAAACACAACACTATACTCACAATCGTTTACCTTACCTCTAAATTCGAATAGTATTTCGAAAGCTTTCCTAACCCCCCTCAACATTTCTGTAAAACCTATACCAAAGCCTATAGCCAAGTAAGGGTATGTCGAAAGATTTTATGCTGTAGCCTATGACATAAACTGTTGCCCTCTTATCCTTCTCTCTAGTCCCTTTACATGCTTTTTCGCCAAAGAATTCAATTTCCTCAAGCAGTTTCTTTATAACAGCCTCTTCACACTTGCTCACTGTATCGCATTTTGGTTCTGAAGCCTATATATATTACGTCTGTATCACTCCTACATCCCTCAAAACTACACTCCCTAATGCCGAAAGCTAGTATCGGATCATTTAGAGTAGGTCTACCTGTACACGAACAGGTCTCTACATCAAATAGCAGGAATATCACAACTACACACCTTCACAAACAACTTTACATTTCTTATCCCAATGCATAGATAAAGGCCTTAAAACGCCGAGAACATTGTTAATAGCCTTTAGTGTAATCTCAAACTCTTCAATAATGTAACTAATAATCTTGTCAAAGTCTTTTGATTCGTATAGCCTCGGTATATCCTTACCACTAATCTTTATCTTAGCAAAGCAATCGATAAACCGATTCCAGCCCTTAACATAGAAATCGTTCAGCACTATGAAAATAGACTTATAAAATCTATCAAAGGTTTCCTATGCAAAACCTCTTCACAATCCACATCCTTATCTAGAAGCCCGTGAATCTTAGCTCTTTCACAAAGAGACAGAGTGTCAAAGTTTAGAGCTACACCTACAGGTATGAAGCAGAATAGGCAATTGTAATCAAAGAATTTTGAGACTTCTAGAAACTTTTTAATAAGCTCCTTTTCCGAGCCGCATTCCCAAACCTTGAGGATTTCAATGTTGCCCAAAGGTTCTAGCTGAGAATCTTTAAGACATAGCTTAGCATACTGAATAGTTACTATGCTATGACTCTTTGGATCCATACCCTCAGTCTCCAAATCAAAATAATATAGATGAATACTTTCACACAACATAATGGAAAAAACCGAATACGGATCCGCAGCAAGTGTATTATAAGTGTATTTCTTAAGGCTTGTCTCCAGGAGAGGATCCTAGAAATATAGTTAACCAAAGCTACTCAATCCTTAGTTTCGTTAAAGATTGGCGATAATAAGATACATTCTCGTAAGCTTTTTCCAAGGCTTTTGACCCCTGTAAATTATGGAGTAGGCAAAGAGGTTTCTCTTCACAGCGCTTTCAGAAAGCGCTGCTATTACTTCACTTTGCAAAGTCTTGAAATTGCATGAGGAAATGATGTGTTTGCTTGGAGTTGCAGGTAGCATGTTCTATTCTGTGAAAAGTGTTAGGTTAGGTTAGCAGCAGCTCAGAGCAAACCTAACACCGTCAAGGTGTTGAAGATACTACTCTAAATACATTGCTAGTATTAGTATTAATAGAATTGGCGGCTAACTATAGACTTTGATGTGTTGATATTCTAGGCAACCACTACAAATTTGTTGGGGGTTCAAAGCCTTTTCCAATTTACAGTGTTATGTACGTCAATGCTCTAGCAAAAACCTAGCACTAAGCAGTTTTTCGCTTTGAGTGTTCAACTCATTGAAAATGTGTTAGGTATGAGAATTTGCTGAGTATACCTAACACCTTCGTAGAGTAGAAGGGCTTTGCATTTAAAGCTTGGTCCACGGAACTAGAGCTTTCATCTTAATCCTCTTGGCAAGTATCTGCATGAGCTTCTCTTACCTTCTGCAACTTCGTGACAGCATTTGTGTCCCCATCCACCCTCCTTCAAAGTCTCTACAACAACTTTCCTAACAATTTCAGCTGACTTACTCCTATGATTGGAAACTATTGTTTGTCCACATACTGAGCATGGGTATGTGTAGAATAGTGGCTCTTCATTTGGGTAAAGCTTTTTAAATTCTTGGTAAAACAGTTGCGGATTCTCAACAAAATCAGTGATGGCTGCTTCATAGCCTTCTCCAAAAGCTCTACCCTCAATATCCTCGCAATACTTCTCAAAGCCATCAACAAGGCTCAATATGAGCTCCTTAATGCTCACACCCCTAGACTCAGCCAAGGACTTTAACCTCTCATACTCATCCCTCTTGAGGTATAGGGATATCCTTGGGTGCTCCCTTAACCACCTCTCTCTATAACTCTCCTTCTTAGCCTTTGATTTAGCCATATTAGCACCAATGTTGTGTGTAATGTTTACACCAATGTTTGCGCTCATATTCCTCTAATATTTGAGAGCATAAATCTATGTTGCACTGAAGCTGTGCAGAAGCTTCACCAAATCGCTACACACTGCACAGCGCTTCAACTCGCTCCACTTTCTCTTCCAGCTACTAACACTACAAAAAGTGCACAGGTAGCCGCTACAGGTAGCGAGTTGCAGACTACTCTTGGCGATGTTGTTAAAGGAGGTTGAGGCTCTTGAGAGGAGAATTAACGAGTTAGTGAAGCTACACAAATCTTCTCATTAGCAGCAGTACTGATGCAGTAAATTGAATGCTTAATGCTATCTGCTACTCGTATTCCTAATTGTTTCAAACACCTGCTAGTGTTGGTGAAGAGCTAAAGCTTTAAAGTGAAGGATGCGATTGTTAAGGGCTATAAGCCGTAATACCACAGAGGTGTTAATAGGTGGCACTTCAGGAGAGGAGGACAGGAGAATACTGATTGACAAGAACCTTGATAAGGCTGCTGAAGAGATTCACAAGGTTTTAGAGGATTTGAAGAAACGTAGAGAAGCTGTTAGGAGAGAGCTTATTAGAAAAGCAATTGTGTTAAGGGCGTCTGGATTAACAGTTAATGAAGTTATCGAGGCTACAGGTATTCCAAGATCAACACTATACAGATACTTATAGCAATTCTTCTACCCAATGCTATTCTACTGAGAAGCATTGCTTAGCGCTGTAAAGAACTCTATGAAGTGGATTATGGCTCACAAACTCTCTGCACCCCGCCTTGCCGAACACCACACCTTTACAGTTACAGTAACCTGTTTATGGAGGTTGAGGTCTAGAGAGTTCTGTTTCATCTCTTTAATGGTGTCAGGTTAGCTAGTCTACTTTGCTAACACCTTTACAAAATAGCTTTAGAAGCCCATAGCAACATCCATAGCCTCCACAAATCTAAAGCTTCCACAGTTTTGTTATAGCCTAACCTCTCCTTAACCTTCTCAACTTTGTATTAAATTTAATTTCCGTAATTTTTTTCAGTAAGTTTTCTTAAATCGTGAATAAATGGGCTCATATTAATGCCAAATATCCTTAGGTATAGATGAGGCTCATCTATGATAATCGATAATGAAAATTCTTTGAAACTTACGCTAAATGTCTTGCTGTTTTATTATGCGATTAAGGCTTCTCTCGTATTAGTTTACATGTAAATTTAATGAATTTCACAGTTAATTCATTATTATTGCAGAATTTGGCGACATGATATATGTAATTAATGCATAGTCTCAATGAATGTTAAGATTTTTCAAGTTGTTATTATATAAGAGATTATTCTCGGAAGCATTGTTATTACAAAGAATCTAGATTAAGGTCTTTATCTATAAGATAATAGCGTAATAATTGTATTATTAATGTTTGCTAAGATTCTACATAGTTAGTGCCACAAGAAACCCTTGTGAAACACTCACAGCATTACAGTAAGCTATAACACGCTGCATGTACAACCCCAGTCTAGTCCACCTGCTTGCAGACTGTAGGAGGTAGGTAGCGACCAGTAAGAAGAGGATTCCATAGGCTTAGACCCAGCACAAACAACTACTAATACTGCTTCTATCTCTTTTTCCAAATCTAATATTAAGAGCGCTAACCACTTAATTGCTTTATTTGTTTAGTCTCTCTTTAGCAAGAGTTTAGTCTACATTAAATAATTGAATATTTTTATTTTTTAAGAATTGAAAATAAAAATAAAAATGTTGAAGAATTGAATCTCAGCAACATTCTTAATATATTAAATAGAAGTAAGAGTGATGAGCCGTTCTTTAGTAGGTGCTACTCCAAGGTGATGAGTGTTCTTACCTGCCTTACCTGTTGCAGGTTACAGGTAGTTGTATCTGTTGTTGAATTCAATGTAAAGACACCTTCTCCATCTGTTTACCCGTCTCAATATCGGTGCAGGTAAGAAGTGTTTTAGTATATATAGTGCAGGTTCACAGTCAATTCAATGCTTGTGCAGAGCTTTGAAGAACCATTCTAAATACATAGCTAATTCTTAATAATATCTCGTTATTTTAATAAGTTTCGATATGACTATATATACGATAATGAATGCTACTGCACTTATAATTAAATTTAGTGTAATAGTGTGTAACCCAGTAGACATTGCTGATATAATTGCTAATATAACTGTTCCTATAATTAGAACAGTCAACGACTTTTTAATATATCTAAGAAAATCTCTTATAAAAACAATGAGATAAATCTTGTCATAATTAATAAAAAAATCTTTAAGAAGAAAAGACATTGAGATAATCCAAAAAATTAAAACAGACATAAACATTACATCAAATAATTTCATAATATTAAACTCTATATAACTCCATGTATAATCTAATGCAATTACAAGTTTGATAATCTGTAAAAATATTGGAATAAGCATAGCAATAACAAAAATATAGAAAACATACTTCAAAACTTCTACCCTTTTAACCATGATACCTCCTTCACATAACTTATTTTTTTCAAAGTATGGAAAAACCTAACTTCATTTTCTCTTTTACTTCATTTCTTATTTTTTCATCTAAATTATCACAATGTTTGCGAATATTTTTAAATGCTTCTGCATGTTTCTTAATCCTAGCATCTCTTTTACTTAAAGATTCAAGTTCTTTAATCGAACTACATAAATTTTTTAGTTGTTCATATTTATCTATAAAATCTTTAAAACTTTTATGAGCCTCATCATATCTACTTTTAATAATTAAATCTATGAAATCATCAAGAGAAAAGTTACTCAATGCATAATCTATAATGATCTTATCCCTATCAGTAAGATCACCTTGAGGAACTTTTTCAATAATGTTATGAAGAGTATTAAATATATTTTCTCTATTTAACTTCTCTCTCACTATCTTATCTAAAGCCGTTTTTAATGGTTCACAAAGGGGAATATTCTTTGCATATTCCATAGTTTCTATAAGCTCATCATAACTATCCTTAGGTAAGGTTTCTTTAAAGATTTCTTGAAGATCTCCTAGAAGATTTCGTAAATTAGGAATATGTTGTAGATCTTGGGATTTTGATAAAAGTTTATTGCAAAGTTCATTAACTTGCCCAATGATATTCTTATTAATAGGAGTTTTTCTTATTTCTACAATTATATTATTAATTTCGTTTATATATATAGGTTCATTTATAAGTATGTCAATATATTTCCTTATAATCTCTCTATAATTCTCTACATAATCTACAACAGTACAAGGATCCTGCCCATAAACTGCTTTCTGGATATATTTCTGGATATGCTCCTGTAAACTTTTACATAGATCCTCTACACTTCTATATCTAGATTTAAGATCTGTATCACTAAATTCTGGTAATTTATCCTGTCCACGAGAACCATAATTAATAATAATAGTATCTGCTAATAGAGTACCTCCATAATTTTCTACGATCAGAAAATCAAATAGTATTCGAAGCCAAATATTTTTATATAACTCTTTAAAACGATTCAAAGCCTCTTCAAAATTATTCGCATATAATATATAACCTACACGACCAGAATTTAGTGATTTAAATAGCCTTGTATCTATCTCATCTTCGGCTCTGATTTCATCAATATGAACAGATTTTATTTCTGGTTTTCTAGATTTAAACATATTATAGAGTTTATAATAGTCCTCAATTTTATTAATTAATTTATTTAAGTCTATAGAGTATTTTAGGAAATCAGAAAGTTTAAAGATAAACATGTATACATAATCAGCTTTTTGTCCTCTGGATTTATTTGTAACAGAAGTCTTGTAGCCAATAGCAACATAATTTCTATTTCCATAATAAAAAGATTTTACAAAATAACCTTGGATTTTTAAGTAATTAAGAATATTAACAATATTCCCTGCTATAGATGAAAAATCTTTTCTAGACGATAAAACTATATAATCAGAGTTTGGCGGACTTAAATAAACAATTACCTCAACCTCTGCATTATTAACCATTTTTGTTCCCACAGGAAATTTACGGCTCTAAAATATTTTAAAACTATTTAAAATGATTCTCTCATCCATAACGCCAATTTCTTATACTCATCAACAGTATACTGAATTCTATTCACACCACCTTTTGGTATAACTTGAAACCTCCTCTCTCCTGATTCAGTAGTATACTCATTATAAATAGCCGAAAAGAATACTTCATAATTACGCACATAACCAGATCTAGCTATAGCAGCATAGGTATATGGAAATTTATCTTTTATAAAGTTTTCACGTGTCGTCGGGAACAGGTATTTATCCATATGTGTTACCAATAAAGCAACATTAATTTTTTCTTTCTCTCCTCGATTTCTTTTGAAGTTCACATAGTTGGTTAAGAATTGAGCAAGCCTTGCATCAGGATCCTTCTCTGGCCCTATATCCATCACATTAGCTACTAATACAAAACCTTTACTATTAAATACTCTATTTATCACATATTGGACATCTTCCTCAGATAGTCCATAGTTCTTCAAGGTCTCTTGAACTTGTGTAGGGGTCATTCGACCTAAATCCGGCAATATTGGCATAAAAGTGTTAGTTATGGAGCCAGCCATATCAGCTACGACAATATTAACTTTTTTAGTGAATACCAAACCTTTGAATTCAACCTCAAATCTAATTCTAATATCTTTTTGTCCCGGAGATGTTGGCGCAGGTGGTATACCGTATCTTACAAGCCTAGTTGCTTCCGTATGAAGATCAAATGGGGAACCAGGTATGATATGAATAGCTTTAACACCTAATTCCTCTGCATAATCTATCAATGTGTGATAAAATAGGAGAAGTGCTGTTGTTTTACCAGCGGCTGGTGGTCCGACAAACATTAAATTAGTCTCTTCTAATTCAGATACAGTCATATCAGCCCCAGAAACTTTAGCTTTACATAGTTTAAAAATTTTTCTCTTAATAAATGTTCTGTAAACTTATGGATAGCTTTCTATAGGAATGTAGCAGTTATGATAGTATTTCTCTCTTAATGTGATTCTCAATTCTAGTCTTTGTACCAGTTTTGTGAATAACAGTCTTTTAAACGGTTTTACTATTGTCAAAATTGAAAGTTGTGTTAGGAGATGGGTAGGAATAGCATGCTTGCTGTAAGAATGAATAGTATGTGGAATCTTCCTCCTAACCTCATCACTAAGAGCCTTAACATTAACCCTCTCAAACCAAGATCTATCAACTTTCAACTCACTCACAAGTTCACACCAGAGTTCACGGACTTGAAAAATAGAGTGAACTGAAATCAGGTTAAAATACTTAGAATAGAAAGGGTTTCTATTCTGTGGCGGGCCCGCGGGGATTTGAACCCCGGACCACCGGCTTAGAAGGCCGGCGCTCTCTCCTAGCTGAGCTACGGGCCCTTAGGCGGCTGTGTTGTTATTTGTTATGTGTAGGTTTTTTAGTTTTTGCTCTACTTGCTTAGGAAGGTTTTTATCTTGTTCTTGATTATCTCGATGACCTTGTCTATGTCTGTTTGTATTGTGCCTGTTACATGGTCTTGTTTTCCACCTGCTTTTATAGGTAGTTCTCTCGTTAATTCTTTCAATATTTCTCTAGCGTCTATTTTTTTAGCTACTTCTCTTCCTAGGGATATCTCTATATATGTTCTGTTTTCTATAGGTATCAACCCTATGAATATTAGGTTGGGGTTCATCTCTATAGCTTTAATTATTATCTCTCTAAGGGTTTCCTTATCATCTACATCCATCCTATGTATGAAGAGATCTGCTACCGGTAGTTTCTCGATTTTGTTGCTCATGTTCTTGATCACTTCGTTTATATACATAGATCTGTAGATCTTTAGCAAAATCCTAAGGTTCTCCATATCTTTTACAAAACTCGTGATTCTCTTATCTATATCAGCTATGTTTATTGATAAAGTTTGTGCAACTGTTCTCAACTTATCCTCTACTTGGTATATGTAGTGTGGGAGAGCTGTTGAAGCTACGAATTCGAATCTTATAACTCCGTCAGCTATCTTATCAACATTCACTATCTTTATTACACCGACTTCGCTTGTGTTCTTGACATGGGTACCGAAACATGCCTGAGCATCCCATCCAGGTATCTCTACAACTCTTATCGTAGATGTCATAGGTACACCTCCTTGGTACAACGTGAAACCATACATCTTCTCAGCTTCATTCCTAGGCAGGAGATATACCTTGACATCTACAGCACTATCGATTATGCTGTTCGCCAGAGTTTCTATCTTCTTTACCTCTTCATCTGTAGGCATTTTGTAGTGAGTTACATCTAGTCTAGCTTTGAACTCTGTTTTCTCTGCACCTGCTTGCCATACATGGTCCCCCAGAACTTTTCTAAGAGCTCCTAGAAGTATATGTGTAGCTGTATGATGCCTCATCCTCTTATACCTTGTAGCCCAGTCTATCTCTCCTTCAACATATACACCTGGTTCTAACCCTTCGGAATTCTCAAGTATATGTACAACAACATCTCCAATCTTCTTCGTATCGATAACCTTGTAAACTCTCTCGTTCAGGTATAGATACCCTCTATCACCTAGCTGACCACCACCTTCAGGATAGAAAGCTGTTCTATCTAGAACAACGTAGTTCTTGTAAACACCTAGAACCTTGGCTTTGAATCTCTTTGTATAGGGTTCTAGATGGAATAGAGGTTCTGTTGAACTTAATCTAGAAAACTCTTCAACTACTTCTTTAGGTAGTTTAACTTCTTCAACAGTTTTCAAAACCTTAGGTCTACTATGTCTCGATGCTACTACTGAGTAGAAGTTCTCGGGTATCTCTATCTTCACCTTGTACCTCTTCTCAATTTCTTCAGCTAGTATCTCAGGTGGTATTCCGTGAGCATCGTAGATCTCTACAAGATCTTCAACTGTAGGTAATTTCGTAGAAGAGTATCTACTAGCTATAGCTGATACTCTAGATAGTGTTGATCTGTACTTCTCTTCCTCTAGCTCAACCATCTCTAGAATTCTATCCCTAGCTTTATAAGCGTTGGGGTACATATCGCTCCAGAAACTGATTTGTTTAGCGATAAGCTCTACAAGTTTCACATCTCTACTAAGTCTACTCAACCTCCTAAGGGTTCTCCTTATAACTAGTCTAGCTAGATAACCTTCACCACTATTAGAAGGTACAACACCATCTGCTAACATAAGCATAACTGTTTTAGTATGGTCTAGAATTGCGTAGAGGTCGAAAATCCTCGAGAGTTCTTCCTCAACCTCTCCTATCCTCAGCCCCAGGGTATTGGCAACATATTTGAAAAGCTCTTGTCTACCACCTATCTTTAACTTAGGCATACCTTGTAGAGCTGTTAACAAAAATTCGTTCCTAGGCTCTGGAACCCCTATAATTCTGTGGAATTCGCTGACAAGAGGACCGTAAACAGCGTGGAAAGCTGTCGGAGTTTTCTGTAGAAACCAAGCTATTCTCTCGATACCGTAGCCAGTATCTACAATCCTTATCGGCAACTCTTCGTATCTACCGTCAACAACTTTGTACATCATGAAGACTAGCGTAGCTAGCTCGAGACCCCCAGCTGATACCTCGAAACAAGGACCAGCATTTCCACCACCTTCCCACCACGATTCTTTAAATGTCAGCTCTTCTTCAGGTATACCTAGCTCTTCTACAAAGAATTGGTACGCATATTCAACTGTTTCATTTGTCCAGTACACGTATTTATCTCTATAGTTGAACGCGTGGTGCCCACCCATGATGAAGTTCGTTAGATGTCTTCCAAGAGTTAGACCTACGGAATCTATATCCTCAAGTCTTATACACGGTTGAGCAATTACTAAAGGGTTTGCTGGAGGTGGTACCAAGCCTGAGGTTACGTGAGGTTGGAAAACAACTATACTAGCTATGGTAAGGTACAGATCTTCTCTCCATCTAGCAACAACAGGTTTAGGTTCGATAACTTCGTGTCCACGTTTCTTGAAGAATTCTAGGAACAGATCTCTAACCTCTTTATAGCTTGAACTCCTTCTAGTAGGTATATTCATAAATGTATAGTTTGTGCAAGGAACATCTCCACAGTTATCACGTTCAACAATACTCCAGAAGAACGCTTTACACTGTGAACATTGAGCTCTTCGAAATCTCTTGATATCGAATAGCTTTACACGGAATATCGATGGATCGGTAATAGACATGGTATAACCTTACATAGCTTTGGGTTGGGGTATGGTTGTAAAAACATGTTCAATTTAATCGATTTAAATGGGTATAGCTCGGTAAGGTGTTTAACCGAATAGTGCTGCTAACCCTTCTGCAAGCTGTTCCTCTGTTACAGTCTCCTTCTTTTCCTCTTCTTTCTTCTCCTCCTTAGGTTTCGCAGCCTCGGCTGGGGCTTGGGATGGTGCTGGTGTAGCTGTTACAGGTACAGGTGTTAGAGGTACAGCAACAGCTGTTTTAAGAACTTCATCTAGGTTTATCTCTCTTAAAGCTGCTACAAATGATTTCAACCTTATCTCGTCTACACTTATACCAGCTGCTTCAAGTACTCTTCTCAAACTATCCTCCGATATCTCTTTACGTGCTGTATGTAGTAATAAAGTTGCGTATACATACTCCATTCCTATCTACACCTTACTAACTACATCTTGGGTTCAAATCTTATAAATCTAGATAGTTCTTGTTAAGAAGAGGTTATAAAGTCTTTAAGATCATGAAAAACTCAACTTTATCCCTATAAACAAACTCTTTCACTCTAAATATGTATTGCTATATTGAAACACTTATTTCCTCTGTTAACATGTCAACGTGTTTAGGTGGTGTCTACGATTAGAAAAGCTCTAACTATAGCGGGGAGCGACTCTGGTGGTGGGGCAGGTATCCAGGCAGATCTAAAGACTTTCGCAGCTCTAGGTGTTCACGGTTTAAGTGTTATAACATCGATTACTGCTCAAAATACTTACGAAGTTAGAGCTGTTTTCGATCTACCTCTAGATATCATAAAAACTCAGTTTGAGGCTGTTGTAGAGGATATAGGTGTTGATGCTGCTAAAACAGGTATGCTTAGCAGGAAAGAAGTTGTAGAACTTGTAGCTTCTCTTCTGAAAAGCTACGGTATCCCAACAGTTGTAGACCCTGTTATGGTTGCTAAAAGCGGTGCACCTCTACTAAGAGAAGATGCTGTAGAAGCTCTCATCAAGAAATTGATACCTGTAGCAACAGTTGTTACACCTAATAGATTTGAAGCTGAGAAGATCACAGGTATACAGATAAAATCTGTAGAAGATGCTAGAAAAGTAGCTAAAGTAATTGTTGAGGATCTCGGGGCTAGAGCAGCTGTTGTGAAAGGAGGTCATCTGGAAGGCGATGAATCTGTAGACGTTCTATACGTAGACGGTGTCTTCAAGGAGTTTAGGGGTAAGAGGGTATATACGAAGAATACCCATGGAACCGGGTGCAGTTTCTCAGCAGCTATAGCAGCTGAACTAGCTAAAGGGAAACCTATTGTAGAAGCTGTTAGAATAGCTAAAGAATTTATAACAATAGCTATCGAGTACGGTTTAGATATAGGTAGAGGTTATGGACCTGTAAACCCTACAGCATGGATATATATACCAGCAGAGAAATACTTCGTTCTAGAGAATCTTAAGAAAGCTGTTGAGATTATAGAGGAGAACGGAGAGCTAGTATCCCAGCTAATCCCCGAGGTAGGTATGAACATAGTTATGGCTCTACCGAAGCCGTACACTAGAACTGTAAACGATGTAGCTGGTATACCTGGGAGAATTGTGAGGATAGGTAATAAAGTTAAAGCTGTTTCTCCTCCAGAATTCGGCGCTTCTAAACATATGGCTAAAGCTGTTCTAATAGCTATGAAATACAATGAAAAGATCAGAGCAGTTGCTAATATAAGGTTTAGCGAAGAAATACTGAAAATAATTGAGAGTCTAGGGTACACAGTATCTTTCTACGATAGATCTAGAGAACCTCCGGAGATAAAATCTGTTGAAGGAGCTTCTATCCCGTGGGGAATAGAGGAAGCTATAAAGAGTATAGGTGGTAAAGTACCCGACGCTATATATCATCGAGGTGACTGGGGTAAGGAACCTATGATAAATATATTCGGTGAAACAGCTGTAGATGTGGCTATGAAGATAATAGCTATAGCTAAGAAACTGAAGAAAAGAATAGACGTTGGCTAAACCAAGCATATTTATTACTCTACTAAGATATGTAGTAGAGAGGTGTAAATCAGTGGACCCCGTGGTAGGAGAGCTAATAGCTAAACTACTATCCCAACCATCGACAGCCGTGGTAATGCTAATACAGTTTCTACTCGGTCTAGCCCTCGGCTACATATCTGTGAAAGTACTAAAGTATATACTAGCATTCATAGCCATAATAGCTCTCGGAACCTTTCTATCCATCTGGAGCTTGGGTATGACCCCGGCAGAGGTATTCTCAACTCTTGGAATAGCTGTAGAAGCCGCTAAAAGACTTGCAACCGTTTTAGGAATATTAACAGTAGGACCAGTAAGCATAGGGTTCATAATAGGGATCGTCATAGGCTTGCTAAAGAGGTAAAAAACTGAACCAAACTTTTTCCCTACAATATATAGCTTCCTCTACACAATTTAATGTACTAAGCTTCAGATAGGTAAGTATGATGATTGCCGTGGCCACTGAGTAGTGATGAATTTCGCGATACTGATCAAGATAAAAAAATACTTAGCTACACCCTCTCTATCCGTACAATACCTCCACTTCTAAATCTCGAGAAGATCGCGGGATCCCCTAGAACTCTCCCTACAACATTAACAGAACTTGCAGGTCTAATCTCGTTCCT
>JAJHRF010000089.1 GCA_020832925.1 Desulfurococcaceae archaeon | reverse complement strand
CTTGGAGGATCTGAGAAAGCTATTACACCAGCTATACGTAGATCCTTGTCTTCTTCACCGTAGGCAACAAGTATTGTTCTAAACCCTTTCTCAGAGAGATTCTCTAAAATCTTAACAAGATCTGCTAGAGTATCTCTACACATATCTATAACGATGTTGGGAGCTCCTTTAACAACCCTAACCTTCTTCCCACCAATCTCAGCAACTCCTTCTGCTCTCTTAGTTGATGGATCGAAAGGTTTGAATAACAATTGTTTCCCTTTTTCACAACATTGAGTTCTCTAGCTTTCTTAATTATAGCGCTATCTATAGGATCTTGGGTTTCTTCAGCAGATGCGTAGAGAGCTAACTCAATAACATCTCTCTCGCTAAGAGAATCGAGAGGTATTACTTCAGCAACTTCTAGCGAACCTATTGTAATAGTCCCTGTTTTATCGAGGTAGAAAACATCAACAGAAGCAGCATCTTCAACAGCACTAAGCCTGGTAACAAGAACACCTTTATGTGCTAATTCTCTTGCTCCAACTGCTTGCATAATAGTCATAACAGCTGGGAGAGCTACAGGAACACAGCCTAGGAGTATAGATACGTCAAATGTTAGGATGGAGATGAGGGTATTCTTCAAACCCATCAAATATATAAACACGCTAGCTATAATCATAACAGCTACACCTATATACATAGAGTACTTCATAACAGCTAGAAGAACTTCTTCTTGATGTGACTTAGGTTTCGCTACTTTAACAAGTTCAGCAGTTCTCTCAAAGTAAGTATTCATACCGGTATTCACAACAACACACCTAGCTCTACCCCTCTTAACAAGAGAACCTGCAAAAAGAATACCACCAATGGATACATCTACAGGAAGACTCTCACCTGTTAAAACAGATTGATCAACAGAAACACCATCTTCAATAACCTTACAGTCAGCTGGAACAACATCCCCAAGCTCAACAACAATAACATCGCCAGGAACTAGAAACTTAGCATCAACAATCCTGAGATCCCCATCCCTAAAAACCTTAGCCTTTGGAGAAAGCCTCGACTTCAACATCTCCAAAACTTCTCTACTAGACTTCTGATGCAAAAACCTTACCACAGAATTGATTACTAGAAGAGATAGAGCAATCACAGCCTCAATAACACGCCCAATAACGAAGGAGAGAATCATAGCAATCTCTAGAAGCCATGGCATCGGACCCCAGAACCCCCTCAAAAACATCAACAAAAAACTCTCCTTCTTCTCCTCAACAACATTAAATCCATATATACTCAACCTCTTTCTAGCCTCCTCCTCACTAAGCCCACTAAAACCAGAACCCAACAACTCAAACACTTCACGAACCGACAACTTCTCAAAATCCTTAGTACTCAACCTCTTAACACTCACTAAAATTCACCACAATAATATCAGAATAACTAACTATAAGATCCAAATTTAAAAATTCACCACACATCTCCATACGGGAACATTATATCTATACAAATAAAAATACTATAGCTATAGGAGTAAAGAGTGTGTTAAGCACGATAAGTAAAATATCCAAGATTAAAACATGAAAGCGTATTACCTAACTCACCTTAGCATATAATACACCTAGTCTCAGCCAAAAATATTTATAAGTGAAGGATCTATAGACTCGACAGATTTGCACATAGAGCCGTAGCTGGGTCTGTATCAGCTGTAGATGCTTGTGAATAGCTGTAGATATATTGGTCTAGCTATACAACACTTTTACCAACCCCTAAAAAATATAACCATGTTAAACACCTAATACTTTCAAAACCTCTGTGAACCCGTATTGATGAGGGTTCGGCAACCCCTGAGTTGCCCCCAAGATACGGGCAAGGGGCTTGAAGCAGATGAGGGGCTCAGGGGTTAGATGGAGCCCTGATAACTCTGCAGATGAGGGAATGAGAACCCGACCTAATGCAGAGAACCCCGAGGCAAGAAAAACATGTTCACAGCTGTTTACAGCTATTCGCAGATGATTGCCTCGGGGAAACCCTCTGACTCGCTTGAGTTCTATAGGTATCTGTCCACAATCAATACATAGAGGTATGAACCTTGACTTACCTATACTGTAATTGATAGTCTTGAACAACTTTTGTTGTGGATCATGGTTAAGTTTCCAAGGTTTTAAGAAAATTAAGGATACCTTTATACTATTTACTTCCCCGAGGTAAATATCCTTCCTCAACACATATGTTGTGAATACATACCTTAGTGAACAAGTATTTATACCTAGCTTTCTATACAGGTATTTGTTGATATTGGTTTGGATGATATCCTTGCTCTTTAAGATGTGCACCATAAAATCCGGAGAATCTATTTAAATTTAAATTCAACTTTAAGGAGATTAAAGATAATTGAATTTGTATTGCCGAGTTTTTAACAATTTGATTGATGTTCAAGGTTATAGTTACTCTATTTTTACTAGTTTTGATTTTCTTCTGTAGATATCGAGTAGATTTCTTGGTATTACGTGTATTTCGAGAAGATCTTTAATATCTTTCAACTATAGCTCTGCTAAGACTTTACCTCGGTTCGTATTTGTTACAACGAGTATATCTATTCGTTTGATGGTAGATATCTGTTTTCTGCATCACTTCCAAATAGATACCTCTGTTTCTGGGTTAAGATTTCTAACTATTTCAGCTATCTTCTTGAGGTAGAGATCAAGCTTATCGAGTATCTTCTTCTTTTCTCTAGCTTCTTCAACAAGAAATCTCTAACAATATTGATCACCTTCTCCACAGCTTTCAAACCCTAAGGCACTTCCTCGAAACTATATTCTTTAGCATTACATCTTGAAGTTATATATGTATCTTCAAGAGAACCGAGCTCAACAACATAATCAACCAGAATCTTCTTAATACTTTCGCAACTTGTAACCATGTATATAAACTCAAGAAGTTTTCTAACACTATAGATACTCGGATAGTCTATCCCTAGCTTAAGAAGATATGCTTTTAAGTAGAGTTGAAGTACTTGTTCAAGATGAAAACAGCTAAATCATAAAACTTCCTCTAGATCATTATCTTAGA
>JAJHRF010000088.1 GCA_020832925.1 Desulfurococcaceae archaeon | reverse complement strand
TCTAGGAGCACCTCACAAGATTTAACTGTTGAGATATCCTCTCCTTCTCTTCAGCTTCGCTAAAAGGTTCTATATCAGGGTACCTCTCTCTAGCTTTAGCGAATGCTGTATAAACAAGCTTCTTCAGTTCATCACCTTCGACAACGTAGCCCTCATCACCCTGCTTAACACCTACACCTAGCTTCTCGAGGTAGTCTACACTGTAGATAGCGACAATAAGCTTCTCGAGAGAGAACAAAGCTCTTCCCATACCTTCGCCAGCGTACTTCAGTCTACCGATTAGGATAGGCTTGAAGTTATTACCGTCAAACCCCATACCTATGAGTAGAAGCCCTAGCTCTTCAACAACTACACCTCTCAACGCTATAGAGCCTTTCAACACTGTTCCCGGTGATAAGATTTCGAGTCTCATGTTGTATTCGCTAACAGTGCATACATGGGTTGAGCAGTTATCGCAACAAGCATTGCTGAAGAGAGTTCTCGATGCTACTCCTGGAGCTCCAAATAAATTGCATATAGGGCAGAGCTCGGATACGAACTCTTCCTCTAGGTAACTCTCAGCCTCTCTATCAATAGAGACTGCGCGTCCCCAGATTCTTGCATGTCTCCAGCCTTGAGAACCTGGTGTAGGTAGTTTTGTTAGAGGTGGTCCTGCGAATGTTAGACAAGCACTTGCTGTATCTCCAGAACCTCTCTTACCAGCTATTAGCTCTAGCCTAGTCCTAACAACACCTTTAAGTGTTGATCCGGGGATACAGAGCTTAGTTCCTAGCTTAACGAACTTTAACCCGATAGAGATGAGGTTAACTATCTCTGCGCCAACCCTCTCGATATTCTTCTTAGCCAAGATCTCTCGTGAAAACCTCTTAACAGCGTTCAAGTCCCTGACTATAAGGTTTAGCTCACCAGATCCGACATGTACACCGTCAAGTAGCTTTAACGAAAATACTATTACACCGGTAACCCCTTGTAGAGCACTTCTACTAGTTAATGGAACTCTACTTAGTTTCTGCAAAAACAACACCCCATCTCCATCCAGAGTCGTTCACCTTCTTCAACACAGGGAGAACATCTAAGAATACCTTCCTAAACGACTCTAGATCTCTCCTCCAATCACCAACAAATTCAACAGGTTTATCTATAGAATCGAGAGCCTCGATAACACCTCTCTCCACAAAGCTCCCAACCTTGCGATCGAACACCTTAACCTTGAGGTCGAGGAATTTAATAGCTCCGAAACCTCGAGACTTCAGCCCCCCTATCTTCACGAACCCTGTAGCGATATCCATAATCACCTGTGCTAAGAGACCTACTGCATAGTTAGGTAAGTTAGTTGCTTCAAACTTAAACGAGAATTTCGCACCAGGTTCAACATACTCAACAGTATATAGAGCTCCTCTACGAGCAGCACCTGTCCTTCTATCAATTGCTATACCTGTTCTATAACTAAGTCTGTACTCGCTAACAGGTAGGCTATCGTAGAATATTACGTGTGAGTATAGAGCTGGAGAACCGAATATTAAGCATAGGAGGCATAGATCTACCTCGCCCTCAATAACTTTGTGGATCTTCTCGTTTGCTGAACGCTTCTTCCAATCATCGATAAACCGGCTCTTCTCCCTAGTTGTTGGATATGGATGTACAGCTCCTGGAACACCGTCACAAACATTCGTTAACCCAAGACTTCTAGCAATAGCAACAGCACTAGATCTAAACACCCCTTTCCAGCTAGAGCCTGGAACTACAGGTACAAACCTATCGCTCTTAACATCGTATACTTTGAGCACCTCTAGATCTGTTGGAGATTCTAGAGCAACACCTTTACCAACACCAATCCTGAGAGGCTCTGTATTCTCGATAACACCCTCAACAACTATTACCCTCTTAACCTCATGATGACCAATCCACCCAAATGATTGCGCCATAGGTATTCACCCAGGAACTAGGAACTCTTTAATTGGTCTAACCTCGCATTTAAGAACAGCGTTCTCAACTTTGCAAACCTTAGCCTTGGATTCCTCGATAACAAGCTTTAAGAGTCCGTGACCTACGCTCCTCATACCACCTACGAACAGCCCTATAGACGCTAGGTTCTCAAGTAGAAATCTAAGCTTTGACGAGGTATCGCTACCCTTATCCCCGAGATCTATATTCCATACGATGATTTTGAATTTCCATTTATATCCCTCGGGAATGTATTCGTATTCAAAAAGAGCCCCAGGTAGAGTTGTTTTCGTAAACCTCTCTATAGCGATCCTCGTTCTGATAAATGTCTTCACATCTGTGTTAACAGGTTTAGCATCAGATATACCTATATGTGCAGCTAGAGCTTTATTACCGAAGATCCTACATATAATGCAGGGGGCTAGCTTCTCCTTGACAAGCACATTTTTAAGCTTATCGATAAGCGTTGGAATTTCGAGAACTTGTGTACCTTCGGCAATGCTTTGCACAACACTATCAAATCTCTTAGCTATCTCCTCAGCACCTACACACCTCCTATATCTCTCAGCTACTTTCCGAGAATTAATCTCGTCGATAATATGCTTAAGCTCGTCAGCTTCTAGCTTAAAACCTTTGTAAAATCTCTTCTCAATACCTTTGATAAGCTTATAAATAAGCTCAGTCTTTAGAGAGCAGCAATCATGAGAAGAATCCCCAACTCTGCATGTCTCTTCCGGACTATGAATAACTTCTAACCAACTCCTAAACACACCTTTAAGTGATGAACCTGGAATGAATGGCTTTCCATCACCTCCTCTAACAATAGGTAGGTCGGCTTCTCCCAGACCCTCACCCCTTCCACTACCAACCCTAAGAGGAGTCTCGTTAACTACAACAATCTCGATCTCTGTATAAGTACCGAGATAGTCTAGGTCTAAACCGAGAAACCTCTTAAACTCAAGCCAAGCACTATAACTATCACTCATAACCCTCAACACCAGCGAGAAGAAGGTCTATGATAACGCAGCTTTTAGAAGCTCTAGATAAGCCTCAGGTTTAACACTAGCTAAACTCTCTCTACAGCTTAGAACACCTTGATACTTCTTCGAAATCTCACCTAACGCCTTAGACCTTAGCTCGGA
>JAJHRF010000040.1 GCA_020832925.1 Desulfurococcaceae archaeon | reverse complement strand
AAATACTTTAGAGCAAAAGTACCAGACGACTACCCAGAATGCGGATAAAAACAAAAAACAAAACAATTTTTTAATTCAAAATTTCGTTAATATACCCCATTAATTTACATCGTTAAACATTTAAGCTTATCCATAACCAAGTTAGAAATGTATCTCTGTACTTTGTACATGGTTACGGTGTTTATGGCGCTCTTCGATGAACTAGTTAGATTAAAGAGAGTAGTATTTTTATCGCCGTATGCAAATTTTAACTTAGTATTTGGATTGAGTTTAGCTAAACATTTACTGAAATTTTTACATAGTATCTACATGTTCTGCGAATTCGATATTCCTTCTTCTGTACTAAGTATATTGGATGAAAGCGAAATTAAACGTTTATACATATCTAAAACTGTACACAATGTTAACATCAGCAACGCCGAGGGGGTGATAATGATCCTCGACAAAGAGGTTAATAATATGTATAGAATATTAAGAATTGATATAAAATACTTATTCATTTTTATACCTAGGCTTAAATTGATTAAAGATATTCACGACCTGATTATATATAGAGTGCGTAAAGCTTCTACAGGAATATACCAATTTCTAACTAAGGAACGGAGGTATTTCGTTAAAGTTATCGGTACTCAAGTTATAGAAGTTAGCATACCACATAATCTAGAGCTTATTGTTGTAGAACTTAACGATATAATCAATACTTTCGGTTCTATCAAGGCATCAGATTTTGTTAAATATTGTATGCGTAAGATGAACCTCGGGAGAGAGGAATGCGTAGATCTTGTAAGAAAGGCTATTTCTATGGGTATTATTAAGTATCGAGGAGGGTATCTCACCCTTACATAACAACGATATACTGGTACTATTTTGTGTAACAGTTTATGTATTTACGATGCTTCTAACAGATTAGTGACTCGGGTGTTAACTTGACTGTCTTATCAGCTGAAACCTTAATCCAGATGCTGAGGTTAGCTGAAGACCAGGTTGATTGTAGTGGTTTAAAACTCCATATCGATAAAATATTTAGTTTTAGTAGTAGAGGTGGAGTCTATAGAGACTCCAAGAAGTTACCTGAAGTCGAGGAAGTGAAACCTGATGAGAAAGGTTTATATTCTTTACCACCAGGTGCTTACAGAATTCGTTACAAAGAAATAGTTAAGGTACCTGAGAACGCTATAGCCTTAGCTATTCCAAGATCAACTCTTCTCAGAAATGGTGCAACTATATTTACAGCTGTATGGGATCCTGGTTATGAAGGTAGAGGTGAAGGATTGTTAGTTGTTTTTAATCCTTTTGGAATCGAGATCGAGCACGGAGCACAAGTAGCCCAACTAGTTTATATAGCGCTCGATAGGGTTACAAAATTTGTCTATAGAGGAACATACTTTAGGGAAAACATGTAGAACAAATGAATGTGTTTCGATATGCTCTATTCTTAGTAAATACGGTAAACCAGTTTCGATTAAAGAGATAGGGTGTAAGTTAAAGAAGATCTTGCAGTGTATACACAATTTCTGTAACAATGTTTGTTACCTCTATATCCCCTTCCAACATATCATCCTCGATAACTTCACAAAGCAGCAATTGTACAAGATATTGAATAGCAACATCGTTTTCTACAATCAACACCTAGCTAATGATCTTAAAAATACGTTGTTGAACTATCTAAATATGTATATAGCTAACGTAGCAA
Source organism: Desulfurococcaceae archaeon (assembly GCA_020832925.1). Lineage (GTDB taxonomy): Archaea > Thermoproteota > Thermoprotei_A > Sulfolobales > Ignisphaeraceae > Ignisphaera. Next base: position 12,486 of record JAJHRF010000040.1, on the reverse strand, counting down.
CGCCTATGCTTATTCAAGTAGAGTTTAAATCACATAGTAATAGATATAGGTATTTTATAGCTTATAGAGGAGTAGATAAAACATTTAGTATATTAACATGTGAAGGTTTAATTCAGGGTATGAAAAACGTATATGAGGTCGTAGCTACAATAACCAATGATTTGTATAAATCTGTTCATCCTAAAGATATAGTCTATGTGAGATCCTTGATCGATATCAACGAAGATAAGGTATTCTTGAAGTACTTCTGCCAATTTAACGATATCGCTATAGAGCTAACTATACTAAACACGATACTATTATCGGTATTGATAAAATTAAGGAGTTACTGAACATAGGCTTCAAGTCTCAGCATAGGAGCTATTTCGGATACGCACCAGTATTTCTCATAAGAAGTTCTGACCTTTACTTCCTTCGATATAGCATTTATAGTTTTTAAGCTAGAGAATGGAATTTTAATCTCTCTTATCTTCACAGCCTCCTTTAACTCACCATCCTCAATTATGTAGCCATATTCTGGCACCAACCTTACATAACCTTCCTCCAAGGTGCCCATAACTATTCCAACTATGTAAAGACCTCTCTTTGTATCCTCGAGCATTTCTTCGTATTTCCAATCACCTGGTTTCATAATAATTGTGGTATGGAAAGGAATTGGGTTGTGGAATAAACCGTAGGCTGAACCTGGCTCTGATCCCGCAATTTTAGCTGTTAACCTTGTATGATGTAGATCTCTTACAACACCGTTCTCTACTAATGATCTTTTCCTTGTTGCCACACCTTCATCGTCAAAAAACCTTATAGAAGGAGAATCAGTGTTGTAAGGATCATCGTAGACCTCTACATCATCGGAAGATAGTTTATGCCCTATGATATTCCTACTATATAGGTAAGATGCGTCAAGTATATGTGAAATCTCGTGTAGAAGTGCTGCAGCTGATCTGTGGTCGAGTATAACTGTGTTCCTTCCATACATATATGGTTTCAGAGGTTTAAGTATACGCACACTGAGTACCCGATTTACTACTTCTCTAAATAACGAATCTAGAGATTTAATAACATCTCTAGGGTTCCAAGGAATAAATACCTTGAATTCTGAGGTTAAAGTATATAATCCGTATCCTGTTTGAGAAACCATACCTATCTCTACCTCAACTATTCGTTTAGTCTCGCTTGCTATATCGTTCTGATCTCTAATAATAGTCCTCTTAACTGTCCGCAAAGTTATCACAATTTCACATCTAGTCACATTGTATCCTCTAGCTTCAGAACATAGTTCTTGATTAATCTTCGAGACCTCCTCTACTTCAGGATATTCTCTACCTATCTCGATATTACCCCTATAAATCTTTCCTTCAGCTAACTCACCACATTTCTCTAAATTAACTAAGCTCACTTTCTTCTTCAGATCAACCAAAGCTTCTCTACTACTTGATGATACAATATACCAACATCCGTCTACGTTGACTCTATACCCATACACAGTACTCGAATTCGTGTTGATTTCTATGGATTTATCTCTTAGAGCTATCTGTGTAACTTCTTCTGAGAATTCAACGCTATCGCTATACAGTACCTTAGTCACACAACTCACCAAATAAATATGTTGTATATAAAGGATATACTACCTTTATCCTTATAACACGTTCACTATATCTATACATAATCTTGTCAAGATTATGTCTTGAGTATTTTGAGCTGTATCTTATCCTACCCAGCACCTTTACCAAATCATTTATTGAAAACTCTATTCCTCGAAGTATAGCTACAGAGCTAAGTTTAATGATGCTAATATTATAATTTTCGTTAACAGTGTTCACCTAGATTATTATGAAGATCTTTACAGAGTTCTTAATGAATGATATATGTCTCGTCCTGATATATGACAGAAAGAACAATCTGTACATAGCTAACATATTGTTAGCCGCGATTGAAAATAGGTTAGTTTTAAAACATATCTTGTAGATATGTCGAGTATCGATACAGATGTTGAGAAATTACGTAAACTGAATGATGCGTGAAATAATTCTCGTAGGGGTAACTTTTGACTATATAAAGGGAAGGTAAGGCTTACGGTTGCTGGCTTCATCAGGAGGAGATAGTGTAGAGAATTATAGAGCTTAAAAATAACGGCATTGTATATGATCTACATAATTACGGCAAGTATTTAAAAATAGTTAAATATTAATTTAGATATTAATAAAGAGCTTTACTCAACGATTATTGATCCTGTTGGACAGGAATTTGCGGCATTCTTCACAGCGTCAACTAGTTCACTCGGTATATTACCTTCGCTTACCTTATCGTTGTCGTTGGTTACATACGGTGTTCTTATCCTTGTTTTACCTGTGTTAGGATCTAGTTCAAATACATCTGGAACTAAGGCCCAGCAAACTCCGCAGGCTATGCAAGTCTCCTTGTTTACAGATACCTTGACCATCTGTTCCCACCAATAATACATGTAATGGTTGCAGTATATAAAGATTTTCATTGCAACCTCTACTGCTGTAGCGCATACCGAGGCACTGTTCTTGTTATCGATGTAGAGAGCATATCTGCATATGATCTATTTGATGTTCTAAGCCATCCAACTTTTATCGGTAAGAGTGCTATAAACGCTATAAAGCTTTGTAAAAACCAGTTCACAGGTACCAAGAGTAGCGATAGGTCCTTAATCTCGATATCGCTTATAAAGTATAAAGTGATTGGGGATAGTATTAAAGATATAACCTCTATCTTCGCTAAAAGCACTAGAGATGAAGGTATGTTCATGAATAGAGATAGGGTTAGAATTAGCAACGATATGAAAGGTGCTGTGAGGGCTACAGGTTGGAGATACGCGAAGCTAGCTTTAACTACTGTACCTAGTTCAACATTTTTGCTATACTTTGTAATAAAGTCTATAAAGCATTCCATACCTCCTCTGTACCATCTAAGCCTTTGCTTGAAGAGGCTAGAAAACGTTGATGGAGCTCCTTCGAGGATAATGCTGTCTACAAAACCTATTCTCTCCCCATAGATAAACCCAAGCATTGCTGTATAGGAATCCTCTGCAAGAACTTCGGGAAAACCTCCAATACGTTTTATAAATTGAGAAGAGAGAACCATTCCTTCACCACTTATAAATGGAACTTTAGTTATGCTATGAATTGCAGGGAAACTTACATTGTACCAGAGAACAGCATCTATGTACGAGAACTTCGCTATCAAGTTCTTACCTACTCTATACACCTTAGTCCCAATAATACTATAACCTTTTTTCACCATATCAGCACACTTAACTAGGTAATACTGATCTAGAATTCTATCCCCTGCATCCAGAACCATAACCATATCATAACCGTTAACTACTTCACGTAAGATACTATTTATAGCTACGGCCTTGCCAGCGCGTTTCCCGGTATTCACGTGTATATCCACATGTATCTTCGCGTTTATTAAGATATATTTCAACTCTTCAACGTAACTTTTTGTAGTTTCATCACCATTCTCTAGAATAATAAATACTGAAATCCTGTCTTGAGGATAAATTTGTTTAGCGATAGATATGAAAGTCTCCTCGATCGAGTAACGATCTTCTTTATACAAGGGGATCAGAATAGCTACACGAGGTAGGTTCTCAGTACAATATTTAAATTGGTTAACTAAATTGCTAATCCAAACCCTATCCTTTAAATTTCTCAATAAGCTATAGAGAGTAGTTAACCCATAAAGAAATGACATGGTTATAATAAATGCAGGTACAGATAACACGATTACCGCAATCACGTTCTCACCTACCTATCTACACATACATATGCATATCTTTGGGTATAAAACGTTAATGCATAAATCTCGTACAATACAATAGAGTTTTTAAAGACTTATTAGGGTAGCGTGTAAAATAGAGCTTAACAGTAATTTAAATCAGCTATGCTACGCTAAGAGATGGTTATGGTGAGAACTTAGACATGCCTATATGGCACTACCCTAAGATCCCAGGTATTGAGGAGAGCAAAATAGCTAAAGCTATGATAAGAGATGCTCCTATATCTTTTAAAGAAGCTTACGAAGTATGTAAAGTACTTAGGGGGATGAAGCTGAGCGACGCTAAGGAGTTGTTGAAGAAAGTAATAGAGCTTAAGGAACCCATACCCTACGTAAGGTATAAGAAGAGCATAGCCCATAAAAGAGGTTTGCCCGACAAGTGGAGTAAATGGGGATCGCCAATAGGTAGATACCCCATCAAGGTCTGTAAATATATGTTGAAACTTTTGGATAATGTTGAAAACAACGCTCTTTCAAAAGGTCTAGACGCATCTAGACTCAAGATAGTCCACATAGCTGCTCATAAAGGTCCCTACCTAAAACGTTGGACACCGAGAGCTTTCGGTAGAGCAACCCCTTGGTTCAGAACTCATACATCTGTAGAAGTAATAGTTGCAGAGGTTTAAACCTATGGTTAACATAAAGAAGTACTTCATAGAGCTAGGTCTGAAAAAAGTCGCTGTTGATGAGTATCTTGCGTATAAATATTGGCGTGCAGGGTATGCAGGTGTAGATGTTATAAGGACTCCTTTAGGAACTCGTGTAATTATATACGCTGCCAGACCTGGTCTTATAATAGGTAGAAGAGGTCAAAATCTGAGAGTAATACAGACGGTACTTGAGCAGATATTCGGTATCGAGAATCCTCAGATAACAGTTGTCGAAGTTGATAATCCTGATCTTAGTGCAAGAGTAGTAGCATTCAATATAGCTTTAGCACTTGAAAGAGGTATACACTTCAGACGCGCAGCTTTTGTAGCTCTACGCAGGATTATGAACGCCGGAGCTATAGGATGTGAAATCGTTATAAGCGGTAAATTGGTTGCTGAAAGAGCTAGGTATGAGAAAATACGTGCAGGCAAGGTATATAAATCTGGTGAGCAAAGTCTCTACCTTGTCGATAGAGCTGTAGCTCATGTTCTTCTGAAACCAGGAGTATACGGGGTCGAGGTTCTCATAACAAAACCTGGGCCTACTACTGACTATGTAGAGATACTGCCACCAGAAAAAGTAGATAAGTCTCTACTCTCTAGCGTAAACGTAGCTAAACAGGTAAGCACCTCAGTAAACGAAGCTCAAGGTGGAAGCTCGTGAGTGATAAGCCTCTGAAAGCGAATGAAATTAGAGTTATGAGTATGGAGGAAAGACTTAGGCTTCTAAATGAACTGCGAAGAGAGCTAGTAAGGCTATATTCTCAAGCGAGAGCTGGTACGCTTACAAATGTAGCTAAGATAAAGATTATCAGAAAGAATATCGCGAGAATTCTAACAGTAATCAACGAAGAAAAAATTAAAGGAGAGAAGAAACGTTAGATGGTTCTCTATGAACTTCAAGAAGCATATCGTGTATTACAGAGATCTCATAGGTTTAAAAATCAAGATATTATCTCATTCAGATCCTTCAGTGGTAGGTTTAGAGGGTGTTATCGTAGATGAAACTATGAATACGTTACTTGTCTACTCAAGGCATAGAGGGAAAACGGTAAGGGTGCCGAAACTCTATGGTGTTTTCGAATTAGAGTTAACACCTAGAAAGAAAGTTGTAGTTGATGGAACGCTTATTCATGGGAGACCAGAGGATAGGCTTAAAAGGATGCTACGTAAATAGACTGTGATAAGTATCATAGGTGTGCACATTGAGTAGCAGTAGCGCAAAATTCAGGAATCCGGGTATAGTGTACCCAGGTCTAAATCCTCCAGATAGAACTTGTAATGATGATAAATGTCCGTGGCACGGACATGTAAAGGTGCGCGGAAAGCTTATTGTAGGCAAAGTTGTTAAAGCTAAGATGAAGAACACTGTAAGTATTCTCCACGAGTATCTTGTATGGGTTGGGAAATACAAACGTTATGAGAGGAGAAGAAGGAAAATACACGCACACTGCCCCCCATGTATACCTGTTAAAGAAGGTGACGATGTTTTAATAGGAGAGACAAGACCTTTAGCAAAAAGTGTTGCTTTCGTTGTTTTAGGTATAATTAAATCTTCTCCCCAAAGTTCCATACCCCAACATAGTACACCAGCCTCTATGTAAAGGTGTAGAAGAATGGGTGTAAAGAGAGCTAAAGTAGGTGCAGCAACACCACGTAGACATAGAGTAGCAGGTATAATAAATGGTACAAGGCTTGTTGTAGCTGATAATAGTGGTGCAAAAGAGGTTATGGTTATAGGGGTTATAGAGGTTAAGACAAGATTGAGGAGAATCCCGTTCGCAACTGTAGGAGATATGGTTATTGTGACTGTTAAAAAAGGAAAACCAGATATGGTTGGACAGATATTCCGAGCAATAATAATTAGGCAGAAGAAACCGTTCAAACGCCCTGACGGTACTTGGGTTGCATTTGAAGATAATGCTTGTGTACTAGTGACACCCGAAGGACAGCCAAAAGGTAGAGAGATAAGAGGACCTGTAGCTAAAGAAGCTGTAGAGAGATGGCCTCAAATAGCTAACATGGTATCCATTGTGGTGTAAAGGTATGAACAGTAATACAATAAGTAAACAGCCAAGAAAGCAGAGGAAAACTTTATTTAACCTACCGCTCCATAAGCGATGGCATCTATTTAACGTTTCTCTATCCTCAGAATTAAGGAAGCAATTAGGTATTAAAAGATTGATTGTGCGTAAGGGAGACGTTGTAAGGATTATGAGAGGCGATTGGAAAGGTCATGAGGGTAAAGTTGTGGATGTCGATCTTAAGAGGGTTCGGATATACATAGAAGGTGTAACGCTGAAGAAAGCCGACGGTACTGAAGTATACTACCCGATACATCCATCGAAGGTCATGATAGTTAAACTTGGTGAGGTAGACGAAGTTCGTAGGAAGATTATAGAGCGTAGAGCTGAAGCAAGAAGGAAACTTATTGAAATGGGTAAAGCAAAACCGTTGACATAATCTAGGTGATCTCCATGGCTAAGAAAGGGGGTTCGAAACATTTAAAACGTTTAGCAGCACCGGCTTTTTTACCTATTCTTAGGAAAGAGTTTAAATGGGTTGTCAAACCGTCGCCAGGACCTCATCCAATCAGTAGGTCTATACCTTTATTAGTGCTTATCAGAGATATACTTAAACTTGCTGAAAATGCTCGTGAGGCTAAGAGAATAATATTTGATGGCGAAGTTCTTATCGATGGTAGAGTTATTAAGAACTATAAATTCCCTGTAGGGCTTATGGATACCGTAGCTATACCCAAGATAGATATGTACATAAGGATAATTCCACATGTTGTTAAGTACTTATGGTACATCAACATACCGAAAGAAGAAGCTAATCTAAAACTTGTTCGTATTGAAAATAAGACACTGGTTAGAGGCAATAAAGTCCAACTTAACTTAACTGATGGTAGAAATATTTTAGTAAGTAGAGAAGAGTCTAGGAAATACAGAACTCTTGATACATTACTAATAGAAGTACCTACGCAAAAAATCATCCAACATATACCTTTAGAACTAAATAAAATTGTCATTGTTATCGACGGTAGAAACGCCGGAAGGATTGGAAAAGTCGTTGGGATACAGGAGCAACCAGGAATAAAACGAAAACGATGCCTTGTTACATTAGAGGAGTTCCAAGGTCATAGATTTCAAACAATCCTTGACTATATTATGGTTGTAGGAGAGAAAGCTCCTGTTATAAAGATTACATAAGGTGTTTGTGAATGGTTGTCGAGGCTATGATTACCAGCAAAGGTGTGTACCCTAAGTTCATTCCTGAGAACTTCAAAAGCTCAATTTTGACAGATGATACAGTTTCAAATATTTTAAGTAAATGGAGACAGAATTACATGTTAGTTCCCTTTATATCCAAAGTTGTTGTTAATATATGTGTTGGAGGAGCTCAGGAAAGACTAGAGAAAGCTATGGTACTACTTGAGCAACTCACAAATCAGAAACCTAGTATTCGTAGGGCTAAGAAAACGATAAAAGAATTTGGAATCAGTAGAAGACAGCCTATAGCTGCTGTTGTAACTCTAAGGGGGGGAAAAGCTTATACATTCTTAAGCAAAGCATTGGTAGCTGTTAATAATGTACTTAAAGAATCCAGTTTCGATCCCTTCGGTAATTTTGCTTTCGGTATAAGAGAACATCTCCTCATACCAGGTACTAGGTACGACCCAGATATAGGTATATTCGGAATGGATGTAGCTGTGGCTATCGAGCGTAAAGGGTACAGGATAATGTATAGAAGGATTAAGAGAAGCGATATACCACGTAGACATAGGACTACCAAAGAAGAGGGAATGCTTTTAATGGAGATGTTGTTTGGTGTAAAGATAGTGAAGGGGTGAAACCGTGGGTAAGTTTAGAGCCAAAGCTGTGAGAAAACATGGTAAAGGAGTACAGATTTGTAGACGATGCGGAAATAGAGATGCTGTGATACAGAAATACGGTTTGTTCCTATGTAGACAATGTTTTAGAGAAGTAGCGTTTACCCTAGGCTTTAGGAAATATAACTAGAGGTGTCAAGACATGGTTATGATGGATACACTTGCAAACGCTATGGCAACGCTTATGAATGCCGAAATGAGAAGGAAAAATGAAGCTGTGATCTGGCCTGCATCGAAGCTCATAATCAGGGTTCTAAGGGTTATGCAGAAATATGGTTATATAGGAGAATTCGAATATATTGATGATGGTAGGTGGGGAAAGATTGTGGTACAACTACTAGGTCGAATCAATAAGTGCGGAGTTATAAAACCGAGATGGTCTGTAAGATGGCTAGATCTAGTGAAGATGCCGCAGTGGTTACAGAAGTACCTGCCCTCCAGAGATATCGGGATAATCATACTCTCAACATCGAAAGGCGTGATGTCACATAGGGAAGCAATAGAGTTACACACTGGAGGTGTTCTACTAGCTTACGTCTACTAGAGGTGATACCCTATGGCTAGAACTGTGTACCTAAGACAAGAGATACCTATACCAGAAAACGTTAGAATTGAGATTGTTAATAAGAAAATAAAAGTTAGTGGACCAAAAGGTGATATAGAAAGAGATTTCAGCTTTGCATATAATGTATTGATAAAGCTTGAAAATGGTAAGGTTGTTCTTGAAACATTTTTTGCGAATAGAAAGCAGAAAGCTGTTTTTTACGCAATAGCTTCACATATCGAGAATATGATCATAGGCGTAATTAAGGGGTGGAGGTATAAGCTGAAGATAGTATCAACACATTTCCCAGTTACGGTAAAGGTCTCTGGAAACGAAGTATTGATAGAGAATTTCCTTGGAGAGAAAGCTCCTAGAAGAGCTAAGATTCTAGAAGGTGTAAAGGTTAAGGTAGAGGGGAAAGATATTATAGTTGAAGGAATAGATATTGAGAAAGTTGCTCAAACAGCTGCCAACATAGAGAAGGCTACACGTATTAGAGATAAAGATAGGAGAGTCTTCGTAGATGGTATCTATATCTATGAATCAGGTGAAGCTGAATGAGTACAGAGTCCACGGGTTCTCTCACCTTAACTGAAATCCTGAACAAACAGAAAAAGATTCTAAAAATTTTAAGAGCAAAACGTAGAGCAATGCTTAAAATCATAGAGTTGAGAATGAGTAAACCTGAGTTCTTACGAAATCTATGGTGGAAATTTGCAAAATTTGAGAATAACTTGAAGTGGAAGAAGCCTAGAGGAAAGGATAACCCGATGAGATTATGCTTAAAAGGGTATCCACCTATAGTTAGATCTGGATATGGTACACCAAAGGAGTTTAGAGATGTACATCCATCTGGATTTAAGATAGCTGTTATTAGAAATGCTCGAGATCTTGATAAACTTAATCCATCAGAATACATAGTTTACATATCCTCTACTGTAGGCTTGAAAAAAAGATTAGAACTTATATCCCTAGCTAAAGCGAAAGGATTTAGAATAGCAAATGAGTAGGTGACGCTGATGGACTTACGATATCAAAGACGTTTAGCTGCTGAAGTGCTAGGTGTAGGAGAGAATAACATAATTTTTGATCCAGAACATTTAGATAGAGTAGCGAATGCCGTTACAAGAGAAGATATAAAGAAGCTGGTAGAGGAAGGGATAATAAAGGTAGAGAATCCGCGAAGAAATAGTAGAGGTCGTTGGAGAATTCGACACGAAGCGAGAAAAAAAGGAAGGCATAGAGGTCCTGGGAGTAGGAAGGGATCGTTAAACGCTAGAACTAGTCACTACTACAGATGGGTGTACAGGATTAGGAAAATTAGAAGGTTCTTAAAATGGCTTAGAGACCAAAAAATCATTGATAGCAAGACTTACAGAAGATTATATAGGCTAGCAAAAGGAGGAGCTTTTGATAGTTTAGCCTCTCTAAAGAGATACCTAAAAGAAAACAATCTCCTACCCCCTGATTTCAAGTAGGTGTAGCATATGGCGAAGAATGCAAGGTACAAAGTTCCAAAGAGAAGGAGAAGAGAAGGTAAAACTAATTACGGTAAACGTTATGAAATGTTGAAGAGCGGGCATATCCGAGCTGTTATAAGGAAAACTAATAAATACATAATCGTTCAATTCGTTTACACGACATTGCTCGGCGATTTCACGTTAGCTGCTGCACATAGTAGAGAACTCGTTAAATTGTTTGGATGGAAAGGAGGTACGAAGAATACACCTGCAGCATTTCTCACAGGTCTATTAGCAGGCTTAAGAGCGAAAAAACTTGGGATAACTTATGCTGTGCCCGATATAGGATTAAATAGACCTACACGAGGTGCAAAAGTATTTGCCGCTATAAGAGGTATAAAAGCCGCTGGTGTAGAAGTCCCATGTTCAGAGGAAGTACTGCCATCCGATGAAAGAATACATGGTGTTGCAATAGCAGAGTATGCTAAGATATTAAGTGAGACTAATCCTGAGAAATATATGAGATTGTTTGGAAACATTATTAGAAACGGATTAGATCCAAGGCGATTACCTGAGCATTTCGAAGAAATTTATAGAAAGATTATCAGTGTCTACAATAATATACCGGAATCTATTGAAGCAAAACAGTTAATAGAAAGTCTTGTTTCAGTACCGAAAGGTGTTTAAGTATGAGTTTAGAGAGTTGGTCTCCTCGTACTAAGGTTGGGCGGCTTGTTAAGGAAGGCAAGATAACGTCTATAGACCAAATTTTTGCTATGAACTTGCCTATCCTAGAACCAGAAATCGTTGATATGCTGTTGCCAGGACTTAAACAAGAGATCCTCGATGTGACATTGGTTCAGAAAATGACTGATGCTGGGAGAATTTCTAAATTTAGAGTTGTTATTGTTGTAGGGAATGAAGATGGTTACGTAGGGCTGGGGATAGGGAAGGCTAGGCAGCTGAGAGCTGCTATAGAGAAAGCATTGATAGACGCTAAACTTAATATTATCCCTGTTAGAAGAGGTTGTGGAAGCTGGTCTTGTAGCTGTAGCCAACCACACTCAGTTCCGTATGTTGTTCAAGGTAAGTCTGGGAGTATTGTTGTAAAATTGATTCCAGCACCTCTAGGTACAGGAATAGTTGCAGGTTCAGTTGCACAGAAAGTTCTATCCCTAGCAGGAGTTAGAGATGTATGGACATGGAGTAAAGGAGAGACGAGAACAACGATAAACTTCGCTAAAGCTGTTTTCGATGCTCTTAAAAATACTAATAAATTCGTAACACCGATTGACTGGACCAAGAAGGCGTGGGGCTAAGATGTCGAAGGTGTATGCAATCATAAGAATTCGTGGAACTGTAGGAGTGCCGTACGATATTGAGTATACATTAAGACTGCTTAGACTTGTAAGGAAATACCACTGCTCATTATACCCAGCAATACCCTCGATCATCGGTATGTTAGAAGTAGTTAAAGACTGGGTTACATGGGGTGAGATCGATTACCCTACATTAGTTGAGTTATTGAGGAAGAGAGGAAGGGTTGTAGGCAACAAACCTCTAACAGATGAATTCATAAAAAAGAGATTAAGTACCAAGCTCGGGATAAATACTATAGAGGAATTAGCGAAAGCAATAATCGAAGGTAAAGTGTTATACCACAAACTCGAAGAATATGGAATAAAACCTGTATTCAGACTTCATCCACCTAAGAAAGGATTTAAAGACAGTATCAAGAAACCTTACAAAGATGGCGGTGAACTAGGTTATAGAGGACCCGCTATAAATGAGTTACTCAAGAGGATGATATAGTATGGTTGTTAGGAGAGAGAAGAAAAGTAGGAAAATGCATGGATATAGAAACCGTGGATGGGGAAGTATAGGTCAGCATAGAAAATCAGGAGCTAGAGGTGGAAGAGGTGCTGCTGGTATGCATAAACATAAATGGTCCTGGGTAATCAAGTATTTCAGAGACTGGTTTGGTAAAAAAGGATTCACACCTAAAGGTCCTGAACATAGAGAGTATTCCAAGGTCATGGACCTCAAACAACTTGACGAATTAGTTTGGAAACTTATACAAGGTAAACAAGCTAAATACGAAGATGGTAAAATAGTTATCAATTTAGCAGA
>JAJHRF010000087.1 GCA_020832925.1 Desulfurococcaceae archaeon | reverse complement strand
TATGGGTACAGCAATGATTGCGTCTGTAAGCATTGTAACCATGTATGCTAAGGCTATGTCTGTATCTCCAAGAACTCTCCAGTACTTTAGGAAGTAGGATATATTCATCCAGTGGATGTAGCCTAGGGATAGAAGTATCGTTGCTATGGTGTATACATAGAACTTTCTGCCTAGACCTCTAAACGATATCCTCGGTCCCGAAACCTCTAGAGTTATCCACGATGCTAAACCGAAACCTCAATACGCTTTTAAACTTCTAAAAACCGAGAACCGTATAGCGGCGGTGCACAGGTAGGACTAGGGGGTCTTCCCGCCCCCTTGACCCGGCTGGGTTACGGGGGTCAGTAACTCGGTGTATGTATGTGTACCTCGGTATAAACCCCGACACAACCACGATGACCCCCGCCCCATGGGGCTGGCGGTAGCGGAGCCACCTCCGGAGGGAGGTGGTTGCCGCTTTTGCAGGGGGACTGGCCAGGCCCGGAAGGGAGCAACCTAACCCCTGACGCCAGCGTTCATGGGTCAACGGGGTAGAGGTAAGGTTGTGTCGGGGTTTATACCGAGGTACACATACATACACCGAGGGCTGTGCACCGCCGCCGTTGGTGTTTTAAATGCGTTTAGAAGTACTTGATGAGAAACATGGTGTTATCAGGGTTAGGATAGATTCGGAGGATGATCTTTGGCTTCTTAGTCTTCTTCTGGCTCCAGGGGATATTGTTAAAGCGTTGACTACTAGAGATGTTAGTTTAGGGTTTGAGAAGAGGAGGATCCCGATGGTTTTATCGGTTAGAGTTGAGTATACAGAGTTTCAACCTTTTACTAATAGGTTGAGAGTTCACGGTGTCGTTGTGGAAGGCCCGGATCGCTTCGGGGTTTTGGGGTCGCATCACACTATATCTATCGGTATTGGTTCTGAGGTAACTATAATTAAGAGTAACTATGATAAGAAGCTACTAGATGAGATTCTAAAGATTGCTAGACCTATAAACATACTGTTAGTAGCTATAGATTTTGATGAATACGCTATAGCATTGCTACAAACGCAAGGGCTTAAAATTGTTGAGAATAGAAGTATATCGCTACCTGTAAGCGATGAGATATTTGAGAAGGAGAAGGAAATCGTTGTTGAAGAGTTAGCACGTAAAATAGTTGATATAGCTCGCAGGTACAGTGTAGAGGCTGTGGTCATAGGATCTCCTGGCGATTTAAAAGTAGAGATTAAGAAAGCCGTTGAAGGTATAGATAAGGAATTGAAAATATACCTAGATACCGTTGCCAATGGCGGTTATGCAGGTCTTCAAGAACTTCTCAATAGAAATATCCTCGGATCGATAATAAAGGATACAGCTATATCGAAAGCCGCTGAGATCCTTGAAGAGTTCGAGAAACTACTAGTCAAAGACATAAGCATGGTTTCCTACGGTTTAAACAATGTTGCTTTAGCAGCAGAGCTTGGAGCTGTTAAGAAGCTAGCTATAGTTGATGAAATGGTCAGCGGTTTCAATGAATTGAGAGAGAAAGTAGAGAAGATGTTGAGGGACGTTGTTGATAAAGGAGGGGATATAGTCATAGTTCCCGCAGATACACCTGTAGGCATGAGAATAAAGATGTTAGGCGGGGTAATAGCTATCCTCAGATATTCGCTTGAGCTAGATCTACTCACAGATAAAAAAGGTTCTTGAGGAGAAGCTAACGTCTATACCTCTTAGCGTAGCCCTCCATAAGAATTTTAAGTAGAGAATACTTATTCTCTTTAACAGTATTCCAATCATCTTTCAGCAAACCTCTTGTTTCAGGATGCTCAAGATTTAGGGCTAAGTAGAACTAGTGATAGATACTGTTTTCGATGAGATACTCAATGAACTTTCTATGCCATACAACATCTCTAGGATCTCCTTCACCACACCTACCACCAAACTCAGTTATGGTTATGGAGTAGCCTAGCTGTTTCTTTACAACTGAAAGCCTCACTATTTATAGCGAGGATGAATATAAAATAAATCCTCTTTGTTTTAATAGATCTTGATAACGAGTATTGAACTCTTTGAGCTATTGGTAATAATAAGCAGTTTATATCCATAACTTCGAGTCCCGACCAGGGTAGGGGGTACTGCCGGAGACCCAGCCTGAGATTAAATCCCAGAACCAGGGAGATGTAACTCCAAACTACCCTGCCTTCTACATTACCAGGAATCCCCACTCTCCAGAGTGGGAAGAGGTCAGATAGGTTTTGCTGGAACTAGGGAGAAGATATTCTCATACAAGAAGTTTGGTGTAGATCTTGGATTAGCTAAGAGTAGAAGTTTGTTTTAGTTTATCCAGAATACTTACTTTAGCATGTAGGGGGCTACTCGAAGCTTTTGCCTCCACCTTAGGTAAAAAGGTTTTAGAGGAAGACTTCTCTATAGCTGTTGTAGACTCGACAACACCGATACTAAACGTGTTAACAACAGAGGAGTCTAAAGCTTATCTCCATATAATTTTATATAATTTGACTTCTAGTACCAATGATCTTCTCATACTAGTTGCTGATCTTCGTTTCGCTACAGAGACTTTAGATTTGAAAAGTTTAGAGTTCATAGTGGACATTGTTTTCGTATTTAAGACGAGGATAGAGAAAGATTTGATACATAGATTTATCGAGATAAGGAAGTTTAGAGGAAGACCTATATTAGTAGCTGAAATATCTTTCTCGATGGGTGAAGGTAGAGGAGTTAGGGCATTAATAACCTAGCTTTGCTACAAGCACCTTACACAGCATCTATATCTATGTATCAAGATGTTTGCTCTAATATGCTTTGAGGATCTCTCTTATCATGTTCCTACATAGGTGTAATTGCTGAGTACAACACTATACCTCTATCGATACTAACTCTAGCGTTGAGAATTGTATATAGCCATGTTCTGTACTACGGTATTGCGAGCTTTAAAGAATCTCTGGATGTTCTCAGAAATCTTTTAGTGAATATTGCTAAAAGTTTTCGATAGTGTTAGTTAATAGCTGAACTTGAACAAAGGTATTTACACTAAATCTCATACATTCTTATTTTTAAGTTCAATAATAAACATGTTGATCAACTTAGATATCTGTCGAGAAATTCCTTTACTTGGTTTCTGAAGATCTTAACGTGATGTTTATAAGTTTTGTTTTCTATATATTTGTTTAGGTGTTGTATATGGCTGCATGTACACAAACTGTAAAAGT
>JAJHRF010000086.1 GCA_020832925.1 Desulfurococcaceae archaeon | reverse complement strand
GTATTAGATAGGATAACCGATATGATAACAGATTTAACAAAATCAAACCCCATAGAGTTGAGGACTAAGAAGCATATCGTTATAGTTGTTAAAATACCGCTAGTACCTATAACTAAAATCCGTAGACTAGCATTCTTTAATTCATTAAAAGATGTTGTTAAACCTGTGTAGAAAATCAACAACATCAACCCTAGATAAGATAAAGCTTCAAGAGATTTTAACGGATTAACTATACCGAGACCTGCAGGACCTAGTACAAGACCTGCAATAATATATGCAACAACAGGGTTTATACGTATATACCCAAAGATTTTCTCTAAAAGTTTTGCAACAAAGAGGAGTAAAACCATGTATAACAGGAAACTCTGTTCCATCTCCTCGTAGCCGAAGAGAGTTACTGTAGTTTAAGTTTAAAACTTTTACATATTCATCGCTACTGAACAACTACAGTTTAAAGAGAATATCTCGTTGTTAAGTAGATAGGTACGCAAGCTTCTGTACAAACAAAGTGGGATTCAATTAAAAAGCTGTTCCCTATTCACTATTCAATTACTTAACGATATCCCTACATCAGCTATCAATTAATGTACGGTATAATTATATGTATATAGAATAGAAAACAGATAGAGTTATAAACTCCGGGAGCAAAGCTGAAACGTATCAAAAAATCGGTTTGATTTGGAATGTCTGAGTCTGGAAAAACAAAAGTTATAGATCTTAAACCTGGTATGGAGAATGTGAGTATTGATGTTCGTGTTATTGAAAATCTTGGTGTTAGAACTATTAATACTAAAACTGGTGTTAGAACTCTTGGTGAATATATTGTTGGTGATGATAGTGGTAGAATAAAGTTAGTTGTTTGGGGATCTAAAGCAGGGTCATTAACAACTGGAGAAGCAATAACAATTAAAAATGCATGGGTATCACAATACAAAGGAGAAATACAACTAAACGTTGGTGGTAGAAGTTCTGTAGAAAAGATATCGGATATAGAGGTTCCTCAACCAGAGGAAATACCTAACGAAACACCTAAGATGGAACCGTCGGCTGAGACCTCTAGACCTCCGAGGAGAGGATCTCGGGGAGGTAGAGGTCGTAGGAGAAGCTCGTGGTGAAAAACATGGCTAAAGACATAAGTTCCAGATTGTATGAAGTCTATAAAAAGAAAGGAACAGAGCTAGGAGTTCAAGAAGGGCACTACATAGTAGCTTTAGACGAAGAGAATGTATACGCATTATCGCCTATAGTATACTACATATGGAGTAAATGCGATGGAGAGACATCAGTTAAAAATATAGCAGACGAAATACTGAAGAATGTAGAATCTGAAGAAGAGATAGATGTGGATACTATCTACGCAGCTGTAATTGATGTAATTGACAGACTTCTAGAAGTAAAACTACTTGAAAAATCCCGAGCTTAGGGTAAAATAGAATCAGGTAAAGAAATATTTTTCAAAGTCTATCCAAATTTTAAGACTTTTAAATAAGCTAAGCACTTCCACAGATAACCTCTCTTATTCTTCTAGCTACATCACCCCAATACATCTTTGAAAACATACTTGCTGGCTCGACAATTATTTCAAGACTTTTATCACTACTAATAATTTTTAATGGGTTCTCAGACTCTACAATACACCCTCCTAGCTCTTTGATAATCTCGTTAATATCTCTAGGTCTTGAACTTGAAATAACCTGCTTAATTTTTTCGCAAAGATCACTAGATAACGTATTTATTGTTATCTTTATTGCTCTACCACCTAAATTATAGTATGGAAGATCTACACATAGCATAGTGATCGACCTAAAACTTTATCAGCATCTTAGAAATTTAAGTTTATCTTAAACAACATACCTTGTTCTATTAAAACTTTTCTTGGTCATATAACCAGTGGCAAAAGATAGAATTCCAACAACTATTAATATCGGTATCCATAGTATGTCAACTTCTTTCTTAATAGTGTACGTAGTCTGTACAGTAGTTGTCTTAGTTATATGAAATACTTCGGTTTCTCTATATGTAGATGTTATAGTTGTTGGTGTGAAGTATGTTAGGGTTAGAATACGTAGCTCTGTTAATGGAGTTGTGATGTACTTAGTTTCTATTTGTGTTACAGCTATAGTTTCTGTTTCTTTCTGTACTGTTGTAAAAGTAGTTAGGATCGTTGTTATTACCGTAGATACTTGGTTTATAGTTGTTGTTTCTCGAAGTATTACAGTATACGTATTTGTTTTAGTGATAGTGAGAGTAGGAATAGGTGTTTCAATAACTTGCTCTATAGCCAACGTTTTTACAGATAGATTCTCTTTAAACCGGTATTCTTTAGGTAAAAAACCCGCGATTTTGTAATTAGCTATAGATACTGTAAATGTTGTATTGATAGTGTTTACAGAAATCAGATCTTCAACTTTTATAGGGAACTCGTTAGTTATATCTATTATTCTTGGATTAGTTGTAGAATTGATGCCTATCTTTATTAAGAGCATATCTTCGAAAACAAGATTACCTTCACTTGATATAGATATTATAGAGCTTAGGATATACACAGATCCATTGATATCAATATCTATAGATGCTGGTACCTCGAATTTGGGATTATATATTGATTTAACCCACTGTACATGTAAATCTCTATCAAACTTAATAACGATAGTATCTAGGTACAGCGATGCAGCTACATATAGCTCACCCCTAGTACCTATTGCGGGAATACCATCACTAGATAGAATTCGTGACCACAGAATCTCCCCATCTCTACTAAGCTTAGCTATAGTTAAATACTTAGATGTATTGATATAAGCTGAACCTATCAAGTATACACCATCTTCAGAACTAAAGATGTACTTAGTCCGAGAATAGCTACCTAAACCAAACACTTTACTCCAAACAATATAACCATCTTGATCAAGTTTTACAACAAGGAAGAAATTCTTTCCATCACGTGTAGTTGTAGAGCCTCCAATATACAATGCACCTGTCGAATCCATTGTTACAGATTCAGCTTTTTCAAATCCATCGCCATCGATAGTTCTAACCCATACAACATTTCCATCAAATTCTATTTTAGCTACGAATATGTTAACGTACTTCGTATCTAGATCGCATGTAGAATAACCAACGTAGCACGCTAAATCATGACATGTTTCTCCAACTACATAGATATAGCCATCGGTATCGACATAGATAGCTTCAACACATTCAGGATGGTAAAGATCTA
>JAJHRF010000006.1 GCA_020832925.1 Desulfurococcaceae archaeon | reverse complement strand
CATTCTCCTAAGTCTTTCTCCGATAGGTCTCTGATACTTGTCACAATCCTACCTCCAGTAGCTTTCTCAAGTTTCTCCATATCGCTTCTCTTAACTCTTCTAACAGCCATTATACCTTTCTTAGCTAGGTAGTGCTGAGCAACATCATCAATACCTTTCTGACATATAACAACATTAACACCTACACTAGCAATCTTCTCAACATAATCTCTTAAGATCCTAGCCTCTTCCTCTAAGAAAGCTCTTATCTGCTCAGGCGATGTAATGTTTATCTTTGCAGTTATATCTGGTTTCTCGATTTCTAGAGGTGCATCGATTAAAGCTATCTTAGCATTCTCAACTCTTCTAGGCATTGCCGGGTGTACAACCTCTTTATCGAGTACCACACCGTGAACAATCATGCTATCAGCTAAGCTTCCACCTCTCTTCTTCTCAATCTTTATCATATCCAGCTTAACATCGTATGTTCCATCAGGTCTCTTCTCAGCTGCTGTAAAAGCAGCCTCTATCACCATATCCATGATCCTATCTAAGACGTCTGAGGTAGCTACATACTTGCTCGCAAGCGCTGCATAGAGAACCTTCTTTAACTTTTCTTTAGCTTTCTCCCTTTCCTCAGGTTTCTCTATATCGCCTATCGGGATCTTTATAGCAATCTCATCAAGTATTTCAAGAGCTTTGTTTAAAGCTTTCTTATATCCTTCTATGATTATAGTTGAGTGTATACCTTGATCAAGAAGTCTTTCGGCTTTTTCAAGCAACGCCCCTGCTATCACCACAGCTGATGTTGTTCCATCACCAACCTCTGCGTCAACAGCTTTAGCAGCTTCAACTAGCAGTTTAGCTGATGGATGCTGTATCTCCATCTCTTTAACTATGGTTGCACCATCATTAGTAACAGTTATATCGCCGAAACTATCAACAAGCATTTTATCTAGTCCACGTGGTCCAAGGCTTGTTCTAAGTATTTCAGCTAAAATTCTAGCAGCCATTATGTTAGCTTTCAGCGCTTCTTTTCCATGAGTTCTGCTAGTCCCTTCCTTTAGTATCAGTACAGGTATTCCATACATCGCCATATACTTTACACCAATATGCTTGATTTAGTGAGGTTCTATATAAATTTTTATGAACATTGCTTACCTTAGTTTACCTCGTCAATGTATTGACTTAGCCTAGAACATATTTCACAAACCTCATTTAAACTAAAAGCTCCGCAGTATTTACATCGAGTTGATATACCGAAGATATAAGACTGCATTAGCTCAACAGTTTTTACGTTCGAATACATTAGTTCTACTGAATTAAAAAGTATCTTCTTCGCTTTCTGCGTAAAGCTATCACATTCCATCAGAAATTGGGAATCTATATCTACACCTTCTAGAACTTTCAACATAGCTACATCTGTAGATATAACGTAAAAGAACGGTCTAACGATCTTGACGCTGTCAACGTTTTTAATAGGTAGACCTTCACTAAAAATAGTTCTTGAAATAGTTAAGATACCTAATAATGATAGTAATGATAGTTCATCTCTGAATAAGGGTACGGCTACAGAGTTTATCTTAAGTTTCTTAGAGATCTTTACCGCTACCGCATCCAGGTATTTCACTAATTCAACAAATTTCTGTGGTTTAAAGCTGCTTTCTATAGTTATGAATCCAACGTTATTTTGCCCAATGTAATGTTTAACCTCATCACAGTTTGTTAGCTTATCAATACATAGAACATTATACACCAGGTTGAAGTCTTTAGTAGCTTTTTTATATATGATAAAACCTATAACAGATTCTGCAACAGCTTCAGGTCTTATTACGTATAACACTGAACTCGATCTAGAGACCATTTTGTAGTAATGAATAGCTTTACGAACTTGTTTAACCAAACTTCTAAAAAGACAAAGCTTGCAAAGAACTTCACCAGAACTTATACGTCTATAAACAGCGTCTCTTTTCCTACACGCTGTACACAACCTCTTACCTTCCTCACCAGATATAAACAATACCCATCACTCAGCTTTAAACTTCATATTTATCGAGTACAGCTTAAGACTTTCACGTATACCTCTCTTCAACGCTATCTCATCATTCAATTTCGAGCCTAGTAATCCTTCTTGTTCAAATACGCAGTTCCCATCTAGATATAGCTTAATCAACGCAGATTTTCTAGCAATCTCTATTTCAAAAGATTTTAAAGAATCCTGCAATGTTTCATAATGTACTAAAGCGAAGCTTATCCTAGGCTGCGATGAACTCTCTAATCTATTAAGTAATTCTACTACGTAGCTCCACAACTCTTCCCTCCGCTTATTGGTAATCACAATACCCGCCAACTTATTTCTACGGATATGTTCAGCTACTTCAATAGCTTTATCTAACTCGTGAACCAAATCTATACACCTTTGGATGCTAGTAACGATTTAAGGTACTCCTTCTCTCTACTGTTTAACAAGATCTCTACATCGAGTTTGTCTCTTTCATGTGTTGGAGGTTTTAATCCAAGGCTACTTAGATAGACATATCCATACATTATAGCCTTCTTCACATCTTCCACGGAATACTGGTTAACAAGCTCTTGCAACAATTTCTCGAAACCTACATACTTTTTGAGCTCTTCCTCCGTAACCGATGCTCCACATATTAAACAGCTTAGATCAGGCATCAGGGAATTGAATCCGCAGCGAGGGCACTCTACAGGAAGAACTTGATATTTTCTCTGAACCCAGTAAGCTCTCCATAAAGTTCTAAGAGTTTCTAAGAGATCCTGCCTACTATGCTTAACAACCTCTCTATACAGCTTAGGAGCGTACCCTAGAACAGCTTCACCTATGTTGTTCACTACGAACTCGAGCTGATTTAGGGTTAATTCATCTCTTAGTTCAACAATGCTCTGAGCTATAACTTGGTTTACTTGCTGAATATTTCTTAAGAATCTCCTTCTTATGGTATCCTTATCTATAGTTGCTGCTTCACCTCTAAGCATATCGACAATTTTTGTAACTATAGTCTTAGCTTCTTCCTCGTTCAGATCCAATGAAGATAAGTTGAATATATCGATAAGTTCACTTAGATTCCTATCAACCCAGGCTTCTGTATCCGTATACCTCTTTCTCTGAGAAGATCTTTTCGAAGATTGCGCCGTAAATTTTTGCGAAGATTCTGACGAAGGTGTTGTTGTAGGTGTAGATGCTGTTTGTTGCTGAACTATGGGAAGCTTATTCTGAGCAGTATTAGCAGATGTAGTTGATTTTCTTTTGCTTTGCGATCTTCTTGACATCTGAGTACCCCTTAACACCTTAACAATGTTGTAACTCTACACTACTAAATGTTCTATAAACCTATACACAGTTTATATACGGTAGAAATTGTCAACCTATTACAAAGTCTTTGTGGAACTTGTATTAGATGTAGTTAGTTCTTATTGGCTGTAAATAGTTTCACTAATCTCTTCTCTATTTACTTATTAAGTTTTGTAGAGAAACTGTTTTCTCGATATCGATGGAAAATCATCAACCTCAATATGTGGATCTCTGAGAAAGCGAGATTAACATTAGAAAAAGAACAAAGAGAATCATATACAGAAACACCTAGATCACCCCGAGAACCCCCAGTGAAGAGTGGAGTCTAAGAGAGAAAGAGAAGAAAATAATCAGAGTTATCTACAGACGATTAAAATCATCCACTAGACCCTAACCCTCCATATTTAGAATGCTGAAAACTGTGACATATATTTATTATTTCCTAAAGCATAATACTTGGTATGGTATAGGTACAGGGTTAATCTATGGCTATGGAAGAGACGCAGAAAATAGAGAATCTATTGAAAAAGTTGGTAGTAGTTAAAAGAGATGGGAGAAGAGAGAGTTTTAATATAGATAAGCTTGTTGATAGCATTAAAAATGCCTGTCAAGATCTATGTACACTGGTGGAGATAGAGGATGTGGTTAAGAACTTTGTTGAAGAACTGTATAAGGAGTCTATAACATCTATATCGACGGAGGAAATTAGCGAAAGAATTGCTAGGATACTCATTACGAAAGGTTTAGTTGATACGAAGTGGTTTGAAGTAGCTAAGAGATACGAGCTAGGAGCTGTTTATGAAGATGTCTATAGATCTAAAGAATTCAACTTCGATCCTAAAGATCTTAAGCTAAGCTTCGCCGCAATCAAAGTGCTGAAAAGCCGTTACCTCCTAAGAGACCCGGAGTCTAAACGTTTTACTGAAACACCGCAGATGTTATTTAGAAGAGTTGCGAAAGCTATAGCACAAGTCGAGTACAGGTATTGCGTAGAAAAAAATAGGGAGAGTGAGAAATGCAAAGATGTTGCTAAGTATTGGGAGGAGAAGTTCTACGAACTCCTTAGCGATTTAAGATTTCTGCCGAATTCTCCAACGTTAATGAACGCTGGTACAAAACTAGGTATACTATCAGCATGCTTTGTTATCCCTGTTAGAGACTCTATAGTAACTCCCGATGGTGAGGGCATTTACGACTCTTTAAGAGCTCAGGCAATAATTTTTCAGCAAGGTGGTGGAACAGGGTTCGATTTCTCTGAGCTAAGACCAGAAGGGGACACTATATCAACTACCTGCGGAGTCTCCAGCGGACCTCTATCCTTTATGAGGATGTTTGATGTGAATACTGAGGTTATAAAGCAGGGTGGAAGAAGAAGAGGAGCTAACATGGGGATACTCCACGTATGGCATCCAGATATTGAAAAGTTTATCGAAGCTAAATCTGGTAGATTGAAAGAGATAAATCTTCAGAATTTCAACATAAGTGTCGGAGTTTACGACTATTTCATGTATGCAGCTATAAACGGGGGGATGATACCGCTAGTCAACCCGAGGAAGACAAATTTGAGACCAGATCGAGGAAACGATTCACGTTATTACGCTATCGTAAGAGCTTGGGGCTATATATCAGATGAATGGATTCAGAATGAAATATTTGAAGAGATTTATACAAGAAATGGTAGTGTATGGCTAGATGAATCAGCTATAATAACGATTGACGAAGCTATGGCTATAGCCGTTGATAAGGGTGCTGTAGTACGATACGTTGATGCGAAGAAGCTCTTTGAGCAGATATGTAGAAACGCATGGGATTCTGGGGACCCAGGTCTAGTATTCATAGATACTATAAATAAACGACATAGTGTTTGGTATCTAGGTAAAATAAATGCTACGAATCCTTGTGGAGAACAACCACTTCTTCCCTGGGAGAGCTGCAACCTTGGAAGTATAAACCTTGAGAAGTATGTATATGTAGATCCTAACAATGAACCACAGATAGACTGGGCTAAGATGGCTGAAGACCTTAAAGTTATTGCTAGATTTATGGACGATGTCATCGATGCTTCTTCGTGGCCTTTAAAACAACTCGAGGTAGCGGTTATGAGAACGAGGAAGATAGGTGTAGGGGTTATGGGGTGGCATCACATGCTTATAAAGCTAGGTATTCCGTATGATAGCGTTGACGCGCTTTACCTTGCATATCATTTAGCAGAGTGGATTGAATATAACCTAGCTCTTGCAAGTATAGAGCTAGCTAAGGAAAGAGGTCCCTTCCCCGGGTACAGAGACGATAAGTATAGACCTACATGGATCACTGCAAAATCTTTTGATGAGCTTATGAATATAGCAGGGATTAAAGATAGACCTAGCGATAGAGTTACCAAGATTGTGAGTAAAAGACCTTCTGTTGACTGGAAATACGTCGAGGAGTTGAGGAAAGAGTATGGAATTAGAAATGCTGCGTTAACAAGTATTGCACCTACAGGTACTATTAGTATAATAGCTGATACATCTCCCAGCATAGAGCCTATATTCGCAGTAGCTTTTGAGAGACATGTTTCGATAGGCTCATTTATTGAGATAAATAAGCTCTTCCTCGATTACTTGAAGAGATACGAACTCGACGACCCGAAGCTCATAAAGATCATAGCAGAGAAAGGTACTATACATGATCTCTACTTTATTCCGAAAACGTTGAGAGTTCTATTTAAAACAGCATACGATATAGACCCTAAATACCATGTTTTACACCAAGCTATGTGGCAACAATGGGTATGCGGAGGGGTTTCAAAGACTGTCAACATGAGGTTCGAGACTTCGATAGATGAGGTTCGAGAAGTATTCTTACTAGCTTGGATGCTTGGATGTAAAGGTATAACGGTGTACAGAGATAAGTCTAGAAAACAGCAAGTCATATATGTTGGAGTAAAGATGCAACAAAGTGAAAAAGAAGAACCAGGTAAAACAACTGCTGAGAACATTCCTAGGTATAGAAGTATATCGGAAGCTATAGAGAAACTGTCCAAGACTGAATGCCAGCAATGTGAATACTGATACGTTTAGGTTATATTTGATCCTCGACTTAAGATTTTTAAACATCTTTGACAAAATCTTACATAAAACACGATGGTTGCGGCTGAGGATGTTTGAATAAGATTAAGGATAAGTTAATAGATAAACTATTAGACTTCGTACTCCACCCTAAAACAGCAAAAATATTAAGACCACTCATAGACGTTGTATACTCATTATACGAGAAAGCATTGCTGAAACAGATAAGCACAGGACCTCTACCTAGGCATGTCGCTATAATTCCTGATGGAAATAGGCGTTGGGCTAGAGAACATGGATTGAATCCGGTAGAAGGACACGAATATGGGTATAGAAAGATGAAAGAAGTTCTTCAATGGTTATACGATTTAGGGATACAGATAGTTACAATCTATGCCATGTCTTACGAAAACTGCTTAAAGAGATCTGAAGAAGAACGTAAACATCTTTTTGAGTTAATAAAGAGAGGTTTTGTAGAGCTATACGAAGAAGGTATTCTTGAGAAGTATCGAGTTAAGTTTAAAGTCTTTGGAAACCTTAATCTTGTTGATAAAGATATTGTTGAATATGCAAAAATTCTTGAAGAAAAAACGAAGGAGTTGAATGAAAGATTTCTGAACATAGCTATATGCTATGGAGGAAGACAAGAGATATTAGAAGCAGTTAAAGCATTAATTAGAGATACTGTAGAAAATAAGATCAGTATTTACAGGATATCAGAAGAAACGTTGACACAATATCTATCGACATCTCATTTACCGTTTCCAGAACCAGATCTAGTTATTAGAACCTCTGGAGAGCTTAGAATTAGCAACTTTTTGCTGTGGCAGATAGCTTATAGCGAACTTTACTTTTGCGATGTCTATTGGCCTGATTTCAGAAGGATAGATCTTTATAGAGCTATAAGATCTTATCAACGTAGAGAAAGAAGATTCGGCGCATAGTCTATATACATCCATCGATAGGAATTTCAAATATATTCTATTATGCTAACTAAATATTGCTACGATAACTCATTACTTTATTAACTTTAGAATACGAATACTCTTTGTGTACTGCTCCAGATCCATGGGAATACCATATGGAGGGCTCATCACAACTTACACCTGAGGAGACCCGTGTTTACGAAGTAATTAAGCGTGAAACAAAATCCTCTGGAGGTATCAAACAATCACAGATAAAGAAACACCCAGAATTGCGAGACATAGACCCTAGAAAAATTACGGAGATTGTAAAGAAGTTAAAGAAGTTAAACCTTGTGAAACGTAAACTTATTAACGAAGGAGGTGAACGATGCTACCTGTTAGTTGCAGAAGGAGAGGAAGAAATGCAACAGAGTATTGCAACAGAGCCTAGCAATACTAGTTCATCAACTGAAATAGTGACGACTACTCCTGTAACGTTTACCTCACCAAGTTTAGACATAGAAATACTAGATATACCGTGCATGCGATGTAAACATGTATTTGGGTGTGGTATAGGACGTACTTACGATCCTTTACACTGTCCCTTGATCACACAATTTATCCTCGAAGGCTCTGGTATCATTCCCAAATCTTAATGTTAATGTGAGTGGTTTTACGTAAGAAGAGCTGATTAAGTCTCTGTTATATAACGTTTCTTAGCTAGGAATACAAGGTGTAGAGTTCTCTTGCGAATTCTCTAAAGCTTATGTATTCTAGCTCTTCATACATCTTACAACATCGTCTACTGTAGCTGTTGATATAATCCCATCGTGATATACATAACTTTTCACTGTTTTGTAGCCTAAATCTCTCAAACACTCTATAATTTTAGCTTTTGGAGGGGTATTGATTTTTAGAGCTCTAGCTAATAGTGAAAGTCTCAACGTTAATGAGTCTATAAATGAATATTCGTAGAGAGTTTTCAATAACTGTTTTGATGATTTAAGTATCCAGGGTTTCAACTCAAGATCTTTTACAAGAATCTCGATAACTTCTCTATCAACAGTTTTGCAAACCCATATAGGCTTAATTTCAATAGCTTGCGATCCGCATAAAGGGCATGTGTTTACATGTTCGTAAAGGTCTAGAACTTTGTTATAGCTACAGTACGAACATACAACTATTTTTCTAAGACAGGTCCTTGCCTGGTTATTCGCTTTAGTAGCTCCTTCAAATACTCTAACGTATACTCTGGCATGATGTTTATAAACATAGGATAACATAGGCTCTATATATCTATCAAAGATGTAGGCTGTTCTCGCTATATAGGATAGCAATACCCTGACAGCGATGTCTTTAGATATAGGTGTTATAGACCCTTCAACCCCATATCTCCTGAACAATTTATCTGGGTACTTACCTTCTAAAACAGCAAGGTCTGTTGCTGTAAATGCCACTATACCCCCATGCCTTATATTTGCAATAGCTGAGTGTGTAAATGGTGCAGGACTACCGAAAGGATCTACGTCTACGTAATCTATCTTGATACCTATTCTTCTCAATCTATAGAGTAGCTCATTTGCATCGCTTTTCTCAACCATGACTTTGTCAAAAAGATTGTTTAAGTTTATATTTAAATTTATAATTTTGATAGCTTCATCGGAGATATCGCCCATTACAACCTTAAAGTGTTCTGGTTTGCTGACTTCTTGAGCAATCCTAATACCTCTAACTCCTGTAGCTGCAAAAGGCTCTACCACTACAAGTTCCTTAGTCTTAGACTTCTTTTTCGCTATGTAATCGACAACAGTAACAGCTATGTCTCTATTCTCAACCATATCAGGGTTATAGAACACAGGTGCTATAGCAGGTTCAAAAACACCGTTAGGACGTGTATAAAGCTTCGGATCGGGTATACATATCCTTGCTAAACCTTCTATTACTTCAACATATCCCTTAGGACATAGACTCATGACTTTAACCAAGGATTTACAGATTCTTCATCATCTCGTTCACGAGTATCTCTGGTAAACTAGCTCTATTAACTTCTGTAACGGTGTATATCTTTGCGTTCTTTCTGCGAAATATTGAGAGAACTTCATTATCATTGAGATTTCTATGAATAACAAGTAGAGCATTATTAGCTATAGCTAAGCTTCGTAGTATCTCAGTTCGTAAAACAGGTATTGAAAGCTCCATAGGCCCTATCTCGTCTATCCCAAGGATAGAGCTCCTATCGTTTACAAACATTTTCAAAGCATTGACACCTACTCTTACTGCTTCATCTTCTATAACAACGTATCTCCCTATCCTCCTACCTTTTAAACTGTAACCAAGCTGAAGCGCTTTATCAATAGATAATGCTAACCACCCTGAATCACCATTCACTATGTTAACTATTCTGAACCCAACTCTTACACCACCCTCCCTAACCTCTGGACAATAAAATCCGTAGAAAGTAAATCCCTGACGTTTTAAAGTATCAACAACTTTATTGAAAATGGTGCTCTTCCCAATACCAGGTCTACCTGTTATAGCTATTATCAGATAGCCCACCCTATAAATCCAGATCGATACCGTATTTAGCTATTTGACTAAGTTTAAGGGTTGTACCGTAGCTTTCAATCTCTTTAATCATTTCTCTAGAAGCATCGTCATTGACGATGTTTACAGGTATACCATTTAATGATTTTGACAGCATTTTATTCTCTTTAACTTTGAGAATAGCTGATTCCATGTCTACTTTGCTGTTTATCAAAGAGATGAATATTTTGGAGCTTTTTTTACTGACAATGAGATCTGATGGAAGGTAACTAAAGGCTTCTACATGAGCACCTTGATCACCGAATATTTTGATTAGTTTCTGTTTAACATCGTTCTCCACCATGTACGTATGTTTAGTATGATGTAGTGATTCTTGAATTCTGTCTGCAAATATGTCAACTTCTTTAAGAACTTCCTCAAACTCTCTATCGAATATCTCTATAAATCTATACGCTCTCTCCACAGTCATATCTATTAAACCTTCTTCATACATCCGCAACGCTTTTATAGATATGCCAATGCGTTTAGCTAGCTCGCTTAACCCTAAGCCTTTCCTCTCTCTTAACTTCTTCAATTTTTCACCATCAATCTTAACATAGAACGAACCTTTGTATTCATATATATAAACTTTTTCACCTTTAGCTATACCATGTATTGTTTCAGCTTGAACAATACCTATTTTATCTTTTATATACAGAACCCCGTCAATTATATTATCATCGTTTATCTTATTAGCTATTACCAAAGCATTCATATTTAGAAAGTTTGTAAATCTTTTAAGCTCTTTAAAGATACTACTATTGGTATTCAGGTTATGCACAATCTTTATGAAGATTGTGTGAGGCTCTTTCTTAACTATGTAATCTAACAGTTTCTTATCTGATCTAGGATACTCTACCTTGTGAGTTATTTCAACACCTAAAGTTCTTAATTCATTCATAACCTTGTTATCTACTGTGTTCATCTTCAGCACATACTTCTACACATTCACTTGCTTATTTCTTTTTAAAAAGTCTACTTTCTTCAACTATATTCGTTCTGAAGCATTTGATTAATTGGGGAATAAAATACGTAGATCTATTCATGGATTATGTTTGGTGAGCACTTTGCTATCTCTTCCTATGGAAAACCGCGTAAACCATTGCGTGATCTTTGTCGAAAGGTTCTAAGTGTACTACATCTACTATTTCAAACCCTCTATTCTTAAGTGTATCTATCTCCCTCTTGTAAACTTCACTAGGTTCCGCTGTTACATCAATACTTCGCGCTTTAATTGCTAGAAGAAGCCATCCACCATCTTTTAGAAACATATCAGCATTATCTGCAACTATAGATGCTTGCTCTGGCTGGGCTATATCTGCGTAGAGTCCCTCAACCTCCTCCACAATAAATCTATAACGTCTAGGCATTCTAGCATCTTCAAGAATAGGGACAACGTTTAGTCTATCATCTGCAACCACTATAAGTTCTCTCATAACCCTTGGAGCGAATTCTACTGCGTATATCATGCCTTCAAGACCAACTATATCTGAGATATGGCTTACTGTTGTACCTGATCCAGCACCTAAGTACAGTATCTTCTGCCCGGGTTTAACAGGAAGCTCTTTAAGGCCTTTAACTAGTGCTGCAGCTAGCTTACTTCTATATGCATTCCATTCTCTATATTCTCCATCTTTCCATTTATATAGATGCTCGCCATAAACTCTTTTACCTGGTACAAGGTTCTTCGTAGCTAATTTTGTTGAACCATCGTCTAGCTCCACTACGTATACACATTTATATTTTTCATGTTCGTATAGATTGACTACTTCAGACATCTTGTTACCCCACGAAATTTACATATTAGGGAATTAATAAGTTTAGTTTATTGTCTACCTCTTCTCCTCTCTACTTTAGATGGTTTCTTCTCCTCTCTCTTAGGCGGCTTTGGATACAACTTCTTTATCTCCTCTATCCTCTCATATAATCTCTTCTTAAGCTCGTCGCCTACGTATCTTCCGGTGAAGAAATCAACTTTAGCTGCTATAGCTAACTTTGTTGCCAAGGCTCTAGCAATTTTACCTCTTTGCCATTTAGGAGCTCTTCTAATCTCTGCAAACTGGAATATAACACCATGTTTTGGTGGTTTACCACCTGTTCTAAGAGCTCTAAACAAAGCTTTCTCCGCGCCAAGAACTTGAACAGTACTTGCAGGTAGTTTTGCTAATTCTTCAAGACTTCCAGCTAAGCTTAGCAATCTTGCACCAAGTAAAGGTCCTACTAGAGCTGTTACATTTGGCGCAACTTCCTTCATGACCTGGTCTATATACTCAGTAAGCTTCTCTCTTAACTCGCGTAGTTCTAACCATATACTTGCGAACTGCCTAATCATGTTCAAGTCCATCTCCGAGATATCTGCACCTATGCTTTTACGAGCTGCTTCAGCTATTCTCTTAGCCCTTCCCTCAGCGATTCCAAGTTTTGTTAAAGTTTTAGCATCCATTTGATCTCTATAGCCTGTTTCAGCTACGATCTTTACATATTCTTCATGTTCTTTCGATAAATCGTCTAGCTCTGGGAAATGTATGCTGTACCATTCTCTAAGCCTTACAGCGAATAGGTTAAGAGTTTTATCTATATCGTCGATAGCTCTAATTGCTTGAACAGCTAATAGATCTCTTTTCTGAGCAAACCTCCTAAGTTTCCTCCTCGTTAACTCTAGAGATAGCGTATGAACAAATTCTCTAAAGCTTTTCTCATCGCTGAAAAGTCCTAGGTCTACTGCTATCTTAGGTAAACTACTACGAATTTTCTCTACAGCTTCTGGAGCAACAGCAACATCACATTTTATTCCTCTCTGAGAGAGTAGACCCGCTACATCGGGATCTTCAACAACTAGTACATAGTCCTCAGACCCAAGTTTTGATCTCAAGCTCTCTACTGACCGAATTAATGCGTTGTTTAACCTACCTTCAGATACCGCTAGTAGCTCCTCCACAACGGCTCCCAAGTCTTTGGGGTACAAAACCTTGTCCACTATATTGCCATTCTCATCTACAGCGAAAGTTCCTATGACTGTGTCAGCTATGTATATCCTCTTACTCATCACGTAACACCTACAATTCAACTTCTAGCATTAGGGTTAATAAATATATTATGCTGTACGATAACACATCATCAGATGATCTACGCTACCAATACTGAATCATATTATCGATAAGTAGTAGAATTGTTGATATGTTAAGGTTTCTATCAATATTGTAAAACTTTATGATCTGAAAACTAGTTAAATTTTTAAGGTTGTTAGCGTAGAAGCTCTGATTTAGTGAGGCTTCATGCCTTCACACGGTTCGCTTACGAAAGCAGGTAAAGTTAGGAATCAAACACCAAAGATACCCCCGAAACCTAAGAGAAATCTTGTCCCAAGGATAAGAAATAGACGTGAGTACTGGATTAGACAAAGAAAAGCTCAAGGACTTCCTACACCAACTGTAGTACCCCCTTCATCAGTACCAAGAAAGAAAGCCTCTACAACTGCTACGGCTTCAGCTAGTTAAATAATACCCCATTTTCATCTTCGTTATTTCTCGATATCGAGCTTCGTATTAATAGCATGTTGTACATTATTCTCATTTTAAGGATTTAGATCCCTATCTCCTGGTAAAGTATTTATTGCTTGTAAATAATTATAACAATAGGAGGTTGCCGAAGAACGGCGATAGGAATTGAAAGCAGCATTTGAAATACCTAAAAACTTAGACTACAACAGATTAGGACTTGTAGCTGGGCTTGAGATACACCAACAATTAAACACAAAGCATAAACTCTTCTGTAATTGCGAAACGAGGCTTGTCAAAGAATTAGACCTTGCTAATTCAGTTCAGTTCGTAAGATTTCTTAGGGCCACCCGCAGTGAGTTAGGAGAGATAGATGCTGCGGCAGCATTCGAAACCCAGAGAGGGAGGAGGTATATCTATGTAATGCCACAAGATTGTTCATGTCTTGTCGAATTAGATGAAGAACCTCCGCATGAACTTAATCGTGAAGCTCTTACAATAGCTTTAGCGATAGCTAAAGCATTGAATGCTAGACCTGTGGACGAAGTACATGTTATGAGGAAAATAGTTGTAGATGGCTCGAATACTACAGGATTTCAAAGAACAGCTATAATAGCTTTGGGTGGGTATATAGTAGATGAAGAAGGTGTTATTAATATTCAAACAATTGCTCTTGAAGAGGATGCAGCTAGGAAGATAGCTGAAGAAACTTCGTCTGTAACCTACGCTTTAGATAGACTCGGCATACCTTTGATAGAGATCTCTACAGCACCTGATATAAGATCTCCTGAACAAGCTAAACGTGTTGCAGAGAAAATTGGGCTTCTACTCAGGATGACAGGCAAGGTTAAAAGAGGTATAGGTACTATTAGACAGGATCTGAACTTGTCGATCCAGGGAAGCCCGAAGATAGAGATCAAAGGTATTCAGAAACTCGAGCTTATACCGAAGGTTATACAGGAAGAGGCTAGAAGACTTGTAGGGCTTCTAATGATTAAGAATGAGCTTGAGAAAAGAGGTGCTAAAGCTGAAGAGATAATGGCTCAGACCCCTATCGATATTACTGAATATGTTAAGGATTGTAAAAGTAACATTATTCAAAGTGGTTTAAGGAAGGGGCATAGGGTTTACGCTATCAAATTACCGTATTTCGATGGACTACTAGGTGTGGAACTGCAAACTAATAGGAGATTTGGTACAGAACTTGCTGATTACGCTAAACAATGGGCTGGAGTTAAAGGGATAATTCACAGTGATGAATTACCTAACTACGGAATAGATGAACAGACTATTGCTTTGATTAAGAAGATACTGAATATGGGAGAAAGAGATGCGTTTGTGATAGTGGTAGATGAGAAGGAGAAAGCTTTGAAAGCTCTTCAAGTTGTTAAAGAAAGAGCTTGCCAAGCTCTCTACGGTATACCTAAAGAAACCCGAGGAGCTAACGAAGATGGAACAACGAGATATCTTAGACCTCAACCAGGTGCTGCTAGAATGTATCCAGAAACAGATGTTCCTCCAATAAAAATAGACGAGACTATTCTAAGAGAAGCTGAGAAACTAGTTCCACCACCTATCGAGATTAAGATGGAGGAGCTAACTAAAGTTTATGATCTTAGCATAGAGCTAGCTAAACAGTTACTGTACAGCGAGTACCTTAATATATTTGAGGAATTGATTAAATTATACAAAGTCGAACCTAAGGTTATAGCAACTTTACTTACATCCATACTTGGCGAACTTAGAAGCGAAGGTCTAGATTTATCAGTTCTAGAGGATAGACATCTACACATGATTGCAAAACTTATCGAATCCTATGGTATTAAAGATAAAGAGGTTTTGAAGAACATTATCAGCTTAATTATTAAGAACCCAGGTATAAGTTATGAAGAATTGAAGAATGTTGTCGCTGAAACGAGAATTTCTGAAGATGAAGTTAGACGTATAGTAAGGATCAAAATAGGGGAGAATTTAGAGGTAGTGAAAGCTAGAGGAGAAAAAGCGTTTCAGTTCATTATGGGGAAGGTTATGGCTGAGTTAAGAGGGCGCATCGATGGTAAAACAGTCGCTTCTATTGTTAAAGAAGAGCTGGCTAAGATTTTCAAGTCGTCGGTATAGAGGCTATGATAAAGTCTTGTTATGTACAAGTAGATAGAGCTCTATGGACTAAGCGTAGAGAAGAAGCGTTAAAGAGATTTTTAGAGGATATAGAGATAGGCTACGCTGATAGAGATATAATTGATTTCATTAAACTCGTATTCACTAAGAGGAATGTTTTTACAACTAGTTCGTGTAGCGGTAGAATAACTATTGTCGATGCTTTATATCCCTGGTTAAGGGATGAATCATACATAGTTTTCAAGAAACACGAACCTGTAACAGTAGAGGAAGTTGTTAGTATAGTCAGTTCTAAACCACTGCATAGGTTTTGGTTAATCTCCAGCGGACCTATTATCCATTTCATTGCACCAGGTATTGAAGTGGCTTGCAAAGTCCTATCCATAGCTCGAGAAGCGGGTTTTAAGCATAGTGGTATTATATCGGTAAGCGAGGAAGGAGTCGTTATTGAAGTTGTAAGCGGTACTTGGACATCTTTCTTACTAAAAGATGGTGAATATGTACTTGTAAACGATTTAAACAAAGTTGTAGCTATAGCTAATGAAATCCTCATCGAAGGTAAGAAGAGACTAGAAAAACTATTTAAGATGTTTAAAGAAGTTGATATATAGACTGACGACTGAGTAAACAAAGGTATCTAACTTAAGGTGGTATCACATGGGTATACTAGACAACCTTAAACCTTTAACACCAGGACAAGAGGAGATGTATAGAGCATTAAAAGACAAGACCTACGAAATCTTAGGATTCTTCGGACCTACGGGTACAGGTAAATCACTGTTCAGCTTAGCATACGGTATCGATAGTATTTTAAACAATGAGTTTTCAAGGTTTATCATAATAAGACCCATAATAGATATTGTAACAGGTCAAGAACTAGATATATCTAGAGGACCTGAAGCTTTTATTAACGCCATGAAGAGCTACATAAGAGATATCGTAGGTGATTACATAGAGTGGAGCAAAATTGAATTGTTCATAAATGAAGGAAGAATAGTCTTAGCGGATCCTAAATACCTTAGAGGTAGATCTTTCGATAACTCTATCATATTCTTAGACGATATACAGCTCATGAAGCCTGAGAGCATCATAGAAGCTGTTGTAAGGGTTGGTAGAAATAGTAGATTAATAGTTGCAGGGGATCCGATATTTCAAGCACTTAGAGAAGTAGGACACGATCCAGCTGCAATAATAAGAGAAGTTCTATTAAGTGAGGAAAAATCTTATGTTGTCGATTTAGGGATAAAGGATATAGTTAGAGAGGGAGCTAGAAGAGGTTTGAGGTTCTTACTGGAGTACAAACTGAGATCTAGAGCTCTAACCGAGGAAGAGAAGAAAGTATACGATGTAGTTAAATCTAAAGCACCAGATGCTGATATCATAACTGTTGTCGACCTTACCGAGCCTAAGAAAAACTACGAGATAACTCAGGAATACGTACCCGACGCACTTGTAATAGTGAAGCAAGGTCATATGGGTAGGCTTATAGGTAGAGGTGGTGAGAGAATAAATAGTGCTGAAAAAGAGCTTGGAAAAAGACTTAGAGGTGCAGAGCTAAACTTAGACTTTAAGGAAATGGTTAGAACTGTCCATCCAACATCATGGATATGGAAACATATTCCGGAGGTAGATTTCGCAGGTCCTAGTCTACAAATAAAGGTTTACGAAGATGTTGTAGGAGCTGCTGTAGGTCAGAGAGGAGCCTACGTTAAATTCTTGGACATGATATTCAGAAAGCTATTCGGTGTTGGGGTAAGAGTTGTAGCAGTTGAAAGAGAGAAAGAGAAAAAGAAATAGCATAACGAAGATAAGCATCTAGATACAATCTTGCATGGGTAATCAAAAGTTTTATTTCTAACTATTTTTAGACATGTAAATCCTGTTACCTAAATGTACCTTGGAATCACATAACTTAATACACAGGAATATAGATGGATAGAGATAGGTATACAAGGTTTAAGAGCTATGAAGATACTGATCGAGAATGCGACAATATATTCACTATCATTGAATAGAAGATTCATAGATAAAGGTTATCTGTACATAGATAAGGGGCTTATCTTAGCTGTAGGCGAAGGAGCTCCTCCACCAGAGCTAGAATTTGCTGACTATATCATCGATGGCATGTACTCTGTAGCATTACCTGGGTTCGTCGTAGGTATAGGTAACTTCTTTGACTACATGTTTCGATTCAAAACCATGTCTAGTAGAAAAGAGAATATCTTAACAACATTGAGTTTAAGCGATATAGAGACGTTATCATTAGTTTCATTAGCATCTCTTATACTTGCAGGTGCAACATCTATTGTAACATACGTAGAACCACCTAATCCTAAACTACTCACAGGTATAGCTATGGCAGCCAATGAGTGTTGGATACGCGTTAGAGTGCTTCTTCCTGTCGACGGTTTAGACCCTAGGTTAGTTGAAGACATGATTAGGAATACCATGAAAAACGTTAAAGATCCTGATGCAATAACGAAGGGAGTTATAACATTCGGCTTCTATGTCAAGAAGCAGATTACCAAAGATCTCCTAGATCTTGCAAAATCAATGAACATCAAACTATATATCGAAGACAACCTCATCAATAATGAACTCGTGCTTCAGAATCTAGAAGACGTTGTGGTCATAGGTCAAGAGAAGGTCTCTATACCTCCGCAATTCAAAAGAGTTGCAGCAACTAGTTCTACGCTATGGAGAAAAGGTTTAGGACTTATCTCACGTGATTATCTAAACCTAAATCCACGTAACTTAATACATACTATAGGTAAATCATTTGAAGATCCCAGAACAATCTTAGATATCCTATGCCACTACAATCCTCTAAACCTAGATATAGGTGCTAAAACAATAGAGGAAGGAGGCGTAGCTGACGTAATACTGCTAGACTATTCAAAACCTCCGGTAGGGCCTATCCCAATGACGGAGATAGATATCGCCAATGAGATATCGATGCTCAACTACATTGTTGAAACAGTGTTGGTAGCAGGAGAATTAACATTAGATCAAGGTTTAACTCTTAATGTTGGCGATAAACATGTTAAAAAAGCTCAATCCATTATCGAGAGTTTAAAATAGTGATTACCTATGTTAAGTTTCGCTATAAAGGTTTGATTCATTGTATTAACTAACTAGATTACCCAGATATATATCGGTCTCCGTGAAGAAATGTATAGGGTTTAAAGTGCCTAATAATGGCGATGATGTACAACTGCTTTTCTGTTTAGACTCTAGATGTGCAGAACTGTTAATCGATAAACTAATTGATGTATACAAGACCTCGCTATACAGATATAACACGTTACTAAAAAAATATGGTGTATATCTTAAACCTGTGCATATCATTGTAAAGAAGACGGCTTACGGAACTAAGGTGTATCACTACTATGGTAAGTACTGGTATAGACTTGTTTACAGCGATGGGAAGCTGAGATGGATATATATGGGTAGAGAAAAACCTTCACACGATATCCCTGATCCTCCGATAAATCCTTTACTAGTTATAAAAATCTTGCCAGAGAAAGAAAGAGATAAAGTCTGTGTATACATAGAGAAACATTGTAGATCTGAAGAGGTGTTGAAATATATTGAAGAAGCTGTAACTAAGTTAGGCTGTACTAAGTATGGATAGCAGTGAGAGTATGGATAAGGTGTTGCTAAGTATTCTCGAGGCTAAGTCTTGCGAAGATCTGTTCAGGTACTTAAAGAGGTTTTTACAGGAGGTAGAACTAAGTTCGTTACTAAAGCTATATAGAGATTTCGATACAATACTCAATAACATGTTCCTAGAATACCCTCGTGATATAGATTCAGATAGCGGTGATTTATTTGAACTACCTAATCATGTTTACCTAGCTTTAGCATTACTCTCTATAGCTATAGGCGATATGTATATACATAGATTCGCGCTAAGGTTCTCCAGGATGTTCAGAGCTAAATTCTTGAATAATCTAGATGACGATAGTATTGCTCGTTTTAGTCGCAGAATAGAGGTGAGACTAGAGTATAGCGGTTCTAAATGTTTTAAAGAGATTCAGAGTAGCATTACTAAAAATGATTCTATTCTAACCATATGCTATAGATACAGA
Source organism: Desulfurococcaceae archaeon (assembly GCA_020832925.1). Classification (GTDB taxonomy): domain Archaea; phylum Thermoproteota; class Thermoprotei_A; order Sulfolobales; family Ignisphaeraceae; genus Ignisphaera. The sequence continues at coordinate 40,773 of JAJHRF010000006.1, read as the reverse complement.
ATTCCCATAGTTGATTACCTACGTGCAGCTAAGAAAATGTTTACAGAACAGCCATGGAAGTTATCTTCTGTAATTCTAGGTAGAGGCTATGTATATCTAGAAACCAGGGATAAAGTACTAAGGTTACTTTCTGAACAGATATACAATGTACTTAGCACAAAGTTAAGGAACATAAGAAATCTTTGCGAAAGTAGAGATAAACTTGAAGAGATGCTTTTCAATATTTTGAGAGACTATGATCAAGAACTTGCCGAAGCCATTAAGAGATTTACCCAGAACTTGCTAAATCTCGAAATTGCTTCCGTAAAACAATCCGCTAATCTATCTGAGAATCTTGGTACAAAAATTCTATTAGAAGAAATCTCAAAGATTTCAAGCATCGAACAACTCGTAGCGATATCTCAAAAAATATTTCCTCCATGCATACGCGATTTAATTGAGGCTATACTACGAGGAGAAAACCTATCGCATCATCAGAGATTCGCTATAGCAACATTCTTGATAAATCTCGGTGTAGACTTAGAGATTGTAGTTAAGCTCTTTAGCCATAGTCCGGATTTCAACGAAAAAATTGCTAGGTATCAAGTGGAACACCTAGCAGGGTTAAGAGGTTCAAGAAAGAAGTATCTCATATATAGTTGCAATACCATGAAGACTTTAGGTATGTGTAAAGCTGAGTGCAGAGTAAAGAACCCACTTCTCTATCTAAGAAAAGTTCTAGTCTCTTCAAAGAGACAGCAAGAAGCAGAATATCGCGATTCAACAACATCGAGTAACTGAAGAAGATATACCATCAAATCTGTTTACTTTCGTTCTTTAATCGAATTGAAAGAATATCTGATACTAAACGAATCCTCGAGTTGTAATCATGAAAATTCTCAGGATTTTACTTAGTAAGGTTCTAACCTATTTCTAAAGAAGGGAATTATTTATAGATCTTAGCCCTATATCAATATTAAAAGGGACCCAAATACTTAATAAGATCTTGAAAGAATTGAAAGACAAGGTTCGCACTGCTATCCCTTGGATATGCAGAATTTAAATCTTTGCAGCTAGATAGTATACAGCTTTACCTCCAGAGAACTCGATAACTATGTTTAGAGGTGCTTCTGATCCATACTTAATTTCTGCCTGGTTACTAAGGCTCAGTATCTCAAGGAATTTTGATAAGTATTCGCTATCAAATGCTGCTGTGACCTCTTTCTTTATTGTTAGACTTAGTATATTGCCTGAAGCAGTAGATAATCTGAAAGAACTTCTCTTTGCATCATAGTCAAAGAATGTTAGAACATCTTGTGCTGCGGATATTCCTACAGTTGCTGTTATGTCTGTAAGCTCTTTTAGGGATGTTCTTAGAGGTGAGGCTAGGACTAAAGCTTCAACATCGTACTGTGGATTGAGCTCTGGTATCTCTTCCGATAAAACGCTAAGATTCCTAAACTTATAGCGTCTAGCACCTGAGGCACCCTCAACAACTATCTCTACATACTCTTCATTCGCAGCTATAACAACTCTATCACCCTTCTTCAAGTTCTTAAGGATCTTGGTCAAGTTTGATACAGCTAAACCTATGGAGAGCTCGTCTTTTACATTGAATTCCTGGAAAGCCTCCGGAGGAAGGTCTACAATCATCATAGCAATTCTACTCGGATCTAACGCTTTCACATGAACTCCAGATCCATTTACCTGGAAAGCCGCTTCATCCACAATCTCCGACAACGTTTTAAGTATTTTCGTAAAATCTCGAGCACTTGGGTAAGCGAATAATACCTTAGGCTCTATCGTGAGCTGAACTGCTGTACTCATAGTGTCTCACCTACGTTTTTATCTGCATCTTTGAGAAATTTATAAATAACGTTGCCTAATTACGTAACACTATACGTTATTTGCTGCAATATGATTAAAACCTATAAGCTAGACCGTAGTGTGTTTAAAAATTTAAGGCTAGGTATGAGGTCTAGACTATGCCTGCAATAGAGGTTGGCAGAATTTGTATAAAGATAGCTGGACGCGAAGCAGGTCGTAAATGCGTAATAGTTGATATAATAGACGATAACTTTGTATTAGTGACAGGGCCTAAGAATATCAGCGGAGTTAAGAGAAGGAGATGTAATATAAATCATTTAGAGGTCCTAGATTTAAAGATAGATATACCTAAAGGAGCTTCGGATGAAGAAGTCGCTAAATTTCTTGAAAAAGCAGGGCTTATAGACTTCATGAAAGAACGTGTAAAGATGAAGTTGACACCTATGCTTCTAAAGAAGTAAAAACATGATGCAACGTTCTATATAATCATTATCCTAATAGCTAAGAGTTTTTAACTGTTGTAACAAAGTTCTACTCTAGCATACGGTGTACAGTATGAAGGAGAAGGGCTTAGAGTTTATCAGGACTTTAGATAGAATTGCAGGTTTAAATCAGGAATATGTCGTGAAAATCGATGAAGATACCAACGAAAAGTATGGATACCTACCATATGAACGACCAACAGAGCTATACATACGAAGTGGTCTCATAGTCTTAGATAAACCCCCAGGACCAACTAGTCATGAAGTAGTTGCGTGGGTAAAGAAGATGTTTGGATTAGAGAAAGCAGGGCATGGGGGGACCCTAGAGCCTAGCCCTATGTAAAGGGCTAGGCGGGGAAACCCCAAAGTTACGGGGGTGCTCCCTATAGCCTTAGATAAGGCAACTAGGGTTATAGGAATACTTATGCATTCTTATAAAGAGTACGTAGCTCTCATGGAATTGCATGACAATGTTGATTCAAACAAAGTTATAGAAACTATGAAGCTCTTCATCGGCAAGATCTATCAAAGACCTCCTCTAAGATCTTCAGTCAAAAGAACTTTAAGAGTTAGAGAAATATATTCGTTAGATGTACTGGAGATTGAGGGTAGACATGTGCTTTTCAAAGTAAGATGCGAATCTGGCACATATATTAGGAAACTGTGTCACGATATAGGTCTACTACTAGGTGTTGGAGCTCATATGAGAGAGTTAAGGAGAACAGCTGTAGCCCATTTAACAGAAGATCTAAACCTCGTTACAATGCAGAACCTATCGGAGGCTCTCTACATATGGAATAGGTATAAAGATGATACACTCTTAAGGAAATATATCGTGCCCATGGAGTACATAGCAGCTCATCTACCAAAGGTATTAGTAAGGGATACAGCTGTAGACGCTATAGCTCACGGAGCTCAACTAGCTGTACCAGGCATCGCGATATTGTCGAAGAACATTAATAAGGATGATACAGTAGCTGTAATGACTTTGAAAGGAGAGCTCGTTGCTGTAGGTAGAGCTCTTATGTCTAGTGAAGAGATCTTAAAAGCTGAGAAAGGTATTGCCGTAGAGATCAATAGAGTTATAATGGATCCTGGTGTCTATCCTAAAGCATGGAAGAGCTCTAAGGATAAACCCCAGATACAGCAAGCAATGAATTAGCAACGGTCAGGGACTTAGAATGGTTTCAAACCATTACTACAAAGTTAAGACACGTAAAGGAGTATACATACTGATATCTGATTTCATTAGAGGTATTAGTGTAGAATTCGAGGTAGTACCTGGACTTTTCTCGTATAAACATGTAGACGAAGGTACGAAATTATTATTAGAGTACGCTGAGATTCCAGAGGAAGGCACTATCCTAGATATAGGTTGCGGATACGGTGTGATAGGCATTGTTATAGCGAAGCTGAACCCAAAACTCGAGGTATACATGACTGATATAAATAAAGATGCTGTAGAAATTACTAAAAGGAATATCTTGAGGAACAGATTAAACCCTGAAAAAGTGAAAGTTCTTCACGGAAACCTTTACGAACCTGTGAAAGATTTGAAATTCAACGCTATATATTCAAATCCCCCGTTCTCCGCAGGCATGGACATTGTCGAGAAGATTGTGCAAGAAGCTCCTCGATATCTTAAACACCGTGGTACACTACAGATTGTCGCAAGAAAAGGAGCGGAAAAAGTACGCAAACTAATGTTGTCAGTCTTCGGAAATGTGAACATCTTAGTCTCTAAGAAAGGTTACAAAGTTTTATTATCAAGAAAACAAAGCTAAGATAAAGACAAAAAGTTTTATAGCTTCTAAAAAGTATGTTACTCATAGAGGATAATTTATTAGTGCCGGGGTGCCCGAGCGGTCTAAGGGGCCGGCCTTGAGAGCCGGTGGGGAAACCCCCGCGCGGGTTCAAATCCCGCCCCCGGCGCCAACAAACTAAATCTTCGACTATAAAATGGTCCATTTGTCTCTAGATAGTTACCCTCTTTATCTCAAGGTTTTTCAGAGTCTTATCTATGAACTTCTACCTCACCCATAGAGCTTAATGTTGCTGTGGAATCATGGGTAACTGTCGAGCTCAACAGAACGTTACTCCTATCTATCTTCAATTCACCTAAGTTTAGAGCATAGCTCCTATCGCCTAGCCGGGTCGCCAATAAACATAGATGTTTTAAAAATTTATAAAATCTTGTAGAAGAGGTCTTAACAATTATAAATACCAACACTATAAATAATTATGAAAACCGAAAGAGCTCAGGTTCTCAACAAATAGAGATACTATTCTTGAAAATTCGATGTAGTAAAATCACGTTTAGGATTGCGATCGACCTACCGATGCTGAACTTCTTTAACGTGATTGATGTTCTCAGCGAAGAGAAGTTACATCATATTTCAGAAGACCGTCGTATCATCATCTTATCTACAGCTTTTTAGTGTATTTAGTACACTACTTTTATTTGATGATGACCGATCCCCTTGTGTATGAAGGGTGATTAAACCTGTCTCAGCTGATCTATTCTATAACTACTTTATTCATCATTATAATATCTACACGCTCTACTCAGCTCTTCACATCACCTCTGCAAGTTTCCATACCCCCCATATAGTTAGCAATACCATCTCTGTAACATCGTTTTATTTAGTATCACAAAAATTATACACATAGTATGATTATGTAAAGAGCTTTTAACCCTAGTACGAAGGTTAAAGCTAGTATGAAAGGGTGAAACTTAACATTACGTGGAGTTGTAGAGGTAGGTGTTCCGCTTGTCAACAACATCATACAGACATATAGTTAGAATCGCTGAAACTGATATCCCTGGAGAGCTCCAACTGGCGTGGGGGTTAGCGAGGATAAAAGGTGTAGGATATAATATGGCGCTAGCTTTGTGTAGAATCCTAGGTTACGATCCTTACATGCTGGTAGGATTTCTATCAGACGAAGATGTTAAAAAAATAGAGGATGCTGTAAAGAATCCGTTAAAGTATGGGTTTCCTTCGTGGACCCTTAATAGAAGGAGAGATTATGAAACAAATCTAGATATGCATTTAGTGGCTTCAGAGTTGATGTTTTATGCTAGACAAGATATTGATAGAGAGATTAGGATTCGTAGCTGGAGAGGTATAAGGCATGCATTAGGATACAAGGTAAGAGGTCAGAGAACTCATACAACTGGGAGAATTGGTCCTACTGTAGGTGTAGTACGTAAGAAACAGCAACAACAACAAAAGTAAGGTGGTAATATATGGGTGATCCGAAGAAACCTAGGAAAAAATACGAAACACCTGGTCACCCATGGATAAAGACTAGGCTTGAAAGGGAGCTAGAGCTTGTCTATACCTACGGGCTAAGGAATAAGAGAGAGCTCTGGATTGCAGAAACTATGCTTAGGAAGATAAGGTATAGGGCGAGATCGTTGCTAGCACTTCCGCCAGAGCAGAGAATAAAGGAGTTGGAGATACTGGGTAAGAAACTCTATAGAATGGGGCTTGTAGATAAAGAAAACATTGATATAAACGATATACTATCGCTTACTGTAGAAGCTATTCTAGAACGAAGATTACAAACAATAGTTTGGAGAAAAGGATTAGCAAAAACTATTCACCAAGCTAGGCAACTAATAGTTCACGGACATATAGCTATAAAAGGGAAAAGAGTTGCTTCACCTAGTTACCTCGTATCGAGAGATGAAGAACCTTACATAGATTTTCATCTCAGTTCTCCATTCGTAAAGAACATGCGAACCTCTTCTCCTCAATCATGAAAATGGCTATAGGGTGAGGTAAATGTCCATAGCTGAAAGAGAGTTGAAATGGGGTGTAGCCCATGTATACGCATCATTCAATAATACCATAGTTCACATAACAGATATCAGTGGAGCTGAAACTGTAGCCAGGGGTTCTGGTGGTATGGTTGTTAGAGCTGATAGAGAAAAACCTAGTCCTTATGCTGCTATGATGATTGCGTACCGTGTTGCTCAAGAAGCTATGGAGAAGGGTGTAACTGCTATCCATATAAAGGTGCGTGCACCAGGTGGGCATGGTCCTAAGATCCCTGGACCTGGAGCTCAAGCCGCTATCAGAGCACTTGCAAGGGCAGGTTTTATCGTTGGAAGGATAGAGGATGTAACACCTATACCTCACGATACTACGCGTAGACCCGGAGGTAGACGTGGAAGAAGGGTGTAGCAATTAATGGAGATATCAATAAAGGAGCATGCAGAAGAGGTTATAGAGCTTGAGGTTAAAGGGGTTCCTCTAGCATTCCTAAACGTTATAAGAAGATATGCATTAGCAAAAGTACCGACATACGCTATAGACGAGGTTATGATTGTTGTGAATACTTCTTCCATGTTTGACGAGATTTTAGCTCATAGACTAGCCTTAATACCTTTGAGAACAGAGGATGTTATCGAGAAGATAAAATCTCTTGATCCTGAGATCTGCGAGAAATGCTCATCAACAACGGAGGGTCTAGATACAAGTATCTGTAATGAATGTTTTGTACATATGGTGTTGGAGGCTGAAGCTACATCAGGAGAAATAACGGTGTACTCAGGCGATATCAAAAGTGATGATCCTAATGTTGTTCCTGTTTACAACAATATCCCTATAGTTATCTTAGCACCTGGTCAAAGAATAGCATTAGAAATGAAGGCTAGGGTTGGAAGAGGGTTAGAGCACGCTAAGTGGAGTCCTGCAACTGTTGCTGTAACAAGGTATGTGGCCGATATAAGAATCGATAGAAAGTTATGTAATTTATGTGGGAAATGTGTAGAGGTATGTCCCAGAGGTACGCTCAAGATAGAGAATGCAGAGCTTAAGGTTCTAGATATATATAGCTGTATCCTATGTAAACAATGTGTAAAAGCTTGTCCTAATAATGCAATTGATGTGAGTGAAGTAAAGGACCACTATATACTAAGGATTGAGAGCGCAGGTTCATTGAAAGCTAAAACGATTATACGGGAAGCTGTATATATACTTTTAAACGAACTTAATGAACTTGAAAAGTTCGTAGAAAAAATTGCTAAAGGTGTTACTACGTGAGAAGAACAGGCCCTACGAATTATGTGTTAAGGAAGACTATCAGAGTTTTAAGGAGTTATGCAAATAGATACAACGCCGCTATATGGAGATACTTAGCGGAACTTTTAGAGAAACCCGCTAGAAAAAGAATTGTTGTAAATATTTCGAAGATAAATAGATATACAGATGATGGTGATATTATCGTTGTACCTGGTAAAGTGCTGGGTGCAGGTAATCTAGATCATAAAGTTACAGTAGCTGCTATAGCTTTTTCTCAGCAAGCAATACAGAAAATAAAGGCTGCTGGAGGAAACGTTATGCATATTCTAGAACTACTTCAAATTAATCCGAAGGGAGGCAACATAAAGGTGATAATATGAATTCGCAGAATCCTATTATTGTGCATTCGAAAGAGTTAGAGTTGTTACAGCTAGAGCCTAAGGTAGTAGAGCATATCCTCAAAACACGAGAAATACTAATTGATGCTGAAAATAGTGTTCTCGGTAGACTTGCTACACATGTTGCTAAACTCGCCATGCTTGGATTTAAAGTCCACGTTATAAACGTAGAGAAAGCTGTTGTAAGTGGTGACAAGAAAACAGTTGTTGATAGCTATAAGCTTTTACTAGAGGTTAAAACACATAAAAATCCCTATAGACATGCTATTCATAGACCAAGACACCCGATAAATATATTCAAAAAATCTGTGAAATTAATGTTACCTAAACATTGTAGATCACGATTCAAGATCCTGAAGAACGTTAAAGCGTATATCGGTGTACCGCAAGAATTTAAAGATAAGACTATAATAAAGATTTTAGACTGCGATGCTTCATACCTTAAGAGACGGAAGATCGTTCCAGTCTCTGTGATAGCTAAAGAGCTTGGATGGAAAGGTGTAGTAAAGCCATGAGCTCGGGTGAAGCTGAGGTTTCCCAACCCACATCCGGGGTATCAGTACCAGGTGCTTACCCTTATATAGTTAAAGGTAGGAAGATTACCGTAAGTGTTGGGAAGAGGAAGACAGCTATTGCAAGAGCTGTTATAAAACCTGGTATAGGTAGATTTAGAGTTAATGGTGTACCTGTCGAGATATGGCCTATAGAATTAGCAAGATTGAAAATGATGGAGCCTTACCTACTTCTAGCTCCAGAGCTTAGGAACAGCATAGATATCGAGGTAAATGTGCAAGGTGGTGGGTATATGTCTCAAGCTTATGCTGTTAGAACAGCTGTAGCTAGAGGCATTATCGCATACTTTGATCTTCAAATTCTTAAAGATTTCTTCAAAGAGTACGATAGGACTATGCTTACTGGCGATCCTAGAAGAACCGAACCTGAGAAATGGATGAGATATAGTGCGAGAAGGTTTAGGCAGAAGTCGTATAGGTGAAGTTCATGATCATACCTATTAGATGTTTTACCTGTGGATATCCTATCGCTACTAAATGGGAAGAATACAAGAGACGTGTAGAGAGAGGTGAGGATCCTAAAAAAGTTCTAGACGAGCTAGGGATAAAGAGGTATTGTTGTAGAAGAATGTTTTTATCCCATGTCGATCTATTCCACGAAGTGATTAGGTATAGGAATGTAAAGTAGGGTGAAGGTTGTGAGCGAGGAGCAGAAAACCTTTAGTCAACAAGAGCTTCTAGTACCTCTGGAACAATATCTACAAGCAGGTGTTCACATAGGAACACATACATGCACTAAACATATGGAGAAATTTGTTTTCAGAGTTAGACCTGACGGACTTTACATACTAGATATAAGGAAAACCGATGAAAGATTACGGATAGCGGGAAGATTTCTAAGTAGATTCGAACGTAATAAGATCTTAGTTGTATCTACAAAACAATACGGTAGACAACCAGTGCTAAAATTTGCTGAAATTGTTGGAGCTATACCTGTTGTTGGCAGATTCCCCCCAGGTATGTTGACCAACCCTAGACTTGAACTGTACCGAGAACCAGAGATCATAATACTAACAGATCCACGGGTAGATGAACAACCACTTATTGAAGCATTGAAAATGGGTATACCTGTGGTAGCTTTCGTAAGTACAGATAATAAACTCATAGGAATAGACCTAGCCATACCTGGTAATAATAAGGGAAGAAAATCTATAGCTTTACTCTACTGGATATTAGCAAGGCAAATACTTAGAGAACGCGGTGAATTAGGTCTAACAGATAACCTACCTATACCTGTTGAACAATTCGAAACTACAACAACGTAAGCTATAGTTCATACTCAATAACACCTCTGCCACTAGCAGTATAACACAGTCTTATCTATGAACAGGGTAATTAAATCACAAACAGTCAAACCTGCGATTCCATTAATAGGATTGCCTTTGAAAGACTATGGAGGTATTTTCGTTGCAACTAGAGCTCCCTGTAGATGTATTTTAAGAATAGATTACAGACTTACTCGATGCAGAAACTCAAAGCCTCAGGAAGAGCTAAGAAGACTTGACACCCAATACTTGAGCTTATACGTTAACCAATACCTCAACAATATCTTCTTAGAACTTTTTGATCTCTGTATTGATAGCTCATCAGATATTAAATGTGAATGTTTTTTACCAGACATAATTAGATTCATCATCATTACTACAGAGACTGTTTTTGGTGCATTCAACGTCAAGAAGGTTGAATACGAAGACTATTTAAAAACCCTTGCAATTCTAGATAATAAGTTCTGGTCAATCAATCCTACGTATACCTTGTCCCTCAGATGTGCTTACGTTTATCAAGGGCTTTGTATAGTAAGAGATGTTTATGAAAGTATAAAATTGAATGCTATAGATATCGACCTAGATTTCGTTAAAGATATTAGGTGCACCAAACTATGTCTCGAACTATCATCACCTTATGACAGCCTATCTACATCTCTATTACTTAAATTCACATCCCATGTCGTATCTAAGATAGCGCAGGATATTACTAGTAAAGGCTTTATAACAAAAGAAACTCTTAAGTACTTAAGATTACTATACGATATTGAGACTGGGACTGTGTTCGAGATCCTAAGTATTGATAAAGATGAAATACTTGGTGCTAGAGGATCATTTATTAAACCTATCGCTGATATAGCTTCAGTAAAGTTTTACAAACTAAGAATTAGTTCTGTAGATGGGTAGTACTTGTGATCTGTATGACGACAACTGTTGTTCTAAAACTTGGGGGTAGTCTTGTAACGGAGAAGACAAAACCTTTTTCAATCAGATTTAGTGTTCTTAAAAGACTTGCACAAGAGCTAGTTAAAGCTTATAAAGAGTGTTGTTCCAGAATTATTATCGTCCACGGTGGAGGAAGTTTTGGTCATTATGTAGTAAAAGAGCATGGAGGTATAGATACCGCTAGTGCTGTTACCCAGACCATTATGTTCATGAGAGAGCTCAGCATGATTATATCGGATATATTCACATCTTATGGACTACCTACAGTTGTTTTTGATACACATGCACTTGCTGTAATACGTAACAATGATCTTTATCTGTTCATCGAACCTATCTTGAAGTCTCTAGACCTAGGCTTAATCCCTATTCTCTACGGAGATATAGTGTTTGGTGAGAAAACAAGAATTGTTTCAGGCGATGAAATCGTTTGGTGCATAGGAAGCAAACTAACATCTTCACGATTACTGTTTGCAACAACAGTTGATGGGGTTTATGATAAGGATCCTTCAGAGCCCGATGCTAAGTTACTCGATGTAGTAAGGCTAAGCGATTTCAAGGATATTCTGTTTAGCAGTACACAAGGGTACGATGTGACAGGAGGTATGAGGTTGAAGCTTGAACTTGCTTATAAATACTATTCTGAGAATATCAAAGAGGTTGTAATATTTAACGGTCTTATTGAGGGTAGAACCTATGAAGCTATATGTGGAACCATTACTAGGTGTTCCAGGGTGCTACGATATTGAGTATTGAGCAGAGAAAGGAAGACCATATAGACTTAGCGCTAAAACCCGAAAACCAAGGACCTTTAACAACACTTTTAGAGAATATCCACTTTGTGCATCAACCGTTGGTCAATATGGCGTTTAACGATATTGATACAAGCTCTGAATTCCTTGGATATAAACTAGGTGCACCCATAATAATAACGGCTATAACCGGAGGTACTAGAAGAGCTTATGAAATAAATAAAGCTTTAGCTGAAGTAGCTGAGAAATACAGAATAGGAATGGGTGTTGGAAGTCAACGTCCTATGATTCTTAACCCAGACACTCTGTACAGCTACAAGATTGTGCGCAAGATTATTAGAAGTGCACCTGTTATTGCTAACATAGGTATAGCACAACTAGCTAAACTTGATATAAAAACAGTTGAATGGCTTGTAGAAGCTATAGAGGCAGATGCGCTAGCTATTCATCTAAATATTCTTCAAGAACTCGTTCAACTAGAAGGTGATAGAGATTTTAGAGGTTCTTTCGAAGCTATACAGAGAATCGTAGATAGGATTAAGGTACCAATCATAGTTAAAGAAGTTGGAAACGGTTTTTCTAGAGAATGTGCAGAAGCTCTCTATAGCATAGGTGTTAAGATAATAGATGTAGCTGGTGCTGGAGGGACTAACTGGGTTTCAATAGAACTCGCGAGAAGCCGGTCCAATCAAAGCGAAAAAGTGTTCGGTATTTTCAAAACTTGGGGATTACCTACAGCTATATCGATAGCTGAGGTTGCTTCTATAGACAACATAGTAGTCATAGGGAGCGGTGGTATAAGAAATGGACTTGATATTGCGAAAGCTATCGCATTAGGCGCTGATATCGTCGGCATGGCTCAACCATTTGTTAAACATGTTTTAGAGAAGACTGTCGATAATTTTATCGAGACAATCTTAACACAGTTAAGAGTTGTAATGATGTTGACACAATCGAAAAACATAGAGAGTTTGCGGAGAGCACCTATAGTTATACTGGGTAAGCTAGCTTCATGGATTTGTGCAAGAAGGTTGAAGTTAAGAAATCCAAACGCTTATATATCTTGCTGCGATCATTATACTGTGTGAACTCTATGAAACTTTTTGATTATGCAACTATTATCTCGAATAAAGTTGATAACTATATATTCAATACAATAAAAGGTACCCCAGCAGAGCTTTATGAAGCTTCTCTCCATTATATAAAAGCCGGCGGTAAGAGATTGAGACCTCTAATAACGGTCTTAGCTTGTAGAATAGCTGGAGGAGAAGAAGATATAGCTATACCAGGCGCTGCTGCAGTCGAAGTTTTGCACACGTTTACATTAGTCCACGACGATATAATAGATAAAGATGATTTTAGGCGTGGTGTACCTACTGTTCACAGGATTTGGGGAACAGATATGGCTATAATTGCAGGTGATACTCTCTATGCTTACGCATATAGGTGTATTCTTGGAGCTCTAAAGCTAGGAGTACCAGCTGAGAGAGTGTTGAAATCTATGGAGTACTTGACTGATGCTACTATAACGATAGCCGAGGGTCAGGCTCTCGATATGCTTCTCCCATTACGTCAAAATGTTAGCCAAGACGATTATATAGAGATGGTGCGCAAGAAAACAGCAACATTATTTGCTGCTTCAGCAGCTATAGGAGCCACCCTAGCTAGAGGTAATGAAGAAATCGTGAAGAAGTTGCAGGAGATCATGACCTACGCAGGGATATCTTTCCAGATACGTGACGATATACTGGGTTTGTTAGGGGACGAAAAGGTGCTGGGGAAACCTATTTATAGCGATCTACGAGAAGGAAAGATGACTATTCTCGTCATCTACGCATATAATAAAGTTAGCGACGATGAGAAAAAGAAGATGAAGCTTGTTATAGGTAATAGAGCTGCTACTATAGATGAGCTTAGAGATGTAGCTAACATAATTAAGAAGTCGGGAGCTGTAGAGTATGCTAATAGTTTAGCTGATAAATACGCCGAAAAAGCGTTGGCGATGTTAGAAACCCTCGAATCTCGGGATGAAGAAGCTCTAGAGATGCTAAAAGAAGTAGTAGATTTTATGGTGAAAAGGAATTACTAAGCTAGTTGAAGAGCTACAGCGTATAGAGTTCCCGATTATATACATCGATGAAATGTGTTTAAACAATATTCAGAACTCTCCAAGTACATCGCCATCCTTGAAAAGATTCACTCCAGTACTGGATCTACAGCAGTATGTGAATACTAAGAACGTTATCTATGTAGATGTTGATCGAGAGATCTTCTACACAAACCCTGTAGAGGGTCTTAAGAAATTTGTTGAAATTGTTTACGAAAGCGCTGTACCGTTGATATTCGATCTAGAGAACAAGAAAATTCTTTGCAGATCTGTCGTAACAATACCTAACACTAATAAAGCTCTGATGGTGAACAACAATGTTACTGTAGAGATTATTGAGGTAAGAGGGAGGAAGATGTTCCCACTAGTTGGTATAGGGCACATAGTTAACGAAGATTCGAAATTATGTTATGTTGTAACGAAAAAATTTGAAGTTAGAGTTATAAAGAGTCCTTGCAAAGGTATTATTTTTTATATAGGCGAGGTTTTTTCAAGGAATGAGAAGATCCTTTTCATAGTCATCGTAGGCGAGGAGAATGTCATTGAGCTTACCAGAGCCTCTTAAAGAGCAGATACGTAAGAAAGCTTTAGCACAGGCTGTTATGAATAGGTTGAAGTATGGCCAAGCTAGGGTTGAACCTGTTGTAAATAAAATCTTTGGTGAGCTCAAGGATCTACGCCACTTCGCAAAAGAAGTTGTATCTATAGTGAAAGATGTTGTTCATTACGTGAATAGCCTCAGTATGGATGATGTTAAGAAGCTCGCAGAAGAGCTAGGTGTTTCAATAGAAGGAGAGGTAAAGCCCCAGGTAAAAAGCCTCCCACCACTACCAAATGTCGATAAATGGGGTACAGTAGTAACACGGTTTGCTCCTAACCCTGATTTCCCAATACATCTAGGTAATGCTAGAGCTGCAATTATTAGCCATATCTATGCCGTTATGTACAAAGGGAAGTTTATACTAAGGTTTGAAGATACCGATCCTAGAATAAAGAAACCTATGCCTGAAGCTTACGATATTATTAGGGAAGATCTGAAATGGCTTGGCATATCATGGGACGAAGAGTATATCCAGAGCTTGAGAATGGAGATATACTACGACTATCTTAAAAAGCTTATCAAGAACGGGTATGCGTACGTAGATCTATGTAGACCTGAAGTATTTAGAGAGCTAAGGAATCAAGGAAAAGCATGCCCACATAGAAACGAAGATCCCTCAATCCATCTTGAGAGACTAGATAGAATATTTTCTGGAGAGTATAGAGAAGGTGAAGCAGTTGTTAGAATTAAAACAGATCTCAATCATCCAGATCCTTCTGTAAGAGATTGGGTCATGTTCAGAATTATAGATAGCGCTAAAAATCCGCACCCAATTACAATGGATAAGTATATTCTATGGCCTACCTACAATTTCGCGGCAGCACTTGATGATCATTTAATGGGCGTTACACACATCTTTAGGGGGAGAGAGCATGCTGTAAATACTGTTAAACAGATGTATATATACCACTATTTTGGGTGGCGTTATCCAGAGGTAGTAAATCTTGGAAGAGTAGGGTTAGAAAAAACTATATTGAGCAAATCTTGGATTAAGTCGCAACTAAAGACTAACCCTGGTAAATTCATGGGTATAGATGATATCAGGTTCGGAACTATAGCAGCTCTAAGAAGAAGAGGTATCTCAGCTGAAGCTATAAGACAGATAATTTTAGAACTCGGTGTTAAAGGTGTAGATGCTCTAATTAGCTGGGAAAATATCGCTTCTATCAATAGGAAAATACTGGATCCTATATCAAAACGTGTATTCATTGTTTTGAACCCTATTAAAGTTAGAATAAGTAATCTACAAACCCCTATAACAATTAAAATACCCTATCATCCTACTGCTAACCTAGGTTATAGAGAGATTAAATTGAACAGACCTGAGGTATTCATCAGCTCAAGCGATGCTGAAGTATTCAAGAATGTGGGATTTATTAGGCTGATGGAGTTTACGAACATTAAGTTAATCGGACATAGAGATAGCGAGATAGTCGCAGAAAATATAGGGGGAGATGTTGAATATGCAAAGAAATTAGGTGCCCCGATTGTTCAATGGGTACCCGCTGACAATATAACGAAGGTTAGAATCATTAAAGCAGAGAAGCTCCGATTACTTAAGCTTCGTAGTGTAGGTGAAGAATCGATTAAGCATTTGAGCATAGGAGAAGTTGTACAGATGGTTAGAATAGGTTTTGGTCGTATTGATGATATAAGCAGGAATATCGTTACAATTATCTACACACATGATTAGTATTTTCAGAATATCTTAAATACCGAGGTATAGTTCTTTACATTACTAGCGGTTAACATAGCATTAAGAGGTCGAATAAAATATGTCTAAGTCTAAACCGTTTTACGTAAGATTTGAAGTACCTCCAGAAGTAGCAGAAAAAGCGTACCAAGCTCTGAAAAAAAGTAAGGAAACTGGAGGTAAGATTAGGAAAGGAACTAACGAAGTTACGAAAGGTGTTGAAAGAGGTTTGTGTAAACTAGTACTAATAGCCGAGGATGTCGATCCACCAGAAATAGTCGCACATCTACCTCTGCTTTGTGAAGAGAAGAAAGTGCCCTACCTCTACGTACCAAGTAAGAAACGTTTAGGTGAAGCTGCAGGAATAGAAGTTGCTGCCGCATCAGCATGCATTGTTGAACCTGGTGAAGCTAAGGCAGAACTAGAAGAACTTATAGCTAAGTATCAAGAACTTAGAACGAAAGTAAGTAAGTAACTAAATTGAATGCAATATAAAGTTTTTATATATTTTTCTTAATTGATAACGTCTTGTACAGCATTTGAAGTCTTTTTCAGAAGTCTCTGGATATAGGTAGTTATGTTTCGCAAGCTGGATTAAACATCAAATCGAATACTAGGTATTTGACACTATCTCCTAACTGTTAGTTTCCTAGCTTCTCTTTCTGTCTCTCTTAGAATCACTATATCACCTATCCTTACAGGACCTCTAACATTTCTGGTGAGAATCCTACCTTTATCTCTACCTTCAAGAATTCTTACCCTAACTTGCGTAACTTCACCTGTTATACCTGTTCTCCCGATTATCTGTACAACTTCTGCTGGAAACCCTATTTTCTCGATAACGTTTACCTCAAAGTCTTTAGATCTATCTTCTACAACTACTTTTGGCATATTGAACCGCCTATCGATACTCCAAATATATCTTTAGAGCTTATAAGCTTTAACATTGTAGTGTTCCAGAGGTAAACGTGCAGAAAATGGTGTAGGTGGTAACATGGTTACAAAAAAAGTGTGTAGTTTTTGCGGAAACGAAATTGAACCTGGAACAGGGTTAATGTTTGTAAAAAACGATGGCACTATCTTATGGTTTTGCTCAAGTAAGTGTTTCAAAAATTATAAGCTAGGTAGGGATCCAAAGAAATTGGCGTGGACCAAGTACTATATACCTCACGGAGGTCGTTAAAAAGCTATAACTGCATAAGTAAGGCTGCAAATGCAGGATCAAGAGAAGCTTTGATCCTTATTATCTCTTTCAGGATCTGTATAGAGTCTTCATCCAACATAGACTTGAGTTTGGATATAATTAGTTTTGCGTGAGATAATGGTATATCTGAGTACAGTATGTCTCCCTCCTTTATATGGCGACCAACCATAACATGGCCTTTTATAGATATCGCAACTTCTTGTCCTTTTCTCGCTTCTTTTAATGGTACCCCCATATGCTGTATCTGAAGTATTTCACCTACGTTTTTACCGTCAATCCTCATAAGTGGTGTACCAGACCTCACAACTCCTCCTAGAACTTCTACCCCTACTATAGCTGGATCGCTACGTCGAAACACGAAACCTGGCAATATCTTTATCTTAGCAGGTAGGACTACAAGCTCAAGTTCTCTTTGAAGTTCTTTCTTCTTTTCCTCTTCAATCCAGGTTACATAGTCTTCAACAAGCTTGTATATTATGTTGCCGCTGAAAATCTTTATATTCTCTTTCTTCGCAAGTTCTTCGGCATCTGGCATCATTTTTACATTGAAAAGAAGAATAGCGCCTAGATATTTATCTGTTTTAGCTACTATAGATGCTTCAATAACTTCTCTTCTTGTAAGAGGTCCAACGTCTGCTATTCTAATAGGGATAGACTTACGTGACAAGGCTTCTATTAAAGCCTCTAGAGTACCCAATGTATCAGCTTTAACTATGACTCCATTAATATCCTTTTTAATCCTAATAGCTGATACCTCCTCCAACACCATCCTCTTATAATTCTCAATCTCGGTTTCATTTGGTATAACATAGAATGGGGATCCCGCTATAGCTTCATCTATACCAGGAGCAATAATACGTATACCAGCAGCTGCTGACACCTCTTCTACAGGTGCTAGATCAGTTTTTGCTACCCTTATATCAATTAAAGGCTTCGGCATTAAGATAGCTCTTACCCTAGATACTATAGGCCCATTCATTCCTGCAATCACGAAAAGATCTTTCTCATGTAGAACCCCATCGTATAATACAACATCGAGTGCTGTACCGTATCCAGGTTGTTCTTTAACTTCTAGAACAACACCTTTAGCAGGTCCTTCAGCATATCTAAGTCTTTCAGTCATATATCTTTGAGCCATACCAGCCATTATCGCAAGAAGCTCTGGGATCCCTTCCCCTGTTTTCGCTGATACCGGAACTATAGGTACTGTTGTCATAAAATCTCTGACTCTCTCAAAATACTCAGCATTAACCCCTTTTTCAGCTAGCTGACCTACTAACTGGTATATCAGTGCCTCGAGTTTTTTAACAACGTTAGAGCTCTGTTTTTTAAGACTTTCTATTATAGGCTCATCTGGGTAAGATCTCCATCCAGGTATCTTATCGATTTTGTTCGCTGCTACAATAAACGGTGTTTTTCTAGCTTTAAGTATCTCTATACTCTCTATTGTTTGAGGCATAACCCCTTCGTTAATATCTATAACAAGTATAGCTAGATCAGCTACACTACCACCTCTTCTTCTCAAATTAGAAAACAGTTCATGGCCTGGAGTATCGATGAATAAAAGCCCCGGTATATCGAGTTTAAACCTTATCACCTTCTTCAGCGGAGCTGCTATCTTCTCAATAACAGATACTGGGACAAGACTTGCACCAACATGTTGCGTCATTTCACCAGGTTCTTTCTTAACAACAGCTGTTCCTCTTATCTTATCTAAGAGTGTTGTCTTACCGTGGTCAACGTGCCCCAAGACTACAACTATTGGCTGTCTGAGTCTTCTCTTATTCTTCTGTTGTATAGCAATGCTCACCTAGCTCACCAGTACAAGAACTACTACGGCTTAGTTAATATGTGGAACGAAATAAAAAGTGAAAAACTGTTAAACGTTATTCAGCTTAATTCTTTCAATGTTTCACTAAGATAGTGCTTAACTTTGGCTAGTTTCTCATTTAGAATCTTTATAGTTTTATCTTTCTCCTTGATAATGCTCTCTAATTCTGCGATTCTCTTTCTGAGAAACTCTATCTCTGATGATGTTGCTATAGGTATGGAGAGGGTACCTCCTGCGGACCTAAGGATTTCATATGATTCTAAAACTAGTTTTCCAGCTTCTGTTTTACCTGCTAGATGATTTCTTATCGTTATCTCACTTCTACCAAGTTCTTCAGCTATAACGCTTACAGGGTACCCAGCTTTATCTCTAGCAAGAGCTGCAGCAGCTATAACTAAGCTGTCTAACCAAGTGAGTTTATCTTCAGCACTTCTGATTTTCTCTATGACGTCAGGTCTGGTTAACGTTGTTAAGATTAAGGCTAGTTCTAGTTTTCGAATCTCTTCTTTTCCTAAAGGTTTAAGAGGTACTTCACTCATATGCTACACCTGCTCTAGAGAATTTAACAACTTTGTTCGGATATATTATTATACCTTTATCAGTTATCTCAAACGGATGTCTTTTCATATCATGTTTCGTCCCCCTCATCTTCCAGATAATTATAGATCTCACAAGCTCGCCATTAACTTCGTCAAGATCTAGCCTCACTATACCGTCAGCAGCATGTTCAACACCTGGACCTCCAAAACCTCTTTCAGTTACACTTACTTGTGATACTAGGATCGCTGTAACTCCTAAACCTGATAAAACTCTCTTCAGCTGCATAACAACATTTCTTGCAATAGAAGGTTTAGTCAAATACAACGTTGAAACTGAATCTATAACAGCTCTCTCAGCTTTGACGTCCTTCAAAGCCGTTCTTACAACGTCTATGAACTCACCCATATCGTCTACAGACTTCACAACATATCTCTCCCTCTTAGCTGCCTCACCTATCCCTCCCGTGAACGCGTCTACAATAGCAAATTTACCTTCTTCTTCATATTTCCTTATATCCCACCCAAAGGCGTTCATCTCCCTCCTCACTTGTACTGGATGCTCTTCCAAAGTTACTAGTATTCCAGGTTCACCTAAAGTTAAACCGTAGTAAAGGAATTGCCAACCAAATATCGTTTTCCCTGTACCAGGTCCTCCACTCAATAAGACGATGTTTCTCTTTGGAATCCCACCGTTAACAAGCTCGTCAAATCCGTGGATACCGCTTTTAACTCTCTCTATTACGGACATCTATCATCACCTTCTCTGTATGACTCACTATACCCTCTTCGCTAAGGAAATTAAAAGCTCTTGATAAAAATAGTGAAAACAATGTAATACTTGAATTACGGCTATACTTGAAGAATATGTTTCGAATCAAAATAGTTTTTAAGGGTTAGATTTGTTAGCTTGTAACGATAAGGGTGCTGAATAAGAATGCCTGAGTGCATAATAGTTGTATCAGATCCCCGTATAAAGAATCCACGTGTAATACCTGTTAAAGTGGTGGGTTTAGAAAACTTAGAATACAACGAAAAGCATAAAGAGCAAAGAATTCTACCTAACATCCATATCAACCCTGAGGTACTAAAGATAATTAATCCTCCTCTAGGCATAGTAGTTGTAAGGATATGGAAGAATAGAGCAAACAACGAGAAAGTAAAGCTTGTTGGAAAAGCTGTTGTAGATAATTCATTAGATGTTTTAACTGTTGGTGTACCGCTAACTTTTCTCACAGAAAAAATCGGTTCAAGCCAAGTTATAGGCGAGGTATTCGCTGCTTCAGCATTCCAGGTAAGAATTTCTGAAGATGTTGCATCAAAACTTATAGGGATGAAGATAGGTGATAGAATTGATGGGAGATTGATAGGTTTACCTAATGTAACTCTAGAGATTAGAGGGGGATCTGATTTAGCAGGGTTCCCAATGAGACCTGATGTTGAAGGGCCTGTGAAGAAGTACCTCTTATTATCCTCTGGTCCTGGTTTTAAACCTAAAGAGAAAGGTGAAAGGAGGAGAAAGCTAGTTAGAGGAGATACTATTTCCCCAGATATAGTCCAGATAAATACTGTCATAGTATCGACATAGCATATAATGTAGTACACCTTTAAGTTGAGCTAATTTACTTCTAGTGAGTGGGTATATCGATATGAACCTTATTCCAGAACTGAGTATAGGTGTTGTAGGTCACGTAGATCATGGAAAAACAACTCTTGTACAAGCTCTAACAGGTCAGTGGACAGCTCGTCACTCAGAAGAGTTGAAAAGGTCTATGACTATAAAGCTTGGTTATGCTGATGGTTATTTAGTTAAATGTGAAAACCTTGAATCTCCGCAAGCGTATAGAACAGATCTTCAATGTCCTGAGGGGTCTAAGCCTGAGATAGTTAAAGCTGTTTCCTACGTAGATGCCCCAGGGCATGAAATACTGATGGCAACTATGTTATCAGGAGCTTCGTTGATGGATGCGGCTATACTGGTTATAGCAGCTAATGAACCATGTCCTCAACCACAAACACGAGAGCATTTAATGGCTTTAGATATCATGAAGATAGAACAACTCGTGGTAGTGCAAAATAAAGTTGATGTAGTTGATAAAGAACAGGCTAAGAAAAACTATGCACAAATCATTGATTTCTTATCAACAACAAGATTCTCAAAAGCTCCTGTAATACCTATTAGCGCTCTCCATAAGTTAAACATAGACTTGCTGGTTATGTCGATGCTGAAGATGTTCAAAACACCTGAGAGAGATCTGAGTAAACCAGCTTACATGTTAATTGCTAGAAGTTTCGATATAAATTTACCTGGAACACCTCCAAATAAACTTGTTGGCGGAGTTATTGGCGGAGGTTTAATTAAAGGGGAGATAAGGGTAGGAGATGAAATAGAAATCAAACCCGGTGCACGTGTTATCGAGAAAGGATCTACGAAGTTTATACCTTTAGTAACCAAGGTTACGAGTATTAGATACGGAATGCGTGAAAGTGATAAAGCTATTCCAGGCGGGCTTGTAGCTTTAGGTACTTCCCTAGATCCTGCAATTACAAAAGCTGACTCCCTTGCTGGATGTGTTGCTGGTCACAACGTTCCAGACCCTGTTAACTATCTTCGTATAGAGTATAAACTATTTGAACGAGCTGTTGGAAGCGTATCTCAAGAAATTGTTGAACCTATTAAACCGAGAGAGGAGTTACTAATCACTGTTGGAACAACTGTCAGAGTAGGTATTGCTACTAAGGTAATGAAAGATGAACTTGAGGTTGTATTACGTGAACCTGTGGTTATTATACCGAAGATTAGCGCTGCTCTATCAAGGAGAATAAAAGGAAGGTGGCGTTTAATAGGATGGGGACGTATAAAGATGTAAAAGAAAACATCAAGTGTATTGCAATACTGGATACAAGCATCCTTTTCTTGATAGCACAAAATCTGGTAAAATTAGATACTATCCTTGCTACTGTTAACGGCTGTATCCTTTCAATACCTATACATGTGTTAAACGAATTAAATAAATTATCATCGAAATCTACAGAGAAAGGGAGACTTGCATATTGGATACTAAATAATATTGTAAATAACCTGAACATAATTTCTGAAGATATCGCGGGCTGTAGAACAGATGAAGCAGATTGTGCTATAATTGAGATCTCTAAAAAGCTTGGTAGGATAATTAGGGTCGTCGTCCTTACTGCAGATATTGAGCTAAAGAAGAGGCTGATAGAAAACGGAATTGAAGTAGTTTGGTATAGAAAAGCTAAAAATAGACTAGAACCATCTATTCTCGTTTAGTAAGAATAAGATTAGAACACAAATATACACTGATGAGGAGGTATTTTCATATGTTCAGGATACATAGGCTAGTAGACGTTGTACGAATTGATCCATCAAAAATAGGCAAACCTTTAGAAGAAGTAACGTTAGAAGAACTTAGAAAGAAATACGAAGGATTGAAGGATAAGAACCTGGGCATAGTTTTAGCAGTCATAAATGTACGTATCGATCCAGAAGGGTATATACCTCTTGGTGATGGGGCTCCGTACCATAAAGTCGAACTTGAGGTTCTATCTTACGTCCCCATAATCAATGAAATCGTTGAAGGTCCCGTTAGTACTGTTGGAAGAATGGGTATAACGTTGAAGATAGGTCCTTTAGAGGGATTCATACATATATCTCAAATAGCTGATGAAGAGGTTAAATACGATCCTCTTCGCAACGCCATTGTTTTAACCCAGAGTAAAAGAATGATAATGCAGGGAGACATTGTTAGAGCTAGAATAACCTCGGTATCGTTTGGTGCACAAACAAAAATGCCTAGGATTAGTATGACCATGAGACAGCCTTATCTAGGGAAATTAGAATGGATTAAGGAGAAGATAGAGAAAGAAGCTAGGTAGTAATAAATCTCCCTGGAAGTCTTTTTACAATCTAGATCGGATTTCGTGATGAGCCTCGTAAGGTCTGAATGCATGATGTATATGGGGATACTGATAAAATGGTTTGGATTACTAAGCGCGAAATAGCTTACTATCTAATACTTAAACAAGTATTTCAAAATCGCATATTTAATTTAGGTGAAGCTTTAGATATTTTAACGTTGTTTGGATCAAAGCGTACAACCCGGAAAATTATTAAAATACTTGTATCTAGAGGTCTTCTAGAGAGAGTTGATGTTTATCAATACAAGGTTAAGGATCTCGAATCATCGCTACTTCTGAATTTAAGAGCATACCTAGCTCAGCGTATATATAAACGATTAAAATCTCTCGGATTTGATGTTAGTCTCGGTTTAGAGGATGATAAGGAATACATCGCTGTACATGGATGTAATGATGCGCTCAGATCTATGATTAATATATTAAACAAATTTGTTGATGTGAAGTGTGTAGATTAAAAAAATGTGGAGTTCTTTTCTGTAATTCTGTTCTCTTTATCTTAATGCTTAACTTTCCTACTTCAATCTTTTTTAGAGATCACTATCTCTATTGTAGATACCCTTGATTGTCTACCATCAGAGCTTGTTATTGTTTGGCTACCAATGTTTATATTCTTTACCTCTATTTTACCTGGTAAGAATCTGTTTCTCACAATCTCTATTGCGTCTACAGCTTTGCTTATGGCTCTACCTCTGGCTTTAACCACTATTTCTCCAACTCCTTGGTTTATTAGGGTTAGTATTGCTAATACATAATTCATTACAGGTTTCTTTCCTACAAGTACGGTATTGGCTGCTGAAGGTGTCTGAGCCATTTCTACTACCTCTGTAGATTTTTATGTTCCTTGGTGTATATAGCAAGAGACTGGAATAAAAAGTTTGTTGGAAATATACGTTGAGGGGTACAACTTTTTGAGTAATCTAGGAAGTTTTAGTTATATGGATTGGGTATAAAGAGTTGCCGATAACAGTTGTATATAGAGGTGGATGCCATTTAGATGTTTCCTATGAAGATGAAGAGCTTTACGTTAGCGATTACTGTAAAGAGAACTCTATAACTGATGAAAATAATTTAGAACTTAAAGCTCTTCAGATAATTAATAAAGAAGTAGAAAATTTCATAGAATTCTTTACATCTGTAACAGGGTTTACTCCATGGTCTCTTCAAAGGTACTGGATAAAGAGGTTGATATCCGGAGAATCTTTTGCTATGATAGCTCCTACAGGTGTTGGTAAATCAACGCTTTTAGCTGTTTATGCACTATATAGAGCTTACTTCTATAGATCGAAGATCTACATAATTACGCCTACCAGGGAGTTGGCTAAGCAAATGTTTTCAAGGATATCGGAGTACATATCTAGAGTAAATCTTGGCAATGTTAAGATCTTGCTTTACGATTCTTCTAGTAAGAATGTTGACCAGGTAAAGGAAAATATAAGGAATGGAGACTTCGACATACTTATAACTTCGGCAGCCTTTCTATCAAGGCATAAGGATGTTTTGGTAGGTAAAAGAATAGATGTAGTTATAGCTGACGATCTAGACTCTATAATGAAGAACTCTAAAAATGTTGATAGAATATTAGCTTTACTAAGCTTCGATAACAATGATATAGAGTTAGCTACGAAAATCGTTAAGTTGCGGCAATATGCATTGCTTACTAAAGCTTCAAAGAGTTACGAAGCTTATGAGAAAGTTAGGAGAGAGTTAACGGAACTTGAAGCTGTACTTAGGAATAACATAGCGAAAAAGAATGTCCAACTTGTTGTAGCCTCAGCTACAGGTAGAGCTAAAGGGTTGAAGTCCCAAGTATTAAAATTGCTCTTAGGATTTGATGCTGGAGCTGTTTTTGAATACTGGCGTAACATAGTCGACCTGTATCATCCAATCAATGGAACTCTCTTAGATACACTGGTACATATTGTCAAAAAACTTGGAAGCGGGCTTATCTTCGTATCCTCTCTATATAGAGACCTAGTTCAACAGGTAGCAGCTAGACTTAGAGAAGAAGGTATCAAAGTTGAAGTTGTTAAAAGCGGTAGTAAAGCTGTTGATAAATTTAGACGCGGGGAAGTAGATGTTTTAGTAGGTTCTGCTTCATATTATGGTATCCTTGTGAGAGGTCTAGATGAGCCTATTAGGACGAGGTACACAGTGTTTATAGGTGTCCCAAGTATCGTTAAAGACCTTAGAGATTCTCTAAATAATCCAAGATTTCTATTCCTAGTCTTACATAAACTTAAGCAACTAGGACTTCAGGTAGACGATCTACTAAGCAACGTGATTAAGGTGATAACTTCCTCGACCCCCTCCATGCTCTATATGTATTCAAAACTAATGAAGCAATTACCTAAAGATAGCTCTGTACCTATAAATGACGATGTAAGATATAAAGTTGAATTGCTTATAGATGTTGCAGCCAAGGTTTATAAAATGTGTAAGGATGTTCTTGAGAAACTATCGATTATCGAAATCGATAAGAACTGCATAATCGTTAAACGTCATAACAAATACCTCGTAATTAGACCTGATCCTTTCACTTATATACAGGCTAGTGGGAGATGTTCTAGGTTACTCAAGGGTAGGAAGACTTTTGGTGTAGCAATAATTTTCGATGAGTATCCACAGCTTGTAAAACTACTAGAAACATTTTTAAGGAGATATATCAACACTTTTACAGTGATAGACTTTGATCTAAGTAAACTTAGTGAATTAGCTAAAGAAGTTGAAGCAAGTAGATCCGCATCTGCGCTAGGTAATAACATATCTATATCTACAGCATTGATAATAGTTGAATCTCCGACAAAAGCTAGAACTATAGCCAGTATGTTCGGTAAACCGGCTAAACGAATACTTGGAAACGCAGTTGTGTATGAGACCTTGATACCCATCTCTACGGAGAGAGTGATCGTAGCGTCGGTGATGTCATCTCTTGGACATATAACAGACCTAGTTACAGATGAAGGAGTATATGGTGTTAAAGTAAATAAACACCATTTTAAACCTACATACGATTTCATATCCCGATGCCGAAACTGTGGAGCTCAACATGTTGGAGTATACGATACTTGTCCATATTGTGGATCTACTGATGTAATGTCTAGTTCATCTATATTCAACGTTATGAAGGTTTTGGCATTGCAAGTTGATGAAATATACATAGCGACAGACCCTGATACAGAGGGTGAGAAAATAGCCTTTGATATCTATAACTTGTTACAACTATACAATAGAAGGATCTACAGGATAGAGTTCAGAGAGGTAACGAAAAACGCTATTCTAAATGCGTTAAAGAATCCTAGGGTTGTAGATTTGAAGATGGTTAAAGCCCAGATTGTTCGAAGAATTATTGATAGATGGATAGGTTTTGAGCTAAGTTTATGGCTTCAAAAGAGGTTCGATAAACCGTGGCTAGGAGCTGGAAGAGTTCAAAGCCCTGTTCTATTATGGGTAGCTTCACGATATAAAGAGTATAGAGAATTGTTTGGCTATGTAGTTGTTGTTGATATAGGTGGTTACCGGTTAAGGTTATATGTTGGTAGAGATGGTGAGGCAAAAGAAAAAGCCTTTAAATTAGCAAATCTAGTAAAAGAGAATGGTTTAGAGCTTTTACATCTAGAATTTGTGGAGAGGAACCTACCACCGCTACCACCATTTACAACTGATACTCTGCTTCAAGAAGCAAATACGTTATTCGGATTCACAGCATCTAAAACTATGTCCTTAGCCCAAACTTTATTTGAACTAGGGTTAATTACATACCATAGAACTGATACTACAAGACTTTCTACACTAGCTTTGAATATAGCACACGAAGCTATGAAGAAGCTAGGTTTAGATGCTATGTATACCCCTAGAACATGGGGTGGAGATGGAAAAGAAGGTGCGCATGAAGCTATAAGACCTACGAACCCTGTTACAGCTGAAGACCTTGTAGAGATGGTTATTCGAGGAGATGTAGGTATGTTAACTAGGATCAGCGAAGATCATGTTAAGCTATACGATTTAATATTTAGACGTTTTATCGCTAGTCAGATGCCCAACGCTAGGATTAAGTATATAGTGGGCGAGGTTAGGGTAAAGGATATGAAGATGCGTTTCGAATTACCTGTAGAGATTTTAGAGCCAGGGTTTACACTTGTCTATCCTATAAAACTCTACAACAACGTTGTCAAGAACATTGATAGCAATGCGATGAGGATCAAGGTCGAGAATGTGAATGTAATTAAGTCTTCCTCAATAAATCTCTACCGCGTTGCAGATATAATAAAGATGATGAAGGAGAAAGGTATTGGAAGGCCAAGCACGTATGCAAAAGCTATTGATAATAATATTAGACATGGATATATATTGTTGAGTAAGAGAAAGAATGTGTTGATACCTACTAAACTAGGTCTAGATGTTGCTGAAATTATAAAAACTAAATTCTTAAAACTTGTAGGAGAAGATACTACTAAAGAGCTTGAACTATTAACAGACAGAATAGAGGAGGGTAGAGCTAGAGCTGATCTAGTGCTTCAAAATGTTTACGAAAGTATAGACTCGTATATGCGGTACATGGAGAGCGGCGAAGTACTTCCTCAACATATATTTAACAATATGAACTCTAACGTTGCCAGTATAACAGCATGATAGCGTGATATTTTTAACCAATTCTCTGTAAAGCTATTCTTATATACGAAACTCTACGATTTCTAACAAGGATACTACCAATCTCGATATCCTTCAAATTAACTTTATCACCAACCCTAGCTAGCAAAGCATTGTATAAGTTTACAGCTCGATAAATATTTCTTCCACGCCCAATAATCTCGATGACATCGGCATCCCTATTAAGACTTACTACAGCTTCTATAAGATATTCTTTAAGAGGTTTATTACCAAGTAGTATAGTTTTCACATTACTTTTAGATGGCGTGCTCATCTACATACCCTCTAACAACTGAACCTCTCTACGCTATGCGAAATTAGGTAAAGAGCTATATAAACTCATCTAACTTCGTGAATAGTCTAAAAATAAAAAAGCTTTTTAATCAAGACATAGTTACCACAGTACATAGATAGGTAGAGCGCCGCGGTAGTATAGCCCGGTCAAGTATGCGGGCCTTTCGAGCCCGTGACCCGGGTTCAAATCCCGGCCGCGGCACTAATGCCTATCCATCCCTTGCTTAAGTTCCTCAAGTTCTTCAACAACTTCCTCGATTACATCACGCCTACCAGCAATCCTTGGATCATAAGTTCTTTTGTTTTTCATTAGCATTCATTACATGTGCATTTTCTTGGAATAATGAATGAGATGGATATGGCAGAACTTAAGCTCTTTAATGTTTAAATATTTGTGTAGAGCTAAAATTTGTAAGCTTTCAATGAATTGAATATATGTTGAGTAGTATGTGTAGAACTGAAGAGTTAGTAAGATATTTCAAGTAGTTTAGAGGTTTACTTTATGATGTATTATGGTAGTACACTTTTTGTGAGTCTGACTTAAAAGGATATGAACAATGTTTTTCCTTCTGGTGAATAATGTGAATAAAGAGCTTTTAGCATTAGCACTAATTTCAGCAACTATCTTAGCCTATGTGTTAAGTGATAGTATGACGATGCTAAATTTGTTGTCAGTGCCGTTTTCGATGCTCTCCAGTAGGATAAGAGGATGAGGTAGGTATCTAGTGTAGCGATGGTGTTGAATAGTGAATGTGTTGGTTATTGTGTGGAGGAATTTGTGTAAGAGGAAGTTGAGGACTGTACTTACTGTTGCTGGTATTGCTATTGGTGTTGGACTTTTGTTATCACTGCTTACAATATCTGTTACTGGTAGTAGGAGTGCCACTGAAGTTATTAGGAGGCTTGCAGGGGCTGATATCATTGTTTATAATTCTAGTAGAGTCTTCTTCGGTAGGGGGATAGGGGTGCCTATACAGAGGTCTTCACAATTTCCTGGCTTCAGCGGTTTTGGAACTCTTGTTGATTTAAGTGTGTATAGTGCTATAACCTCTATACCAGGAGTTTCAGTTGTTTCACCAATTATTTCCTTTAGGGCTTTGTTAAACTCAACAACTACAGTAGTTGTCTACGGTGTTGAGCCATCTACATACACCGCAGTTTCAAGCATTGAAGTTGTTGAAGGTAGCTTCCTCAGCAATATCAGTACTCAGCAAGCTGTAGTTGGAAAGAGCCTTGCAGAGGAACTTGGGGTTTCTGTTGGAAGTCATATAGAGCTTAGCTACGGAAACACCACTCAAATCTTTACCGTTGTAGGCATGTTTCAGACTGGAGAAAGGTTTCAAGAGTACGCAGTTTACATACCTCTACAGATAGCACAAAACTTAATAGGGGTTGTTGACAAGGTTTCACAAATACTCGTTAAGTGTAGTGATCCTAGTTCGGTTCAAGATGTTGCACAAGCTATTCAATCCCTCTTCCCAGGGCTCACAACCTTTACGCCATCAACCATGGTACAAAGAATGCAAGAAGCGGTAAACACCGTAACCACATTCTTTGCATCTATTGGTGGAGTAGCACTAGTTGCAGGACTCTTCGGAGTTATGAACACGATGACTATGGCTGTAGCTGAAAGGACTAGGGAGATAGGGATTATGAAAGCCATTGGGGCTTCAAACTGGTTCATACTAAAGCTATTCTTGCTAGAATCCATAATCATAGGAGCTATGGGTAGCATAGCAGGCTTGATATTAGGAATAGCATTGACATATGTAATAGCGCCGATGCTCTTACAAACAAGAGTTGTAAACAGCATAGGCTTTGCCGGTAGATTTGGAAGATCAACAACTACAACAATACTTCAACCAGTTATAACACTTGAAAATATTGCCATAGCAATAGCGCTAGGTATAGTTGTTGGTGTAATTGCAGGGATATACCCTGCATACAGGGCAGCAAGAATGAAACCTGTAGAGGCGCTGAGATATGTTTAGAGAAGACATAGTTACCGTAAAAAACGTTATCAAGATTTATAGATATGGCAAAGTGTTTTACGAAGCATTGAGAGGTGTGATAATGTCTATTGATAGAGGTGAGATAGTGTGTATTGCTGGTCCTTCAGGCTCTGGCAAAACAACGCTTCTGAACATCATTGGTGGGTTAGATAAACCGGATATAGGCACAGTAATTGTTGATAGTGTTGATGTTACTAAGCTTAGTGAAGCTGAATTAACAAAGTTTAGACTCTTTAAGATTGGCTATGTGTTTCAGCTATACAACCTCATACCATCACTCACAGCTTTAGAAAACGTTGAAATGCCCATGTACTTAGCCGGCGTACCTAAGGAGGTAAGGAGGAAGAGGGCTCTAGAACTCTTAGAGATGGTGGGGCTAGAGAAGTATGCAGAAAAGACACCAGATATGCTAAGTGGGGGCGAGCAACAAAGAATTGCTATAGCAAGAGCACTAGCAAACAATCCAGCCGTAGTACTAATGGATGAACCCACGGGAGCTCTAGACACAGAAAATACTAGAAAGCTTATGACGCTCGTAAAAAAGTTGAACAGAGAACTTAAACAAACATTTATCATAGCGACACACGATATATTAGTGGCAAGAGAATGTACAAAGATATTTAAAATAAGAGATGGCAAGATAGAGGGAGTATGTAAACCATCAGAGCTAAGTAGCATATTCTAACCCTCTTCCTACCTATACCGAGAATTCTTCCTCATTTCCTATTTCTTCACCAAAAATATTATTTCGACCTTCTCTTTCAACCTATTTAACTATAAAATAGCTAGAATCATGTAAGAACCTTAAATTTATTCGGTTAGTACTCAGTTGCGCTCTATAGGAATATTCGATAAAGTATCTTAGTAAGTATTATGGATTGTATCAAGTTGTTGGATAAACTGTATAATAAGCATATATATTTCTAATGATTAGGTAGTTTTGTGATTGAAATTGCAACCTATTGTTGTAGTGCCGTTTGCATCGGAAATTCATGGAAAAGAATATTATGTAGCTATCCTCGATATCATTAGTCGATATTTATCGAAGTATCGTATAGAGTTGCATAGCTCGATAGTAACAGATGTTGATGATGCTGAGAAGATCGGTAAGAAGTACTCCCAGTTCCTACCTGTAGCTATAGCTTTAACAGGTGGAACAA
Organism: Desulfurococcaceae archaeon; assembly: GCA_020832925.1. GTDB lineage: Archaea > Thermoproteota > Thermoprotei_A > Sulfolobales > Ignisphaeraceae > Ignisphaera. The sequence continues at coordinate 9,499 of JAJHRF010000006.1, read as the reverse complement.
GTAAACTTATTGATAGTTTTGTCGACGGTGGAGGCTACGAACGTTTAATAATTTTCGCTCACTCAGAACACAATAGCTTAGCCTCCGCTATATCTTCGAGAAATAAAGCTGAGAGAAAAGGTGTTATCAGCCTTATCTACCATTGTTCGGATATTACTTCATCTATATGTATTAATGTAATCGATAGAATGATCAGAGTTGCTCGAGCTGTTGCTTATATCATAGGTCTAAAGGTTGGTGTTATAGCTGATAAAGCTGTAAAAGAAGATGTTGAAGAGACTTTTGAATCCAAGTTTAGAGCATCTATAGTAGTTAAGACTATCGATGAATTTCTAGGTGATATAGAGATGGTAAGTAAGGATGAGGTAGATAAAGTTGTAGAGAAGATAGCTAAATCTCTAAAGATAGAATCCTCTACACTGTACCTGGATAAAATTGCTAAACTTTACCTAGCATTAAGAAGGTTTATAGATAATGAGAAACTCCATGCTGTTACGATAGATTGCTTCCCGTTCATAATGAAGTCCGGTATCACGCCATGTATATCCCTAGCTCTATTTAATGAGGAGGGAATTGCAGCAGGGTGTGAAGCTGATCTACCTAGTTTACTTGGACTTGTATTAGCGAGAATCATTACAGGTAGGAGTGGTTGGATAGCTAACATTGTTGACGCGATTTCTGATAAGTTGTACCTAGCCCACTGTACAATAGCGTTAGATATCGTAAAGAATTTGAATGTGGTACAGCATTTTGAAACAGGGAAACCGTACGCCTTAGTAGGTGAATACATCGGTGATACTGTGACACTAGTTTCGATAGATAGAGACTTTACTACAGCAGCAATAGCTACAGGTAGAGTTGTTGCTTCCGGTAACCTAGGTTTAGCAGTATGTAGAACACAAATGATGTTGGAACTTGATTATGTAGTTGATTTACTACCAAATATAGCTCCAAATAATCATCATGTAGTTCTGTACGGCGACAGGAGGAAAGAACTTATAGAAGCTCTATACCTACTTGGTTTAGATGTTGTAGAATACAAAGATATGGTGATATGAAATCGTAGGAAAACCTAGGAAATTCTACTACCTATTACATCCCAGACCAACAGTACTACTAGTAACGCTATGTCCAAACAATAGAGTGAACGTTATGCCGGCTTCATGGGTCACACCTATATCTGAAGAACCTCCAACTATAGGTATAGCTGTTGATCGGTCATCGTATACACATCAATGTCTTGAATATTGTAAAGAAGCTACAATAAACATTCCATCTATTGATCAAGCTGATCTCGTATATAAACTTGGAACTGTTTCAGGGTTTAATGTTGATAAAGTATCTAGGTTTGGTTTAGAGCTAGAAAAGAGCAGAACTGTAGCTGTACCGATATTAAAAAATGCTTTAGGATGGCTAGAAGTAAAACTAGTTAACCATGTTGATGTAGGAGAAGTACGGTTCTACATTTTTGAAGTAGTAGAGTTCTATACAAAAGACGACGTTATTACACCCTGGGGATGGAATTTCACAAAAACCAATATCCTACTTCATGGAGCTGGAAAAATATTTTACGCTGTGGGCAGGTATACGAAAGCTAGTGATTAGATTAGCATCATGTAGTGATCCCTTCATCATTTAATTGTCAGCATGGCTTGGATCTATCATCTATCACTCACCAGGTATCTACAGGATGCTTATTAATTTAGATGCTCTACAACATAATGTAACTGATTACGACTTTTACAGCTTATGTAGTTATTATCGGTGCAAAGATATATTAGGTATTAAGCATTAGGTATCCGTAGCTTGCCTACATCTAATCCCTAAATAATAATCGATAAATTGGGTGATCCAGACATGGCGTTGATAAGAGCTTTAGCAATACATATACCTTACGATTATAGGTCATTAGATTCCATAGATAAAAATGTTGAAATAGTAAACAAAGTAAGAGAATGCACTAAAAAATATCAGTTTAATCCTTGGACTCTACGTCTAATATTTCCCTCAGCAACAGATTTACATAGCATGGGTAAATACTTGAAAGAGCTGTTCAGCGTATTCAGTGAAGATGTGCTCGTAAGTATTAGCTATGATGGTGATTTATCTAAACTTCATCAACTTGCCGAACTAATTCAAGAATACAAAAAGTTTTACTCAGCTGTAAGATGCGATAATGATGATGCTTTGCAAAAAACGGTATCAACTATATACATAGATAATAAACTTGATCCAAATACTTATACCAGGTTCGCTATAGTTATAGGTTCGTGGATTGAAACTCCATATTTTCCCGCAACATGTAATGTTAGTAATACTCTAGGGTTCAGCATATCATTACGATACGTAGATTTGGTATACAATGCTCTGTTTAGAGATTCGCGAGACGAGCTGTTTAAATATATTCAAGAAATTCAAAATAAAGCTGAGCAGGTTTCTAAATGTTGCGGTATACCTTTCTTAGGCATAGATATGTCGTTATCTCCATGGAGAGAAGAGAGCGTATGTATGATAATCGAAAATCTCATCAATAACAAGATCGGTTTCCCAGGAACCCTCAACGCTATACACAGTCTAAATAAGCTGATATTTGGCTTAATAAAGAAGCTTGAAGTAAAGAGTATTGGTTTCAATGAGGTTATGTTACCTGTAGCAGAAGATGCTGTTCTAAATGAACGTGTCAAAGAGGTGGCGCTAAAGCTTAGAGATTTGGTTAATTATTCAATTCTATGTGTAGCAGGTTTAGATATGGTTGCTATTCCCTTAAATCTCGATATCTATAGATTAGCTATAGACATGTTGACGATTTATAGAGTTAAGAAGCGTACTGTGGCTATGAGAATTATACCTGTAGACCAAGAGCCTGGAACAGCTTTAAAACTTGAAAACTTTGGTGTAACGTACGTAGTTTATCCATGATGAAACTTGGTCTGATGGTGAGATAAAACGGTTTTCACATTATCTATGATAGAAAAAGATATTTTAAAGATATTGAACTTAGCTAAAGCTAAGTTTGATAAAGAGAAAGACCTGGTTATAAAGATGCTTCAGAAATACCGATGGATACCGCTAGATAAAGACATGGAGTGCAGTTGCGCTGCTGTAGATTCAAGTTTTCTAGTCGTGGAAAGTAGGCTTGGCTTCATATACGTAATCCAAGGAATTTCAATACTATACAATATCGAAAACAATGTACTGAAAAAAATCGATTTTAAACCTTTTTCTGATGCCGGGTTCATAGAGATTCAGATGTCTAAGGGTAGTTATATTGTGAAGAAATCTATATATAAAAAGGTGTTGACAGAGTATGCTTATACCTTGGAGTTAAGCAGTATCGTTGAGCTTGTGAAAAAACATAGCCCAGATATAGTGTTACTAGATGGTTCCTTCATTTCTTTCGCTATGAGCAGAAAAACGAAGAATTCTAAAGCTTACGTTGAAAGCGTGAAAGGTAGGTTTAACTTAGAAGAGATAGAAGATCTCAAAATAGATAATGTTAAGAATCTGGCTAATCATAGGTATACAGTATTTCTTGCTAAATCATCAAGTGCTGGATTTTATACACAAGGATTATTTCCCGATATGTACATCCTGGAATTAGCAAGACTCTATAAAATCGAGCCCTACTCAAAACCTGGCTTCTTGGAGCCTCTAACTATCGATGTTAAGAATTCGTTGTCGAAATATATTAAGGAATTGAGTGAGACAATAAATGATATTACTGTTACCTACACCAGGCTAAAGCATGGGATCCCTGTATACCAATTATCGTTTCCGTATAGAGTAGGCGAAGAAGATCTAAGCTATGTATATATGTGTTTAAAGAAGTATTCTCCTGCAGGGTATCCAGCACCTTTAGAGTATGTCCATAGGTTCAGCAAACTTCCTAAGAGAAAGCTTATGAATACTATGATGATGCTAGGTATCCCTATAGCTTCTGGTAAAGAGCCTATAGATCTACCATAATGGTTAAGTATTTATACAGCCAGCTCTATTAAGAACTTCTAACACATACCTATTGAAGATATCAAAAGGAAGATGGCCCACAATAACATCGATAGGTCTCTCATTGTAGAGCACGATAGTTGTAGGTGTTGAATATACATTATAAAGCCATGCTATCTCTGGTAGTATATCGGCATTCACTTCAACAAAAGCAGCTTTTCCTTCATATATTTTCGCAACTTTAGCAAAAACGGGTTTAAATATGTAGCAGTAGGGACAGTACGTAGATGTTATTAACACGAATGCTAATCTGCATAAGCTAATAACGTTGATAAATTCTTCATATGATTTGATGGATACCATCCCCTTCACTTTATCGCTATATCTACAACAACTCTGCCCCGAACTTCTTGACTGCATAACCATATTTTTCATCATTCTACTTAATATCTGATCTAGCTCTTCGTCATTTGGTTGCTGAATAACCATTTGAGATCATCAAGATGAGTATACGAATAGGAGGACTAATAAGGCTATCCATAATAACAGCTGAAGATAGAACGTATTCGCCATATAAAAATATTATGTTTCTAACGTTAACCGTTATCGAAATGAGAGTGAGTAACAGTATTAACTTATTAGACCTTGAAAATACAATTAATTTAGTTAACGATATCTTGACTCTACTTGAGTTTAACATTGTAAAGCAAAGTTATGTAGACCCTCTAATCATTAATGCTAGATACTATATCGCTATACATAATGTATTCTTACCTATGATAATAAGAGAATCGGAATCCTCTATACCGAAAGTATATTTAACACCTATAGCTTCAATCTATATTCATGACCAGAAAGTTTACGCAGTTTTCAAGCTTAGATATGGTGTAGGAGGTTTAAGTTCATCTATAGATGTTATCAAGGTACCTATTGTAGATCTAACTGTAAATGAAAAACTATTGATTTTAGCGTCAGTAGCTATAGCATACAAAATGCTGTCTGTACCTAATGAAAGAAATATATTGAGAATTCTTCCAAATAACATCAAAACTTATGTTGAGATAGCTCTCGATATTTTTAGGGAAAATAGTTATCAATATAACATAAAAACAAAGCTCGGAGAATTTAGGCATCTAAATCTAGTTGAGCTAGTTTTATGGATTAACAACATTAATGATAATGAACTTACCGAAGTTAGCTATATAAAAGGTTTAGCAACTAATACTATTCGGATACTGTATCGCGATTATGAAGTAGATTTTAAGATTTTAAGTAGACCTAGTCAGAAGCTTTTACTTAAAATCTTAACATTATTACCAATGAATGTATTGAACGAGGTAGTTAATAATGTAAAGAATGCGTATAAAATACTTCGTGTATTCAGAGTTGTGAGCTCTTAAACTTAAATTTCTAGGTCATCACGTAATATCATCGATAGTTATAAAGATGCTTCCTCTATTCAACATCTCATTAATAGCTATATCAACAGAGCCTCTAGGTATATCTACACCTTTAATCGCGTCCTCAAGTACGAAAACAGTATATCCTAACGCAAGAGCATCTAAAGCTGTTGCTTTGACACAGTAATCTGTAGCAACACCACATATGAAAACTCTTTTCACATTCTTCGATATTAAAATCTGGTGTAATTCCGTGCCTTCGAAACCACTATATGCTTCCTGGTCTTCTTTATAGCCTTTAGATATTATTACCGTTCCTGAGGGTAGCTTTAAATCTGGATGAAATTCTGCTCCCCTACTTCCCTGCACACAATGTGGAGGCCACGGACCACCTCTAGTAGAAAATGATATATGGTTAGGAGGATGCCAATCCCTTGTTGCGACAATTAAAGCTCCAGCTTTTATAAACAATTCGATATACTTATTAATCTTAGGTATGATTGTTAAAGAATTTGGTACAGGCAGCGCACCTCCGGGCATAAAATCGTTCTGCATATCCACAATTACTAAGGCATCACTAGGTATTATCTTAACACGAGCCATTTTAACCCCCTATCAATAAAACTATACAAGCAATCTTATATATCTTGTTAAAGACCTTTAGAAAACTGTATATAGGGATCAGCTAAAGATTAATTTTGTAGAGGTATTTGCCTGCAAATAGCTATGAATATCTTCACCCCCTCTTCTTCTCCTATTCCTCGGATTTCGCTGTTCATCGGGGAGCTCTTTAGGGCGACCAAGGCACCTCTGTATACACTTCTCTCTTCCTAATACTAACTTCGCTTTCTAGGAGATTCACCCATTAGAAGACAGATAAACTCCTTCATCGGTAATAAGAAGATAGTTTCTTACAAAGCTTATAAGTGTAGAGATTGAAGAAACTATTTACAGCTAATTAAAATCAATTACAGTTGATGCAGCTCTGCTACGGCGATAAAGATGGTTTTAGAAAAACCTTTTGAGTTTCTCGAACATACGGCCGATATCCTTGTAAGAGCTTATGGAAAAACATTAGAAGAAGCTCTTAGTAATATCGCGAAAGGCATGTTTGAGATAATGACAGATACTTCAAAAGTAGAGCCAAGAATTGAATTAGATATTCATGTTTGCGGATACGATACTGAAAACCTTATCTATAGATGGCTTGAAGAGTTGCTATACTATCACGATGCTTACAACTATGTATTAAGTAAGTTTGACGTTAAGGCTATTAAGGAGGAGCTCATTAACAGTGAAAGATATTTATGCCTTTACGCTAAGGTATACGGCGAAGAATTCCATCGCGAAAAACATGAACCTAGAACAGTTGTAAAAGCTGTCACCTATCATCAAATGCGCATAGGGAAAATGGATAACATTATATTTATTGATGTAGTTTTTGACATATAATTGAACCACAATAAAATTAATCATAGACAAACTAAAGAAGGAGCTTAAAAGTACCTACCTAAATATCCTAATACTAAATATCATATAGTTATTGAGGTTTTAACCTTATTAAGATGCTTACCTCCCCACTGGCAGGAACCTTCGCCCTTTGGGACAGGGAGGAGGTCATTAATATAGCTCCATTATTCTAATAATGATGTCCTGATGTCTTTGCAAAACTTAGTGAAGTTTATTAAAGTTAGAAATTCTTATTTAAATTTTAGCTTAAAATTTAGATATGTAACATGTGTTAATGAGTTGACAGTTGATGAAATGTAGCAAATCTGAAGAATGATGAGGGGCTCTGAGCTGAACCAGTTTACATTACTTACTAGAGGTTGGAATTTTGATTTTATTGATGCATTCACGTAATCTTACGAATGTTTCATTCAATCCTTCAGGTATAACTTTCGTACTTGCTATAACAGCCATGAAGTTTGTATCGCCATTCCATCGCGGAACTATATGGATATGTAAATGACCTTCTATCCCTGCTCCAGCTGCTCTACCTATGTTAGCACCGATATTGAATCCGTCAGGGTTGTAGCATAGCCTTATAGCGGATAATACAATGTTTACTGTTCTAATTAAATCGAGTAATTCTTCGTCATTTAACAGCTCAGGTGTTGGAACATGTTTTAAAGGCGAGACCATTACATGTGCATTATTGTAAGGGTATTTATTCAGCATAGCTAGGGAATAGCTACCCCTGTAGATAACGTAGTTACTTTCGTCTGAACCTTGAGTAGCTCTACAAAATATACATTCATTACTTTTGGATCCAGAGGCTGAAACCACGTAATATTTCCTCCACGGTGCCCACAAGATCTCCATAATCTTTACCTCTAACCTAGTTTCTGTGTACTATGTATCTACTCTATATCTCTATCTCAAAGCTTTTGTGTTTACAACAATATTAGCGATAAGTATACAATGACGTAGATGTATATAGCTATGGCTATGAGTGTCACCATAGGCATGCCCCACGTAACAATAATAATGGTTTCAGGATCAAGAGTTCTTAACCTTTCTATCCATATCTGGTACTCTTCATCGATATCAAAGAAGAGCCTCTCTATAACACCTGGTATGTATAATGGGTAGTAAAACCTTTTTAATAGAAATTCTTTAACCTTCATCACCCTACCAAGTGTTATGTATATCATCATCTTAATCAACGACAACCTATATTTTTTAACCTCATTTATCCTCGGTATATTGAGGATGATGTTAATAACAATTGTTATTATAGTAGTCGCTGTATATATCATGAATACGAGTAGTATTGGAGGAAGCATCAATAATATAACAAGGTTTCTACTAAACGAATTTGCTAAAACCTTATACAATAATTCTAGATTTGATGGATATATTGAGGAGAAAGAGATTAAAGCCATGACATCTGCTCCGCCAACAAATTTAAAAACAAAGGATAGAATCATCATCAATACTATCATCGTTGCAGAAACTACTAAAGAAATACAGATATGAATTTTGACAAAGCTTTCAACTTGTTTTAAAAGATCTGAGAAGATGTAGAGGTAAAGGTTGATTATAATGCCTATTATAATAGATGGAATCCATATAATGGGTTTAATTTCACGTTTGATCCAATCCGATATTGCTGCATATCCAAATGTTATAAGTATTGAAACAATTTTCAATACAACTATAATCAAGTAAGTTAAAGTATCGGATAGACCCAACGTTGACACTAGGTTAAGCCTTAGCTTCCAATTATCAATAGATACAGTTTACAAAGAGTATGCTAGCGATTTACTCAGGGTCTCTAATACCCTCTTCTGTTATCATGAACACAGCTTCACTTTCAGGTAGATGTGGAGCGTCAACTATTCTCGCAATTCTTCTGTTTCCTCGGCTTTTCTTAAGTTGAACACGAACACCTGGTGCATGATATAGGACATGACCTCCTATAGCTACAGTTGGATCTCCATAGAATATATCAGGTCTTGCCATAACTTGGTTTGTAACTACAATAGCTACATCGTATAACTCTCCTAATGCCATAAGTTGGTGGAGATGTTTGTTAAGTTTTTGTTGTCTTACAGCAAGGTTTTCGCGTCCTGGGTACTCAGCTCTAAAATGACCTGTGACTGAATCTACAACTATTAATCCTATGTTTTCTCTAGGTATTAATTCCTTTAACTCTTCTACCACTGCCATCTGGTGATCGCTATTCACAGCTCTAACGTATAGGATGCCCTCCATAACTTTGTCAGGATCTAAGCCTAACGCTTTAGCCATAGCTTCTATTCTTTCCCATCTAAAAGTCCCTTCTGTGTCTATGTAGACCGCTTTCTTTGCTAAACCTCCTCTTTCACGAGGTAGCTGAACATTTACAGCGAGTTGATGACATATCTGTGTTTTTCCTGAACCAAATTCCCCGAAGAACTCAGTAATAGTCTTAACCTCTATACCTCCTCCAAGCAGGTTATCTAAGTTACGACTTCCAGTGGTAATTTTCGGTAAACTCATACGCTCTTTCTTAATATCTAATGCTGTCTTGAATGTTAAGCCAAGGGATGATCTAGCTTGCATAATAAGTCTTTGAACAGTCGGTAATGGTATAGCTAGGTTCTGGCTTAATTCCTGAGCATTAGCTGCAGCTAAAGCTTCTACCGTTGTTATACCTATCTCTTGTA
>JAJHRF010000039.1 GCA_020832925.1 Desulfurococcaceae archaeon | reverse complement strand
GAAACTCCCATAAGGGAGTAGAAAGGAGTTTCTCTAAGTTGGAGTAGTAGATAGCCCTGAGCTTCTTCCCTGTGCTGAAACTCCCATAAGGGAGTAGAAAGTTGTGCGTCTAGGGTTATTTGATGGATTTTTACGGATTTTAATGTTTTCTATTTTATGTTGTTTGTTTTGGTTTGTATTCTTTTCCATGTTTTTCTTATTCTAATTCATTTATTTCTGATTTCTTTGTATAGTTGTGTTGTTTTCTCTAGGAATTGTTTATCGGTGTACATAATTTTTCGTCTTCTAGTATCTCCGTTATGAATGTGTTTTCTTTTTCTAGTTTCTTTAGAGATGATTCTGTTTTCAATGCTATTGGTTGTATTCTTGGATCTATTAATTCTGTTGTTTCTCTAGTTATTTGGTATGCTTCTCTTGGATCGTTCGGGGTATCGTCTGCTACTATAAGTATATCGATATCGTTTTCATCTGTATAATTTCCTCTTGCCATAGATCTGAAGAGAATTACAAGTCTAACTCTATATCTATTCAATGCTTCAACTATTTTCTGAAGTTTTTCTAACATATTCTTCAACTCATCTCAGTATTGTTTCAGCACATCTTATACATTCTTCAGCATCTCTAGATGTATAGTGATCGGCAGGTGCTTCTTCATCAAATGTGTTTAGGTATCTAGAAGGGATACAATATTTATCTAGTATTGTTGCATATATTTTGATTTCGGAGGGTATCTCTATATCTAGTGTGGATAAGAGTATCGTGATAGAATGACCTTTTCTCTCTATATGGAAGAAGTTCAGCAACCTTTTAACAGTTTTCTTAGCAGTTTAATGAGATTCAAAACGAACTTCTTCATAAAGATCTTCTCTATAGTTAATATTAGCTGAGATAAGGTTTCTCTTAGCTTGTTTCAACTAATCAAATACTCTTGAAACCACAGCTTCCACCCTAAACACATTTCATACAATAGCTATAATACGTTATCTACAATATATTCACGTTATTCTAGGTCAAACAAGGTTGTGGATAGATTGTGTGAAGATATTTTCTGAATATGTATATTTTGAGGGGGTCTAGGAGATCCTCTGAAGTATCTAAGATAATGTTCAAGGTTATAGCTACTCTATTTTTATTAGTTTTGATTTTCTTCTGTAGATATCGAGTAGATTTCTTAGTATTACATGTATTTCGAAAAGATCTTTAATACCTTTCAACTATAGCTCTGCCAAGACTTTACCTAGGCTCGTATTTGTTACAACGAGTATATCTATTCGTTTGATGGTAGATATCTGTTTTCTGCATCACTTCCAAATAGATACCTCTGTTTCTGGGTTAAGATTTCTAACTATTTCAGCTATCTTCTTGAGGTAGAGATCAAGTTTATCGAGTATCTTCTTTTCTCTAGCTTCTTCAACAAGAAATCTCTAACAATATTGATCACCTTCTCCACAACTTGCAAAACCCTAGGGCACTTATTCGAAACTATATTCTTTAGCATTATATCTTGAAGTTATATATGTATCTTCAAGAGAACCGAGCTCAACAACATAATCAACCAGAATCTTCTTAATACTTTCGCAACTTGTAACCATGTATATAAACTTAAGAAGTTTTCTAACTATAGATACTCGGATAGTCTATCCCTAGCTTAAGAAGATATGCTTTTAAGTAGAGTTGAAGTACTTGTTCAAGATGAAAACAGCTAAATCATAAACTTCCTCTCAATCATTGTCTTAGATACTTCAAAGAATCTCCTAGACCTCTCCAAAAGAACATTGTATTCATTGAATCGCGTCATACTGTACACATAAAATATTGGTTTCGCGATAACAAGATATATCTTATCAATACCATCTTTAGTATCGATATAACAGAGTTTCAAGTATTTTTCAGTTCTTCAATTATATCTCTTTAAATTATTAAATCTAGTGCTTAGATTCGATAATCAATATCGTAGATAGTAAGTAGATAGAATAGATGTCTTCATTGTTCAGCAAATGATTATATCTAAGGCAGAACTTCTATACCGAGTTTTAAAGCTATGTAGCGTTGTTTTTCATCAAGTGTAAGTAGGGGTAATTTCTTGTCAATAGCTAGAGCTATGTATAGAGCATCGTAAATAGTTATATTATTCTCTACAGATATTTCAAATGCTTTATCTATATACTTTTCCTCAGGTTCTATAACAATATTCTTCTCTACATAACTCTTAAACAACTGTAGGATTTCTTGAGCAGATTCACGATTAGGTAACCTCTTGAGGTATAAGGATCTCCATACAGCGTTGTAGAATTCTTTTATAATATGGTCAACAGATACTCCACGCTTCATATATAGAGCTATATCTCTCCAACCCTCTTCTCTAAGGAAGAACGCTACAGCAGCAGAAGCATCAACCACTATCACGATCTTCCCTCACAGACATAACTGAAAAACCTTTAGGAACACTCCAGTTAGCTTTCTCTAGTTCTCTCAATATTCTCTCAAAATTTTCTTCAGCTTCAAGCTCTTTTATCCTTTCCTCAATAACTTTCCTAATTTCTTCAGCCCAGTTAACTCTTCCTCTATATTTCTCCATCTTCTCCTTCAACTCCCTACTTACCTTAATACTAAAAACAGGCATAAAGTATCACTAGCTGGTAGTATTTACTAAATCTACTAATAAATCTACCAGTTAATAAAGCTTTACAATTTATAGTAAATAACTATGTAATCGATTTTCGATAAGGAAAGAATACAATGCGATATGTTGTTGTAGATAGAAATACAAGAGCTAACACAATTAAAACTAGAACTAGGGTACATACATATCTCAAAATTTTCATTCATTAAGAAAACGACCGGTGCATAAATTTATATACGATAGCCTTAGCTCCACTGCTAAAGGTTTATTATGGTGATGATCTGTACGTAGATATCATAATATCTAAGTATCTTGATATACGTAAGCAAAGCTTAGAATAAAAATAACGGTATCTATATTATTGTTAAGGTATTCCATAATAATTTGCAACACATTGTATTCTTAAACATATGTAGATGTTACTGGGGTATACCTTAGCAATTCATCGTATTTCAGATAAGCTACTAAGAGAAGTATGCCAACAACTATACCTCCGAAGATAAACCCTATAATCATCCATACCAAGGTTTTCTCTTTAGCATCTCTATACCTACCTATATCAACTAGCTTTATAATCTCATTACAGTTCGTATAGATCAAGATATCGATAACACCTAGTATAATAGGTATGATACCTACTATAACAATCAGGAAGATAACGCCTACTATTATAAATATTATCCCGAATACCAACGCCAGTATACCTGCTATCCTCGTTAAATTCCTAATAGTATCTGCTTCAGGTGGAGGTCTAGAAGGTACTGTAGGTTGTGGTTGTACACCCATAGATTCCCCGACATGTATTTCTTTTACAAACTATATATAAAGTTTTTGCATATTTTACCTCTACATATTTACAGAATTACTATTACCTTTGCAAATTTAGAGCAACACTTACGATGATTACGATTAACTATGTGTAGATTATATGATCTACTAAGCTCTATCGGTAATCAACATAGTGAAAACATTGTTTATCTGTGTACCCCATCTTTTCTAATATTTAATAAATGATCGCGAAACATAGTACCAAGAACACGTTGTAATGTAGGGGTAGAGAATTGAGGATATTTAGTGTTTTTGAGACTTAGGGAAGTAAAAATATGTTGATCAAGAGGTTGTTTAGCTGAAGTGTTTTGCCATTTTTTCGTTTCCAGGCATTTTCAGTATAGCGTCTATAACTTCGTTTACTTGTTGAGTACTCTTTGTTCTTACATCTACTATTAACCAGTTGAATAGATGATCTCTACCACCTTCTAGAAATGCTTGTATAGCCCATTCTGCTCTCATAAGTCTTGGGATCATTACGTAGTTCATGATTTTCTTTGGTAGTGGTGTAACAGGTTTTCTATGGATACCTTTTCCATCAACTTTAACTGGTATTTCAACTGCTACGTTATCGGGTATCCCGGGTAGAACTCCGTTGTTAGGTATGTTTACGTATATTGGTGCTTGTATTGCTATTCCTGGTATTGGTGTTGGGAGATCATATATTTCTTTTGGTTTGTTGTTGACTATAGAGTCTATTATATGTACTAAAGATTCTCCACTTGGTCTTGGTGGGTATTTCTGTACTAAAGGTATTGAGAAGTTATAGACATCTTGTTCTAGTTCAGCTAATCTTCTTCTCTGTCCAGCTATATACATCCCCCATCCAATCTCTGAATCAGGTCCTCCGTAAGGTCCATACCAATACTGTTTCGTTTTCAGATCCCAGTGGTATTTCCATGTACCACCTCTACAAGTATCACCAATTGGTAGTAATCCATAGGTTTTATACATATCTATAACAGCTGGAGATAGCTCAACATCAAATGGGTTTACAACAAATTCTCTCCAAACATCCCAATACCTCTCAGCATCTTCTTTAATCCATTCATCGATATATCTATAAGCATTCTCACCTCTATACCTAAACTTCGTTAACCATATAACATGGTTGAAACCCGGCATCTCAACTTCTACTTCCCTAAAATCTATTAAATTAAGTATAGTTTTATAGCATTCAATATCATGAGATGCACAAAGAGCTGTTATATCTCTACCTAATTTCTCTTTAGCAAGCCTCATACCAAGAACTTCTATTGCAGCTCTAAAACCTAGATGTCCATGGCATAAACCTATATATTTAACTTTAGTTTCTCTAGTAACTAATGTTGATAATTCGAAAACAGGGTTAGCTACATTAATAAGCCAAGCATCTGGAGCTAGTTCTTCAACATCTCTTGCTATACTCATCATAAGTTTAAACTGGTAGTAACCCCATATAGTATGGTAATCACTTACGTAATTCCACTCAACACTATTTATACCTCTATAATACCCATATCTCTCAGATATCTCCCTCATTCTCTCGTAATAGCTATGACCTCCATACATAGCTGAGTTGATAACGAAATCAGCATCCTTAATAGCCTCTCTTCTATCTAAAGTTTTGAAAATATTAACATCGCTTCTTTTCAATTCTTCAGCATACCTCTTACTAAAGGTGTATATAAGGTTGAGTCTTCTTTCGTTTATATCCATAAGCCATATATCGAAATCTTTAAGATCTTTATTAATTAAAAGATCTTTAACAATTGTACTAGACCAAGCAGCACTTCCAGCTCCGATGAAAGCTATCTTAAGTTTACCCATATTCAACACCTTTAACTACGGTATAGGAACTTATTGGTCTAGATTAAAAGCTTATGTTTGTGGAGATTATCATAGTGTTAGGAGAATATTTAATGTGTTATGTTTTCTGTTCTGAGTATAACCAGCATTTAACTACTCTACTACCTATAGCTATATCTGGTGGAGGTTCTTCAATACATCTCTTCATTACGTATGGGCATCTAGATGCGTATTTACATCCTCTAGCTATAAACTCTTTCTCTTCTACAACACTAGATAACTTTATAGTTTCTAACCATTTAGTTCTAGCTTTTGGATTTGGTATAGGTACAGATTCTATCAATACCTGTGTGTATGGGTGTAGTGGTTCTGTTAAAACTTTTTCTACAGGTCCTAGCTCTACAACACTTCCTCTATACATTATAGCTATGTTATCGCTTATATAGTAAGCTGTTGAAAGATCGTGGGTTATGTATATAAACGATATACCGTATCTCTCTTTGAAATCCTTAAACATATTGACAATGTTTATCCTTAGCGATGCATCGAGCATTGATACAGGTTCGTCAGCTATTATAAGCCTAGGTTTTGTAAGTAGAGCTCTTGCTATAGCTACTCTCTGAAGTTCTCCACCAGAGAATTCATGTGGATACTTATTAACTACCTTGTCTAGGCTTAGCCCAACAGCTTTAAGAACTTCATCTATATAACCATCAACTTCATCTCTACCTATACCAGCTATATTGATAGCTGTTTCTCTTAGATAGTTATATACTTTCTTTAGAGGGTTGAAAGATGCGTAAGGATCTTGGAAAACAGCTTGAACTTCTCTTCTATACCATTTAACATCATAGCCACGGAGTTTATGTATATTCTTACCTTTGTACAGAACTTCGCCGTATTCAGGGATGTGGAAACCTAGGATAATCCTAGCTAAAGTTGTTTTACCTGAACCACTCTCACCCGCAATTGTAAATATCAAAGGTTTATCTTCTAGTGATAGAGATACACTGTCAACAGCTTTGAATCTAAACCCGAATAAACCGTACCTAAATATCTTAGTAATATTCCTCAACTCCAACAGGTTAGCCATAGCTATCACCTCTTCATGTATAACCAACACGAAACAATTCTATCTCTATCTATTTTTATTGTTGGCGGTTTCTCTCTCCTACAAATATCCATCGCATACGGACATCTTGGATGAAATCTACAACCAGGTGGTGGATTCCTAAGATCTGGTGGAGAACCTGCTAAACCTACTCTAGTACTTTTATCGCCAATCCTAGGCAACGAATTTATAAGTCCTTGTGTATAGGGATGCAGAGGATTTTCAAACATAGCGGTCGTCCCCCCAACTTCAACAATATTACCTGCATACATAACAGCAACTCTATGTGTAATCATAGCATGTACACCCATATCATGGGTAATAACTATCAACGTATTGTTCAACCTCTTCTGAGATTCCACTAAAAGTTGTAGAATACCTCTCTGAAGAACAACATCAACAGCTGTTGTAGGTTCATCTGCGATAACAATCCTGGGGTTCAACATCAAAGCTAAAGCTATGACAATCCTCTGCCTCATACCACCAGAAAGCTGATGCGGGTATGCATTCAAAACCTCTCTCTTCAACCCCATACCCTCTATAAACCCGACAACCTTACTAATATCTACAGTAGAAGCATGATATTTCAAAACCTCGATAAAATGATCTCTAATCCTCTCAACAGGATTCAAAACATTCATAGAATTCTGAGGTATATAACTAATAACTTTCCACCAAATCTTAGCCCTCCGCTCTTCAGAATTCATCTTCAAAACATCGTATTTCACATTATCTACATATATATTTACAGAACCTTTCCTAACTCTTAATGGAGGATGTATAAACCCATACAACACTTTAGCTAACGTAGATTTACCACAACCAGATTCACCAGCTATACCAATTACCTCACCTCTCCTAATCTGAAGATCTACACCATCAACTGCATGCACATAAACATTCCTTTCAACATCAATATCGTACACAGCATCAAGATCCTCTACATTTATAACTATATCCTCAAACATTTACCCAAACACCATCTACGACTTCTACAAACACAAAAATGAAGTCTAAGTTAAAAAATATTTTTGTTTAATTGTTTTGTTTTATTTTCTTTTTATGAACCATCCTATTAGTAATCCGACTATGAGTAGTATTATTGCTAATGCTATTGTTATTCCCCATTCTGTTTCTCTAATTGTTGTTGATACTGTTGATGTTATTGTTGATAACACTGTTGTTGGTTTAACAATAGTTGTTATAACAGTTCTCTCAATAGTTGATGTAATGACAACAATGGTGGTAATTGTTACTGTGTAGGTGTGGGTGTTAGAGGGATGTTGGGGCCGGTTTCTGTATTTCTATTGGTAGTTTTGGTGGAGCACTAGGCATAGTAGCCTCTTTTGTTGGACATCTACCCGTTGGTCTTAGCTGTAGTATTATGAATAGCATATGATTCCACCAAGTTGCTGGGTCCATGTAGTAGTAGTCTGGATATGTTGGCCAATTCTCCCAGCAATATGTATCTGCATCTGTGTAGAATAGATGTGCAAAGGTTGTTACACCTGGCAGTATTTGAGCTCATATTAAGCTGTATTCCTGTGCTAACTTTATCAATTTCTCTGTTTCCCATGGTGGTGTAGCTTCGAATTCTTCTATAACTTTATCCAATTTCGCTCTTAGTTCTCTAGCTTTTTCGTCATACGCTGTTCCGAGGATGCACTTTCCACTCCATTGGAATTTCAATTCTTTCTCCTTACCAGTACCATAGCATGTGAGAAAATAAGCCATCCTGCTCTTTCATTACAGTACCTGTTGCGGTACCCCCATATGTGTGGTGCTATATCTGGGAATAGCGTTGAGCAAAACGGCCACCCCGTTGACATATTTTTGATAATGGAGTTGCATGTATGTAGTCTGATGTGAGACTTAGGAATGTTGAGAGAAGAGTTTTTGATTTAATTACGTATGATTAGTAAAGTTAATGTTTACTATTCTCTACACTAAACTTCATAAACATTTGTTTCGAAGTTGCTCATAGCCATGGCAATTACTGTAGCTATGATACAGAAAGCCTTGGAAACTATCTTCGTACATCGTATGATTATCCTCTTAGTCTAGGATTGAAGTATTCTTGAAGTCCAGCTGATATTAGGTATAGAGAAACAAATAGAATTATTAATGCAGTAATTGGTGGGGTGATCCACCACCATATACCTCTGTATAGAGCTCCGAAATGTTGACACCAGTATATCATGGTGCCTAGAGTATCTTCTTGTAGTATTGATAGACCTAGTATTGCTAATCCTGCTTCAGAACCTATAGAGTATAGTACAGTGTTTGTTGCGTTGATTAGGTGCCATCCGAGTAGATGGGGAAATATTTCGGATATTATTATCTTAGCTGTACCCATACCAGAAAGCCTTGCCACAGTAACGTAATCTCGTTCTCTTAAACTCAGAACAATAGCTCTTACCTGTCTTGCTGGCCATGGCCATGAGGTTATAGATATCAGTAGCCCTAGTAGTGGTAATGTTAGTATAGGTCTTAAAGTCATTGATAAGACGTATAGTAGTGGGAAACCAGGTATAGTTACGAAGGTATCTGTTATAAACATTAGTACTCTATCTATCCAACCACCTTTGATTCCTGCTACCATACCTATGAAAAGCCCTAGATGAGATGCTATAAGAGTTGTTACAGCTGCTATAGCGAGGGAATTTATTATCGCGTTGACAAGTATCCAGAACACACTTCTACCGTTAGTTGTTATACCGAATAGAAAATCTAGCGATGTTAATTGCGGTGGGGTATCTTTTCTAAAGTAGTACCAATTCTTATAGTATCCAGGTGTAGCTATCGATATTGCTCCTAGACATAGTATAGCTATAAATATTGTGAAGCCTAGTCTAAATTTTAAACTTGTTCTCCAAATTCTTGTAAACCCTTTCGATATAGCTGTTAAACTATTTTTAATTCTTAGATAGGAAACCACAGTATCTCACCTATATCTAACCCTAGGATCTATAAGAGGATACGCCAAGTCTATTATTAGTGTAGCTGTTGATATACCTATGATTGAGAGTGATAGTATTGAGAGTGCAACTCCATAATCACCAGAGCCTACAGATCTATACAGTAGAAGACCTAGACCTGGATAAGCGAAAACAGCTTCAGTAAGAAGAGCTCCACCAAATATACCTCCTAACGCTAATGCTAATGCTGTTGTCTGCGGTAAGAGTATATTTCTTAGTACATACTTCTTGAATAGATAGCTCTTTGGAAGCCCTCTTAGCTCACCGTATACATAGTAATCCTCTGAAAGAGTATTTAATGTAAGAGTGCTTGAGCTTAAGAACCACCACCCAAACATACTAGGTATGATTATAGAGATAGCTGGTAAAAACGATCTATGTACAACTTGTCTCCAAAATTCTAGACTTAGGAAAGGAGCTGTTGGAGCACCTCCACCTATAGGAAATACTGGTATTACATAGCAGAGTAAGAATATTAGTATAAGTGCTAGTATATAGTATGGTATTGGGTAAACTGTTAAAGCAACTCCTCTTAAAATTTTTGAAGCACTCGATTTTCTAAATAACGAAGCTAACGCACCAAGAATATTACCTATAACCCACGAAAGTATCGTAGTAAAAGTTAGGAGACCTATAGTCCATGGGAGAAACCTTAAAACAAGTTCTCTTGCAGGAGTAGGAAATGAAATCATAGAAGGTCCAAAATCCATCGATAAAAATCTTCGGAGAAAAGTTGTGTATTGTTCTAGTAGAGAACCTCTCAAACCAAAAATCTCATAGAGAGCTTCCCTAAGCTCTATCAACGCCCGAGGATCGTAAACAGTACCAGTAGCTCTCATAGACTCAACAATAAGTTCAACAATACTAGTAGGTATAGCTTTTAACAATAAAAATATTATTGTAAAAGCTGTAAACAAGGTAACAACATAAGTAATAACCCTTCCAACAATATATTGTACAAGATGTTTTGAAACCATGTCTATTCACCTAATAAACTATTGCATTGAAACCCACATGTTATAGAAGTAGAGCCTGGGTTAAAAAATATTTTTATTTATTTTATTTTCTTTTTATTATAAACCATCCTATTAGTAATCCGATTATGAATAGTATTATTGCTAATGCTATTGTTATTCCCCATTCTGTTTCTCTAATTGTTGTTGATATTGTTGTTAATATTGTTGATAACACTGTTGTTGGTAAAACAACAGTTGATACAATAGTTCTCTCAATAGTTTCAGTAACAACAATAGTAGTGGTGATTGTTGCTAGTGCAGGTGTAGGTTTAGGCGTAGGTGTGGGGGTAGGTGTCGGAGTTGGTGTTGGTGTAGGAGTCGGCGTCGGTGTGGGCGTGGGTGTCGGGGTTGGTTTCGGTATTTCTATTGGGAATCTTGGTGGTACTGGTGGTGTTACTGCTTCTTTTGTTGGACATCTACCTGAAGGTCTTAGGTTTAGTATTATGAACTGCATTTGTGCCCACCAGTATACTGTATCCATGTAGTAGTTCTCTGGATATGCAGGCCAATTCTCCCAGCAATATCCATCATTTAGTGTGTAGAATGGTGTTGGGAAGAATCCTGCCCACGGCATTTGCTGTGCCCATATCAGCAATATCTTGTTCACTATTTCGTATACTTTATCGAGTTCCCATGGTGGTGTCAGCTCTAGTTGTTCTATAAGTGAGTCAAGATCTTTTCTCTGCGGGAATACTGTACCTGCTAATATTCCATAGCAACTCCATCCAAGACCTGGTGCATCTGGGTTACAGTATTTACTATGCCATCCCCAGACATGTGGAGCTGCATCTAGTAGTAATGAACATCCAGGCCATACTGTTGCAATATCGTAATCTCCTTTAGCTGTTCTAGCACTCCAAGGACCTGCTTCAACAGGTTCTACTTCAACATCTATACCGAATCTTCTCCACTGCTCAGCTACCATAAACCCTATTCTCTGGGACTCCATTTCGAAACCAGATGTTGTTAATATCCTTATTTTCCACGGTGTTCCATCAGGTAGTCTCCACTTTCCATCAGGACCTCTGGTAAATCCTACCTTAGTTAATAACCTCTCAGCTTCAGCTGGATCATGTTTCCACCAAACAATTGTTGGATCTAATCCCATTGCCTTGAGATGTTCTTGAACATCAGGTCTAGGTGATGGGTCAAGACCTAGTTTAAGTAATTCACTCTTCAAGGCTTGGTAGTACGGCTTATCTTTGTATATGTATCTAACTAAAGGTATTACTGATGGTGTTGGTTTAGACCCATCCGGACCAGTAAATGCATCATATACCTCGTAGAAGTTAAGTGCGAATACAAGGGCTCTTCTAACCTCAGTAATATTGTATGGGTATCTTAGAACATTGAAACCTATACCTTTTATACATGCATCGAAAGGCCATGCAAATGGTGCTTTAGATCTCCAACCACCTATATATGGATTTGCTCTCCACACAATTTCGAAATTCTCTGGTAGGAATGTTCTAATACAGTCTAGCTCGTGTCTAGACATAGCTAAAGCTTTTGTTTCTTCAGGTCCGTGGTGTATGAATAATACATACTTCGGACCTGGTTTCATACCGTATAACTTCGTGCCCCACCAATCCTCGTTTCTCTCCCATAGGAACCACGTACCACCAGGATCAACATCTTTAAGTACGTATGGTCCTAGACATACAGGTGGATAGAATTTAAATGCAACAGGGTCTTCTACTTTCTCCCAAACATGTTTAGGCATTATGAAGGGTACAGCTGAACCATATATAATTACAGTCCAGAAGTAGTGGAATCTTGGGTGAGGCTTCTTCAACTCTACTACAACAGTATAATCATCTAGCTTATAGTATTTATCAACCCAAGGAGTTAATGTGTAGTAACATCCAAATTTAGAAGTCTTTAAACAGATATCGATCGTGAACAACACGTCGTCAGCTGTAAACGGTTTTCCATCACTCCATGTAACACCTCTCCTAAGATAAATCGTTACCTTCTTAAAATCAGGTGAATACTCCGGTGGAGCAGCAGCTACATAGCTTATAAGTTCAGAGTTCGTTGTATTGATATACCACAACCTACCAGCACATACTTGACTCATACCGTTACCTCCAATAGCTGGTTTACCTGGTACAAAGTGGTTAAAGTCTCGTGGATCTACATATACACCCCAGTGGTTCTCAACTACAAGAACATCTCCTCTAGGTACACCAGGTGGTAGTGGTAGCTGTGCTTCTACTCTAGGTATATACGTTAGCAATAGTGATGACGCTATAAACACTATTGTTAAAATTGTTGAGGTTATCTTAATCAACATAGATGACTTCATCTGGATACCCTATTAATTGTTTCGATGTAACAGTATTTAAGTTTTTATGATCATAATCTTCATAAAGTATAGCGATTTCATAATTAAAGGTTTCATAAATATTTATAATATTCAGGTAATTCATGTTTATTTTGATTGAGGGTATGTGTATGAGGTTTGATGTAAGACTTAGGAATGTTGAGAGAAGAGTTTTTGATTTAATTGCGTGTGGATTTAATAGAGTTGTTCCGTTAGAGATTTGGTTTGATGATATTGGTAGAAGTGTTAAACTTCCATTCGTTGTTGATACCTATCCAGATAAACTGTATAGATTTATTACAGAGGTGGATATCCCGAAGCCTATGTTTAGTGAATTGAGGTGGTTTTTGAAGATTGTTACATCTGGTAATGGTCGTATTGTTGTTGATGGTGTTAATGTTGGGGGTTACGATGAAGGGCATACATATATCCCTGTTGATAGCGGTAAGCATGTTGTTGAGCTAATTCTATCTCCTAGATCTATGTTTGGTTTCCATAGATGGAGTCTCGTATTTGAGAAAGCTTATCTAGCAGAAGTTTACTGGGGTGCCGTTAGAACAGGTCTTAGATTACTAGCTCTTCTCGATTTTGTTGAAAATCTACCTACAGAGGATCCTCTTAGGAAAGATCTAGAGGAATTATTAACATCGATAGCTTCTGAGATATGGGTTTCACCAGCTGTATGGCAGATAGCTACAATGGTTTCGTTTCTATATGAAGGACCTCTAGCGTTATTTATACAGAGAAGAGATTTGAGAAGACCTTACGGTGATTACCTTTACCTATCCGGGGTCTACGGTGTAGGTATTCTGAAGAAGTTGTTGAGCGAACCTGAAGCCGATTACACATCTATACAAGATGTTTCCAGGGTTGTTAAAGTTGTTGATGATAAGCTAGAGAAGGTTTTCGATGAGCTTAGGAAGAGGTATGGTAAGGATGGTCTTATCTACGCTGTTGGTCATGCTCATATAGATGCTGCTTGGCTATGGCCTAGAGCAGAAACTATTGAGAAGGTTTTAAGGACTTTCTCAACTATAACATCTCTCGCTAGAGAGCATAGCTTTACTTATGTTCAGAGTTCTGCTCAATACTATGAATGGGTTGAGGAAAGAGATAGAAAACTTTTCGAAGAGATTAAGAAGCTTGTTGATAGCGGTAGATGGGTTATTGTTGGAGGTATGTGGGTAGAGAGCGATACACAGCTAGTGGATGGCGAATCGCTAGCTAGACAATTTCTCTATGGGCAGAGGTATTTCTTAAAGAAGTTCGGTAGATTAGCTAGAGTTGGCTGGATCCCGGATAGCTTCGGTTTCTCAGGAAACCTACCCCAGATTATGGCTAGAAGCGGTGTAGAGATATTCGTAACACATAAGGTTATGTGGAACGATACAAATGAATTTCCGTACCACGCATTTGTGTGGAGAGGTATAGATGGAACAGAGATACCTGTACAAATACTTATAACAAGCTACAACGAGATGAATACTCCGAGCTCTGTAGAGAGGTATTGGAGAAGCTATAAACAGAGAGATGTAGCTCCGTTCATAATATATTCCTACGGTTACGGGGATGGTGGAGGTGGTCCTACGAGAGAAATGCTTGAGTATATAGATCTTATAAACGCTATGCCTAGAATACCTAGAGTAGAAATACTTAATGAGGATAGATATGTAGAGCTGTTGAAGAGCGTATCTAGAAATCTACCTGTGTGGAGCGGAGAACTCTATGTAGAGATCCACAGAGGTACGTATACAACGAATATAGCTATGAAGAACGCTATGGCTGAAGCAGAGAAGAGGGTTGTCGAGGCTGAGGTAGGGGTTACAATAGTTAAATTAGTTAAAGGTGTTGAGGTAGGTAAAGAGAAGATGGATAGGTTGTGGAAACTAGTTCTATTTAACCAGTTCCACGATATAGTACCAGGTTCATCGATAAAGGAAGTCTACGATGATGCTTTAAAAGATCTGGAAATAGTTGTGAAAGAGTCTATCAGTATTGTTGAGAACTCTATCAAATCTTTAGCTACTACAGGTAGCGGGAAATCGTTAGTTTTGTTAAGCACTATCCCGTGGGGAACAAGATCTGTGATTAAGATAGCTAAGGGTTTCGGGATACCTATAGATGTTGAATGTCAAGAAGATATCGATGGCTACTACATCTACGTATCTACAGATTCTGTAGGTGTTAAAAACTATAAGCTAGGGGATGTGTGTAG
>JAJHRF010000001.1 GCA_020832925.1 Desulfurococcaceae archaeon | reverse complement strand
AAGGTCCTGAACATAGAGAGTATTCCAAGGTCATGGACCTCAAACAACTTGACGAATTAGTTTGGAAACTTATACAAGGTAAACAAGCTAAATACGAAGATGGTAAAATAGTTATCAATTTAGCAGAAATAGGTGTAACAAAGCTAGTAGGTGATGGTGAAATAAAGCACCCAGTAAAAGTTATTGTTTACAAAGCAACAGAAACAGCTAAAAAGAAAATTGAGTCAGCAGGAGGAATAGTAATTCCTCTATACAGTGAACAAGATGTCTAATCAAACAAGCCACAGTTTTACCTTTAATACATAGTATAGCATGGCTATATCCATATATTGATAAACTATCGAAAAATACGACACCGAGTATCACAGCCACTGCATAACTATAATAAATAAATTTTATGTATTAATAGTGTTAGAAGTAAATGTGATGAGTTCATTCTCTGCTGATCTATGATGATGTCGGCCTGTACTGACAATATCTCTAAAGTAAAGCAGTAAAACAATGACACTATAGCTATGATATAGATGCTTATTATTTACATTACGTAGAAATCTAGTAAAAGCATTGTTTTATCAAAGAAACCTCGCAACTTCTTTAGCTATGCTAACTCTCGCCGTATCCAATATTTCCTTCTATTCTATGACGATTTAATAACCAAGATAAAGATCCTTACTATATTCATCAATGAGTATCGATTACGATGTTCAACTGTTCCTCGAGACCTAGGATACCATACAAAATCTTCCTGACCTCCTCCCCGTCCTGAAGGACAAGGCTTTCAGTTGTAAACGTTTATCAAAGTACTATGTACTATATAGAATGCGCCTAGGATTCTCAAAGACTATTATCTATTATATATTTTGTTTTACGCTTCTTTGTGTAGTCTTCATTTACTTATATGTAGAATCCCAAAGGGTATCTCAATTTCGTAATCCTTTATCTACATCATCAGTTACATCAATCCCTCAAACAGTTTATACTAAGCACTTAATTAATATTGCAATATAGCTGAGTATGTTGATATTGTTAGCAATATATAAATAACTTAATCAAAAAGTATAAAAACTTAGACATTGGGAGTAATATAGGGATAGGCCGCCTAAGGGCCCGTAGCTCAGCCAGGAGAGAGCGCCGGCCTCCTAAGCCGGTGGTCCGGGGTTCAAATCCCCGCGGGCCCGCCACACAATAGAATAAATACGTGTACACTATCATATCCTTTTCTTAATCATTATGTTTATACATATCAAGACCTTCACAACGCACGTGTACTCCCACCTATCAAGATCGGAATATGCTATATGCTTTCTAGCGAAGGTGAATACGAATATTTTCAACTATCTTCTGAACTTAAGATCCCTAGATCTAAACATAAACCACTGAGAAGATCTAGTCTATGTACATGCACCATTTAACGGAGAATAAATAGATTTAGCTTTAACACTTAACTCGGTAGTTACAAGGTTACTACCTTCTCTCGATAAGCAAATCCATAGCGATATCTAGCAATAGCGTAGCACCTGCTACAATAATTATTGAGTTAACATTGAGCATCTCAACAGTTTGGATCACGGTTATCATTACCAGCTTCTCTACAGCTGCAGACCTCTCGATGGTTGCTATTATATGTTAATAGCTGTTAGAACATGTAGAGAAAACTGGTTGACTTTGTTTTTAACCGTTTGTCCCTAGATGGTCATTCCCTTCATTTCAGGTTTTTCAGGGTCTCATCTAGGGACTTCCACCTCATCCACAGGGATTCCCAAATCCCTGTGGGGTCATGGGTGGCTGTTGAGCCCAACGGAATGGAGCTCCCATCTAGTGTAAACCCGCCTAGGCTTGGAGCAACGCTCCCATCGCCTAGGTGGGCTCTGAGGAGCAGGTTATAGCATGCTACTATGTCTCTGTGCCAGAGCTCTCCGCCCTCAGAGCACCTACCAACTCTACTACCATTACTGTAGATTATCTTAGCGTTGTGTATTGGGCATATCTTGGAGGTGTTCCTCGGGTTTACATAGATTACTGGAACTCCATATTCTCTAGCCTTCTCCTCAATAGCTTTCTGAACTCCTTTGAATGATGCTTGATATATTCTATGCCTGAGCTGGTCATCCTTAACACGGCTAATCATTTCTTTAGCGGGGTTCATGCCAAGCTTCTCTAGGACAATAGCGTATTGCTTTTCTTTAGCAACTCTAACAATGATGTTCGCCAACTTCCACTTCAAATCACTCTTCTTTCTCCTCTCCTTCAACTTTCTAAAGATTCTTCTCTTAACCCTACAGTTAACGCCATAGAGTTTATCATATCTTTCTTGAATCCTCTTCCTACGGTAGTAGTAGCCCAAGACCACGTCTCTAAAGCCAGTCTCAAAGAGGTATACCTTATCATCAACTAGTACAACAACGTGATTCTCGTTAATGTCAGCAACTGTGAATCCCCTAGGCTTGTATGCCTCGACGCTTTTCTTAAAAGTCAGGTAAATGATTAGCTGTCTATTTCTCTTATCAAGCTTCACCTTGGCTTCAGAAGCAAGTCTCCAGCTACTATTCAAGTATCTCCAGTACTGCTTGTGAAGCTCTAACTCAATAGTGACCCACCCTCTGTGAGTCGCTATCTCAATGCTTGTTAAGCTCCTTACTCTCCACAGGTGGTCGTCAAGCCATATGGAGACCCTATTAACTGCTGGGTAATCACTCTTTGCCAAGCCTCTCCTCTTCAACCTCAGAAAGCTCTTAACCCTAGTAGATACATCCTGGCATACTGTGTATACGTAGTGTGATAGTAGCTGCGGATACAGAGACCTCAACTCTCTATACTTCAATGCTTTGAGTCTTGTGAAACTGGTGATCCCGTTCTTCACAGCATATAGAACTAGTTGCTCAACAATATTCCTATACATACCCTCAAGCTCTACAAAAACTCTAAACAACTTCCTAGGTAGAGGAGTAGACTTAACAATAACTGTTCTAGTAACTTCAATTACTCTTCTCAACCTCTTCTAACAGCTTTTTGAAGCCTTCAATAAGCCTCTTTCTCTTGTCGGGGTTGTGTGGATAGAGTTTTTCGGTGTATGATGTGATAACCCTTGTTAATTCCTCTATGAGTTCTTGGCGATATTTCAGCCCAGCACCCTTATCAAACCCACCAATAATTTTTCACAACCTCGCTGTAGGGAACTCTAATCCTACCTGTTGGTGTTCTAACAACTCTTATCCTACTCTCAGAAACCCATCTCTTAAAAGTACGATAACTAATACCAACAATCCTGCAGAACTCACTAGGTTTCAACAACCTCTCAGATCCACTACTCATACCTAGCTCCTAACTGACAATAAACAGCCCTAAAAAACCCTAATAAATGTCTTTAACCCCATCTAAATAGGTGTTCGCCTACTTTTTCCCATTGACCGTTCTCTGTGAGGCGATATACATATGCTACTGTAGTTCCGTTCACAGGTATCTCCATGTATCCACCAAGACCGTGAGATACTCTTCCACTAACCCTTTGCAACGGATACGTAACTTTTACTTCAGGGTTTGACTCCCCTACGCGGTAGATCCTCCACTCTATTCGCCACTTACTTGGGTCTACATTCTCTGTTGTGTATACGTATGCGTATACCCTTACCGATGTGAGCGATTCAACTACAAATCTTTCGTATATCCACGCTGGAAAGATCGTGTACCCTCCTTCAACTGCCGTTGTTGTTACCGGTGTTGCTGGTGGTAGTTGTGGTGGCTGTGAGTTGGCTATCCTCATGTATGCGAGAACCCCTATCGGTACCGAGGCGCCGCTCGGCAAAGCCATCCTTCCCTCTGCTTTCACTAGGAAATGCCCGCTGTTAGTACCTCCACATCCGCAGCACAGCTTCTCAATCCTAGCCGATGTGTTTGTACTTGATGCTGATGTCGAGCACCCACTACAGCCGTCATTCCTATGTGAAATACTGTACGCTACAGCTATAGGCGATGATATGCTGGTTCTAAAGAGCTCTAACGTATAGTAATTTTTACCGTAGAGGAACTCTTCGTAAGGGTTTCTATAGACAACAGCGTTCATGGATACTGCTAGAGCTCTGACGCTTGCAGATGTCGAGGCTTTGGTGACGGTGTTCACGACCGCTATGTAGAGCTCCTGTATATACGATGTATATATGCTGAAGACATACGAGGCGCCAGTTCTAGAGGGGTCTGCGCTAACCCCGTAGCACCGCTTAATAGCGTCTGCCACATCGCCTGTCCTAACGTCCCGGGAAACCGAGTAGCTTGTAGCAGACCCTGTGTAGATAGATATTCTCTGCATGCTGAAGAGGTCGAGTAGGTAGTACGAGTTGCCGCTGTAGTACACCGTGAATACGAAGACGTCTATACCCCCGATGCTTATAGGCTGCATAGTCTTCACAGCGGATCCCCCGCTATACCACAGAATCACGTAGTAGCTGTTGGAGCTGTTGGTGGGGGTCCTCCTAGATACGACACTGCCGTTCGCTACATCAAAAAGAAGCCACGCTGTATCCCCCGTAACGATGTTCCTCAGCGTGATATTGACCCTCGTAGTGCCGGGTACCCACCTCTCAGCAACATCTATAAATTTGCTGTTGTAGAACAACACAACGGGGTAGAGAGTCGTTCTCTCGTTGGTTATGGTAGAGCTACTCGAAGCATCGCCGCTAGCCGTTACATTCCTAACGAGGTAGAGTGTGTAGAAGGTTATGTTACCTACGTAACGCACATCGAAATCCCCTAAAAGTTTCACAAAGCCAGCAATGCTCACCTCCGTGCTGTTTACGTACTTAACAACTACTGTTGAGCACCATTTGAACAAACCTCTATCTGTTACCAGTACTACCCATGCTCTGCACTGCTCAACCAGATCCGCTAGAGATCCTCTGTACACAGCTACCTCAAAGTTTGTTATCTCCATCAAGGGCATTGATATCACTGTGTATTTCGGGTACCTCTCTATCCTCGATGGGTTGCTCCACAGTATAGCTGTACCGTTATGTATAGCTATGCTGTAGACCTTCACAGGTATACCCGAGGATAAGTAGACTGTGTCGTTGACTACCCTACCCCTCAGACCACCACTCATAACTACCTGGTAAGCTTCTCTAACCTTCTGCTCGACTCTTTGGTACACCTGCTTCTGAAGCGCAAGCCCTCTAACAACAATTGCTACAAGTATAGCTATGAGGAGAGCCATCGCGAAAATAGCTATAACCTCAGCCTGGCCTTTCAGAAGCCTGTACCTACCTATAGAGCATCACCTCTGGATAGGTGCTATATAGCCTCTGCATACCCAGTACAGCGGGATGCCATTGATTGTGAAGCTGTGTGTATAGCCTTTGCTCTGGCCAGGTACAGCTATGACATCGGTGACGTATGCTGTGAAATAATTGCTTAGAACCGCGAAGGTAGTCGGTGAATAGCTTGGTGGTGATTGTTGTGAAGCTATGTAGCTGGAGATCTCCAACCATAGGTATGGGGATTGCTGATCAACTACCTGCTGATACCATATAACCTGCCTAACAATGATTGTGTAGATGCTGCTTATGTATAGAGGAACATTAAGTGCTATTGGCGTGTTTACCTGCTTAAGGTCGGCTGTGTTCTGGGTGTAGTAGCCCGTTCTATTGATTATATAGCCCCTGATGGCATCAATAACGAGGATCTCATATGCACCAACAGCTGTGAGCCTGAAGCTGTACATAGCACTGGTTTTGGGGCTTGCTGTGAAGATGAACTGGAAGGCGTAATAGTTGTTCTGCTGTAGCTGGCTATACCAAGGTGTTTGCCTAACCGTTGAGAACGTTAAGTTGTTCACACTGTAAGAAGTTTGCGAAGGGAGTGCTCCGCTGAATATCATGTCGAAGCCTGTCGGGCTTGAGGTTAGCTTTGCGATATCCTGCGGGGAGAGCTGGTTGAAGTACGCATTGATAGGGCTGGATACCACTGCTTGTAGAGGTGCTGGTGCTCCCTGGCTAGTGTTTATAACAACTATGAACAGGTATTCGTTACTCATATCGCCTGTAAACACTATAAACAAGCTGTTAACGCTGGAGTTAGCCACGGTCATAACGGTTGTCGGACAGGGCTCCGGGGGTTGCTGAGGAAGTTTTTTGGTTTGCATCCTAACCCAGTACAAGTAAAATCCTAAAGCACTAGCTAACACTATAGATAGTACTAGACCTGCTACTAGATTCGAAATAGCTTTTCTTAGCAACTTTGTCCACCATAAGAAAGAACTGTTTAAAAACTGGAATCGAAGATCAGATCCTTATTCTCTCGAAATATTAACAATTAGCAGTATTGATGCTCTCCATAAACTCCTATCTAATAGCTTAATCTCCGTAACACTTTTAGGAATCTTGACCTCCTAGAAGTTTCTTAAGAATTTTTGCAACAGCTTCGGCTTGGATCTTCGCTACTAATAACAGTTGCCCTGGTTTAAATTCAAGGCTGTAGATCCACTTAAGATTTGTTTGAAGTACTATATACATCTTATCACTAAACGGAACTTCTATTAAATTCATACCCTCTCTCAAGATAAAGCCTTCAATGAAACCGTTACTTAAAACAATAAGCCCTCTACCAACAGATCTCGATACGAACTCTAAGGTTATATTTTTGGGAGCGATATATACTTGCATGCTCTGTATAGGGGGTATAGCGGGTTGCTTTGGTATAACCCCATATGCTGTAAAGCCTCCTCTACCAACTCTCACAACTCTAGTTTTAAAACCTTTAATAGTTCCCAAAACTTTATCTAGAAGATCCGGTATCACAATATCGAACCTATAGCTATAGATAAACCCTTTTTTCTTAACTTTGAGCTCTATAAAAGCAGGTAATTCACAGTTTTCGATACGTTTAGGCATATCATTACACACGTCGCTGCAACATAGCTTAGCTTTTACAACCTCTACATCATTATCCTTAACGATTTCAACTTCAGAATACTTCTCAAAATGTCTAAGCTTGACATCGATCTTAGGGGTGGGGATATATCTTACCTCAGGTTTGGTCTCGAAAAGCTGTAATACGTCATTAGTTACAGTATCTAGAGCTATTACAGGTATAAGTTCAGTGTTATTGGTACAAAACTCAACAATACCTGCATCTTTAACAACACTATCGCCGATCTTTATGATAACCCTACTAGGTTTCTCAATAACCTTAACATTCGCTATACCGTAAGCAAAACCTCCGCATTCATGAATGCCCGAAGAATTATACACGACTATTTCCCCTACATCGACTTTAATAGATTTTGCAGAAGATTCAAAAATAGCTTCTGTAAAGCCTAGAAGATGTTCAATCGATAAAACGTAGCTTCTAGGTTTTAGTAAAGAAGCTTTTTCATCTACAATCTTAACTACGTCATTAACTGTATACTTACCTAAATCACTATGAACTTTTACATAGCTATCACTTCTAACTATAAATCCATGGACTTCGTTTAGAGGTTCCAACTCAATAACTGTTTCCCCATTCTCTATTAACCCACACCAAGAATTTCTACAACATACAACACCTTCAGATGTTGCCCAACATCTAGTGTTAAGCTCTTTTCTTGTAATCAAGTCTAATTTTAAAGATGGGCTATAGATAAACAAATCTATAAAAGCATCGTCAACAACTATATTCCATGCTGTCGCATTTCCTTTAACATCGATTTTCTTCACAAGCGAGCCCCCATCTAACACATATAAAGCATTACCTAATTGAAATACAGGTAATGTGTAGAAAAATCCTTTGAATATAGGTTTAGAGTTAACAAGTACTAATGGTCTCAACTCTTCATGCCCAACTTCAACGATAGTGTTCTTGGATAACACTAGGAACTCGTCTCTAGGAGTTAAACATATAGCTTCCGTAGGCATTCCTACCTCAATAATTCGATTAGGATAAGCTATAATAATGCTTCTTCCATCATTAAACGTTACAGTGGCTAATTTATAGCCTAGAGAAACATTGGTAGGCTTACGTCTATAGACCGCTTCTTCGTAAAATAACCCGTTATACGACGTTAACACAACGTTTGTATACTTACCATCAAAACATGCAGCTATAAATGCCCCCGGTACAGAAAGATATTTAACATCTTCACATCTCCACAAGAATTTTCGTGAACTCATCGTATAACCTCCAACAGATTTCTTAAGAGCTACACCAAATTCGGTATGAGAGAATCCTTCTGCATTACAAACTACATTATCTTTATCTATAACAACAGGGTTTTCACATGGTTTCTGAAGAACTAGTTCACCTTCACCAATACTCATATTTGCTAAGATCTCTGGATGTGCGACAACCCCTTCCAACACTATGTGTACAAAATCAAACATGCTTAAGGTAGCAATTGCGTTAACTTTATCGTTTAAGTCTATATATTTACTATATTTATAACTTAATACAAGTCTCATTTCCTACCCCTCTTCTTAATCACATTTCCAAAAATTCCGAAAAGGAATACAAAAAAGCCTATGATTTCAATCATAGCCGCTACTAATGTTGATATCATTAACCCATAGACTCCTAAAATCGCCAAAGGGGTATTGAAACCAAAAAGTGTAAATATAGATAGCGTGAAAAGTAGAAGACCTATAACTATAGCTCCAAGACTTAAAAACTTCCACCTCTTCACCTCCCTCCCTAGTCCTAATTTCCATATAGAGCTTATTAATGCCATTATAGATAATACCACTTTTGCTTCCAACGAACATGAACTCTTATTGAAAATAGCTGAAATTATTCCAAATGAAAGTATAGATAACGAAAATGCAAATATAGTTAAACTTCTTGAGATAGTTGCCATCCACAACATTATGATGCCAAAAACAAAATACAATATAGTCTTTATAGAGACGAAGATTCTATTCGAAGATATTGAGTTCTTATGAAGATACTTAAATTTAACAGTTCGCAAACTCATACATTCCCACCCAAACATTTACAGAAAATCTTTTAGTGATGATCATTTGAAGATCCTAGATAGTGATCAACTTATCTATAAGTCTATGACTTGAACATAGCTACGTATTTCATAATCCTTGGCTTGATGCAACATTAACTAGTTGAAGTTCTTCCTCAGTAAGTATGACTTTCACTAATACTCGTTTGTTATCTACTTTGAGTATTCCTGAACCTACAGGCGCCTGTGTAAGGTACTCAATCTCTGTATCTGTTAATCCGAGAACCTCCTTCAATTCATTTTTAGCTTCAGATTCGTGCCTAAAGACTAAGACTGTAGATGCTTGCTTCAGCAAAGTTTTTCCGTAAATATTTTGAACTAAATCTTTAACTGATCCACCAATAACCATAAGAATAACTCTACATTTCTTACCTTTCTTAACGAGATCTTTAATATGATTTGTTAAAGATTTAAACTTCACTAAGGATGTAATATCGTCAATAAAGAGTATCGAAGTTTGATTTTTTGCGAGTAACTGCGAATATATAAACGCTGTTATGAACGTTTGTATCAACACCTTCAATCTCCAACTTTCAACATCTTTAAGACTGAAAATAATAGAATCTTTAATTTCCGGCAACTCTCCTCTGAAAACATCTGCTTCAGGTCGTACCACAGCCTCTGCCAAGTATTCAACCAAGGTTCTTATCCTGGGTGATCTCCTTCTCTCCGCCTCTATATCTATGGCTATCACGAAATCTTGAAAATCTTTAACCTGAGCTTCTAAAGATATCAACAACTTCTTCAGCAAATCTTGGTATTTAGTTGGAATTCTATAGAGGTCCAACAATATCTCTACAACTTCTCCTATAGTTAAAATCCTCATTTTCATAAGTTTTATAGGGTCTAACCCTAAAGATCTATTCAAACCTTTACCAGGTATCTCCACAATCTCGAAAACCTTTGCTCTTAGCAATGATGCTATCCTTGTATATTCAGATCTTAAATCTATACCTATTACTGGCACCTCAATACCTTCTTCTCTAGACTTCTCAATTAAACGTTTCAAGAAAATTTTAGTAAATGTAGACTTTCCACTACTTGGAGCACCACATACAATGAAATTAGTATTTCTTCTATTCCAAACATCTATAACAACGGGATTACCAGCATCACTAACGCCAATGAAAACGCCACTAGGTTCATAAATATTCTCGTCGATGAGCATGTATAAAGCTTTAAGTGATTCAGAATCAACGTAGACTCCATCTATACAGAAAATCCAACTACATGTTGAGAAATTGTATAACGATTTTTGTAAAGGTGCAGGAAGAGATTCTGCAACTATACCAAGAGAATTTAGATAAGACTTAAGCTTCTTTTCACGCTCATTTAGAGATTCTATGTTTTTATCAATTAAAATAAACGCTAAATAAAGCTCAAATAACTCATTACCCTTCATAATGCTCTGAATAATTTCATCAATATTTTGATGCTCTATATCCTTCGTTAAAGCTCTTCTTTTCCTGATATTATTTAAGATACTTAAAAATGTATGCTTAGGCGTTACTTTAAAAAACAATATCACTTCATCAACTAGTGGAAGAATAGTATAGAGAAAAGCCTCTGGAAAAGTTTCTGGATAACTATAGACATACATAACTCTGGCAAAAAGTTCACCTTCTAGTAAAAGAGTTTTCGTATTTACATAACATTCAACCTTAGGTCTACTAAGGTTCTTCACCTTAACAGCATCAAATAAAGGTATTTTGATAGGGTTCTGAACTCCTAAGAAAAAATTGTATTGAGAAACATTAAACTCGTAATCCTTATACAAAAATCTCCTTAATCTTTTTCTAACAAGCAAAACTCCTTGTTTAACAATACTAAGCATTTCCGAGAAATTCCTTAATAATTCATCTCTTTCAATATCATTAAGAACTTTAAATGGAGACCCCGATAATTTATACCATATGTATGAATTATTTCTTTGTTTAGCTGTTTGAGCAACGTATGTTGAATTCAAAACTGTGTTCACCAGATAAGGATTAAAGATTTATATAGTGTTCATTTCATTGTATTAGATGTTCTAGACATTGTATCGGGAATCCGTATGCTCTGTACATCATAGACAAAGAGGGGCTGGCTTTGAAAAGTATTCTAGATAACCCATGATATTATTACAGTATTATGTTCATGGTTGTAGAACTTAATACCTCAGGTGTACTTTATCGAAACTTACTGAGGTGAATGTATTGAAAATAAAATCTTAACATATGTTGAAAGAGATAGAGGAAATAAGCTTAGTAAAGGGAGGACTATTCTGAAATTATGTAGAAGCAAAATTACCTCAAAGTTTGATCAACTTTTAGTATGTATGTTATGTATGTACAGAACAACTTTTTAATTCAAGTTAAGCTACAAATAAGTGAAGGTATGGATTTAAGGAATGTGTAAATAATTACATTAAGAATCATGAATTTTTACATAATTAACACTACATCGATGTCCAACCTATAATTACTCTATAATAGTATTATTGAAATTTACAAATTGTTGAAATCTTTGATTATCATGATCGGTTTATAAATACTGTAAATATGGTGGGGTAAGCAGATCCATGAGTATGATGAATATATTGACTAATAAGAATAAGAATAACAGAATTTTAAGGAAAGGTCTCAGCGAGATAGTAACGATATTGATAATAGTTGTTATAGCTGTGGTTGCAGGACTGGCGATTAGAGCTTGGCTCTCTGCACAGATGGCTAAGACCCCTACGACTGAGATGGCAGCAGCAGAGTGGTCAGCAACCTATGGAGGCAATCTATGGATAGTTACTGTACGTATCAAGAACAACCTAGATAGAGCTATATTCCTCAACGCGTCTGAGGTTACGATGAACGACGGTAGCTATATACTGATAAACTACCCAACAACAGGCTCCCCAACAGTAACAGCAACAGGTTCAGTACCGAGCACAGGTGTAGCTGTTAGAACCCCGACAACAGCTCCTGTAACCATAGGCCCTAAGTCTGATATAACGATGATATTCACAGTATCTTCGCCGAGCACCAACCCTCCAAAAACCATAATAGTGCAGCTAACCGATAGCACAACCAGAGCAACAACAAAGATACAAGCAGTCGGCGGTGTTCAGTATTAACATTAAGAATCTAAGTCTATAACTTAAGAACAAATTCTTTTTTAATTTACCTTCTCTTTCTGATTCTTTAAGATCAGTTTATAAGTACTCATTATTATGGGATCTAGGATTTGAAGCTTAGTAAAGGCTTAGTTCTTTTGATCGTTACAGCTGTAATAACATTTTTGATAGGTTTTGTAGGCGGTACTCTCTATTTCCCTAACTTAGGCTTCACAAAGACTAAGACGATAATTAAGCAAGTACCTTTATTACTGACAGAAACTTTAACTACTACCAATACAACAATCGTAACTAAAACTATTATTGAGACCTCTACACATATCGTCACAACCACTTTACCTACAACTACAACAGCTGTAACAACAGTATTCATACCTACTACAATAACTATTACGAGGACTATAACTTTAACTATCAATATCCCTGCTACAATGATTACTACACCGTTTGTAAAGATCGCAAAAGGAGGTAGTATAGATATCAATGGATGGAGTATCTCAATCGCTACGAGCTATAGACAAGCCATGACTAACCTTAGCACTCTAACTATAGAAAATAATGTTTTTAGTATGACTACTAATTACACAGTTATTGTCATAGTTCTTCAATTCCATAACAACGCTCCATGGGCTAGAGTTATTGATTCAGCAATGTTCTCAAAGATAATATTAGTTACTATCTCAGGCAGATCATATGGACTTGCAGAACTTAATATGGATAAAAACTTTATTGCTCCAGGTAGTTATGGATTCGTAGAACTTAAGTTCTTAGTCGAGGAGAATGATTACCCGAAATATCTGTACATAGAGATATTAAATAATAACATGGTTGTAAGGATTGAATTTGAACTTTAGGGAAGCTTTATGAAATTCAAGGAGTTCTTCAAAGAAGCTCTACAAGAACTCGATAACCTTGTCATTATAAGAACAGAGGATGTACTGAGACCTGGGAGCACGACTAAAGTATCTAATCACTTACTTAACAAGTTGAAAATTTTAGGTATGATTCAAAATTTGTTTAGATTTAAATCTAGGAAAAGAAATGTAGCTATTACTGAAGCCCTGAAGGTAGAGACATTATTGGGTAACGAGATCCTAAGTTATAACGTTGGTTGCTGGAGGGTATCGATAATTGAGGCAAAGCCTATGGAGTTTATGTACCTCATTAAACCATTGATTAGCGAAGATCTCTTTACGTTAGTTGAGACCAAGTTAGACGATATCATAGCCCTTATGAAGAAAGGAAACAATTTAGCTGACATCTTGACAGCTGTTCTTAAGATACCGAGGGGTATGATTTCGGAAGCACTCTTTGCTCTAAGATCTACTGTAGGTTACAAACAGCTAGAAGTTTTTCTGCAAGATCCCTATGTAACCGACATAGCGATTAATGGTGCTGGAGTGGTATGGGTTAAGCATAGCTATTTAGAGAGGTACCCAAACATAGACTTCATACCTACTAATGTCTACCTCAAGACTATGGAGGAAGTAATCGAATTGCAGCAAATCATAGCGACAAAATGTGGTACATACATATCTGTATCCAACCCCATTGTAGATACACAGCTACCCCCGAGAGATGGTGGTCATAGAGTTCACCTAGTCCATTACATAATCTCAACTGTACGAAGACCTGAAACCGTGATTAGGAAGAGGATGTCTGTACCACCATCAATCGCTCAGATGGCTGAGCAAGGTGTTCTACCTGAAAGTGTTGCGAAACTACTTAAAGTCGTTATATATTCAAGAGGATCTTTAATTATTGCAGGTCCACCTGGTAGCGGAAAAACAACACTACTTAGGAGCATTCTCTATTCTTTCGTTCCTCTAGGGTGGAAGGTAGCTATAATAGAGGATACAGGTGAGATAGACCCACTACCCGGTAGTTCTTGGACAAGGTATACAACGTTTGAGCTAGGCAATGTAAAGGTAGATTTGTTTGACTTAGCTAAAGCTGCTTTAAGAGCTTCAGCTACAAAGCTTATTGTGGTTGGAGAGGTTAGAGGTGTGGAAGCTAAGGTTTTAGTACAAGCAATGTTAACAGGTCTAGGAGGTCTATGTACATGGCATGGTGGGTCAGCTCAGGAAGTGATTGTGAGGTTCTCATCACCACCAATAGGGCTCGCACCTTCGCAGATCGGTATGTTCAACTTCGTTGCCTTGATGGGCTATGGAGAGAAGCCTAGAAGGCAACTGAAGCAGATAGTTGAGTTCATATATGATCATGAACACGATAAGATTCTGACAAACATTGTTTGGGATAGGCAGCAAGACGGTATGAGCATTAGCTTCGAAGAACTTGTGCAACGCGTTAAGAGGTGGAATGAGCTGAAGCTTAAGTCTGAGGTACCTGTTGAGAAACTTATCAAGTCGCTGTAAGGTGTTGAACAGTGAGCTTCCTAGGTAAGCTGGTTAGGTGGTACAGAGAACAGGTAGCTCTTACCACAGGAGACATCAAGAAGTATGTGTCTGCTGAGAAAAGAGTTAAGATAGCCATTGTAGCATCGCCTATACTAACTTTAGTAAGTTACTTAGTGCTCTACCCATTTTTCGAAGATCCATTACTAGGTATAGCAATAATAGTTATCTTAGCTACAGCCCC
Organism: Desulfurococcaceae archaeon; assembly: GCA_020832925.1. Lineage (GTDB taxonomy): Archaea > Thermoproteota > Thermoprotei_A > Sulfolobales > Ignisphaeraceae > Ignisphaera. Next base: position 157,702 of record JAJHRF010000001.1, on the reverse strand, counting down.
CTGGCTAACGATGATAGATGTTGTTACCTCTGTGCATAACTTTAGCAAAAATATTGAGGAGGAGATGCCGTTTGTAGTGGCGATGGTTGCTGGAGTAGCTAACACTGGTACAGAGCTTATTGAAGCCTTGAAGTTCTTGATCAAGACAAAGGTTTTCAAGGCGTTTAAGATCCTTGCGGAAAGATTCTGGTTGTTAAGCGAAACTTTAGGTGCATTAGATAGTCTTAGGCTTCTATCTAGGATGCTCAAAGGAAGAGGGAGGTTATTCATATTAGAGTATGTATCTACGCTTGCAAGTGGAACAGCTCTACAGTATCTACGCGATAGAGCTATAGACTTCGTTAAGACAGCTGAGGTAGAATTTGAGAAAAGCATGACTATTAGAATGATGCTTGTGATGACGACGTCCATGTTATTCGCATTGCTACCTGTAATCTTAATTTCAATAACTATGTTATACACAATAGAAATAGCAGAACTCAGGACTTCTACTGAGACCCCTACTTGGCTTTTAGCTATACCGGGCATAATAGCTATTGTAACAGTAGTTATGTGCACTCTTATGCCGAGCTATCCTCTAGCATCTAGGGTAATCATAGAAAAGAAAACTATGTCCTTATATAGACTACTGTTCGCTATAGGTGCAACTATGCTTACATTACCCGTAGTACTACTGTTATCAACTAATAATATACGCATGTTCAAAGATTTAGCAAGTATTGTCGCAGTTACATCAATAATATTTGGAGCTCCAAGTTTTATATCAATATTTAGAGCTCTTAACCTGAACCTCAACGATATTGTAGAAAGCATAGCTAACCATGTAAGAGTTTATAGATCAATGTATCTATATAGAGATGAAAAGCTATATGATTTAACAAGAAAAGCTGTTAGACCGTGGCTTGCTGACTACATAAAGGAATCCACAGAATTCTTTAAACTTATTGGAGATGTAGATCCGAATGTGCTTGAATTATTCGTATTATTCATTTTCGAGGTTCAGAGAATAAAGAGAAGAACCTCGATATACATGCTTATAATGCTTATAACAACGATAGTTTCACCATTTCTAGCTGTAGCAACTCTACAACTAGGAGAAACCTTTAGACAAACAGGCTTGATCATAGTGATGGGCTACATAACGACGCTTAGCTTCGCATACATAGCATCTAAGCTAGCAACAGGAGGAAATATATCAACACTATTACCCGGTATAGCAACGTTGATATATACCTTTCTAATATCCTAACTCTACCCCATCCTACATTTAATCTCTACGTAACCGAAGCTCCTCTCAAAACGTTATACAGATGTTCTTACCATCTATTAAATAATTATGATCTGAAGTATTGCTACAGATCTGTAGATACTTCATAGAGACTGACTTAAATAAACCTTTAGGTCTTTGTTAAAAACAGTTTTCTATCTAGATGTTAACTTAATCTGAAATACTGAGCATTAAAACATACGTTACTATGTAATACTTATGTAGTGAGGCTTAATTTCGTAATTCTCTATATGTGCATAGGGAGGTATTCTCTCGTGAGGCCATACCTTAACGTTAACGAGTTTACTGTTCTCACCTATGTAAACATTATCCCCAATGTAACTGTTGATTATTGTAGTTTTTCTTCCTACGTAAACATGTCTTCCAATTATCGAGTTTATTATCTTTACCTCATCTCCTATATAGCTTCTATCCATTATAGCTGAACTTGATATATAGGTATTCGATCCTATTATACAGTAGTTATCGATAGAGGTATTCTCTATAAACGTGTTTTCACCTATAGTTGTATGCCTACCTATCAATACAACATTTGAAAATTTCAGCATTGCTTTTCTTGCTTTCATTACTATATCCTCGTGGAATTCTCTTGACTTAGGTGATTTCCCTTGCATATAGACTCCAGGTAACTTTTCCTCTGCTTCAAGTACTCTGTAATCTCTTAGATTTAGTAAGAATTTCATTGCTTCTAGATATCTTTCAGGAGTACCTACATCAAACCAGTAACCTTCGTTCAATACATATCCGTAGACCTTATACCCAAGCTCAATAAGCTTGGGAATTACATGTTGACCAAAATCCGTTTTACCAGTTTTCAGAAGTTCTTGCCCTTGAGATGTTTTGAAGAACTCTATCACCGTAGGCTCTATTAAGTATATACCGGTGTTAACTAGGTTGCTAGGAGCTTCTTCTGGTCTCGGTTTCTCAACAAATCTCTTTATCCTATATTCACTATCTATCTCAGCTACACCAAAACCTGTAACATCTTCTACCTCTTTCAAGACTATAGTCATATCAGCACCGACATTTCTATGGAATTCAAATACTTTCTTCAGATCTAGTTTGAAAATATTATCACATTGAACAACAATAAAAGGTTCTTTTATATTGTAGTATTCCACAGTGATTTTCACTGCTTCAGCATTTCCAGATGTTTCATATCTAGGCATATAGCGTATTCTAACATCGTGATCAATGAAAGGGTATTTAGTTCTCAACCAGTATCCTTCCCTAAAATAGTCATGCACAGCTCTATAATTATAGTATCCCCGAACTCCTAGGTAAACTTCTTCAATACCATTCATAGCAAGCTCTAGAATTATGAACTCAAGTATAGGTCTATTAAGAATACGTACTAAAGCTTTCGATGTCTCCACAGTAAGAGGTCTAAGCCTAACTGCTTCCCCACCAACAGGTATTATAGAGATCCTTAACCCTGACAAGGTATCCCTTGATATACTCTAGATAACTCAGTTAATATTTATTAGTAGTCTTAAATCGACCAAATATTTCTAACATCTTTAATAGCTATATAGCGAGACATTAGTAGAGTTTCAGCGAAGATAACGGTGTAAATACTGTGTTTGCACCTATAGGTATTAAGAAGATTTGGATACTAAGTTTCGAATTCAGTGGTATCGTCAAGGTTGGAGGACTTGGTGAAGCTGTTTCATTAATAGCTCGCGAGCTCTCTAAGAGGGGGTTCGATGTAACTGTCGTTATGCCTTCTCATGGAGTTGCACCTCCTAACTTTAGGAAAATTAATATCGAGTGTAGAGGGAGTAGATATGGTACCGATGGTTGTGAATATCCATACGACCTAGATATTCTCGAAGGTTTTGTTGACGACGTCAGGGTTCGGATTATTAAAGGTGCTTCACCAAGTACATCTTTTGTTCTAGATTCGTGGCCTCCATACAGATACGCTGAAGAGAAGGCATGTCTACTAGCTAGAGCTGTTAGATGTATTGCACAGAAATTCGGTTATCCTGATCTTGTTCACGCGAATGATTGGCATTCAGCGATAGCAGCGATTATGCTTAAAATCGATGCTGAGATACAGGGCTATGCATTACCGACTCTGTATCAAATACATTTAAGAGGTTCGCCTTCATATCCCTGGCATTATGCATCAGAACAATGGTGTGGGCTTCGCGATGTACCTCACAGAATTTGGGCTGTTGCAAAGCATATTTTTGAGTATACACGAAGTTTATGGGATAGTTGTTGGGGTAATGTAGAATGCTTTACTGTGAAGATCGTAGACGCTATAGTTACTGTGAGTAAATCGGAGCTAGAACTTCTTGCAAGAGACTATGGTTCTTGGATTAAGGGGAAGACATGTTATTCTTACAATTCAACAACGTGGAGATTAAATGATGTAGAGGAATACTCCCTTAGAATTTACGGCACTACTAAGAGAGACGAAATTCGATGGAAAGTTCTTAAAGAAGTTTTACAACGTTATAATAGTTGGGGTTATATCTCTTTCGAGGATGCAGAGATTCTCATAGTTTCATCTGGTAGATTAACACCTCAGAAAGGATTCGATGTTCTGCTTCAAGCAACTAAATATCTCCCATCCACTATCAAGGTTGCGATCCTGGGTAAAAGTGTTGGTGATAAAGATTATGAACATAACTTAAGGGTTTTAGTAGACGAGGTAAGAGGGAAAAGTATTGTAGTTGTAGACGATGTTGATTTAAAGATGTATCAGCTAATCATATATTCATCCCATGTATACACCCTTCCATCGAGATATGAACCGTTCGGAATATCGGTAATAGAAGCACTTGCTATAGGTACCCCCGTAGTAGTAACAAGTTTAGGCGGACCAAAAGAGTTTGTTGTAGATTTAAGAGCTACACCCATAGGCATAGGACTCGTAGTTCCACCTGACAATCCCTCAGAACTTGCTCATGCTTTACAAAGCCTAGGATACCTGATGTATTATAGTGAAGTAGGTAGAGGATTAGATAAAATTGTATTCAAAGAACTTAGAGAGATCATACTTCGAGAACCTAGATTTGGTGAAAAGATAAGGAAAATAGCTACTCTATACATAGATACATACTTTAGACCTGAGCATACTATAAATAGCCTACTCGCATGCTACGAACTTGCAAGACAAATGGCTTACTATAGAGCTTACACATAGATGCCTCTATTCTCAATTATTTTACTATCTGAGGACTACAGATAATTCAAAGCTTTGTACAAGGTTTGCACCCTCGCTACTCTATATATAGAAAATTCTTAACGATTTTTATACATGCAACATTTCTGTAGTATTGGTGCTAAGATGAAGGATATAGTTCTGTTTTTCGAAGTTCATCAACCTTATAGACTTGATAGAAGAATGAACGAGAAATTCGTTAGAGCAGCTCTAAAAGGTTCATTAGATGTTAAACATCTTGAGGATATAATATTCGATCAAGATCTTAACAAAATTGTTATCGAGAGATCTGCAAACAAATGCTACATACCTGCGACAACTATTATTCTTGAAAATGTGAAGAAGTTTATGAATAGCGATAGAAAATTCATGGTTTCGTTCAGTATTTCAGGTGTATTTATTGAGCAAGCGTTGAGATGGGTTCCAAAGATTGTAGAGTTATTTCAAGAACTTGTTTCAACAGGGTGTGTTGAGCTTGTAGCTCAAACTCATTACCATAGTATAGCCCCTTTAATACCAGGCTACAGAGAGTTGAAAGAACAAGTGGAAGAGCATAGGAAGTTGATGAAAGAAGTATTTGGAGTAACACCTACTGCTGTTGAAAATACGGAGTTTATGTACAACAATGATATCGCGTGTGAACTTTACTCATTAGGGTTCAAGGTTATATTAACTGAAGGTGTTGACTGGGTCCTGGGGTGGAGAAGCCCTAACTTCGTCTACAGAAGCTATCTATGCGATATAAGGGTTTTAACAAGAAACTATAGATTGAGCGATGATGTAGGGTTCAGGTTTAGTAATATATATTGGGATCAATACCCATTAACAGCTGAGAAGTACACGAAATGGTTAGCATCAACACCTGGTGATGTGATACTCCTAGCTATGGATTACGAAACTTTTGGTGAACATCATTGGCCTGAAACAGGTATTCATGAATTCTTAAAGTGGTTACCTATAGAGATAAACAAATACCATTACCTTAGATTTTCAACACCAACACTTGCAGCTTATTCTCACCCAGCTGTAGATATATACGATGTTCCTCCATGGACTACCATAAGCTGGGCGGATGAGAGAGATGTAAGTGCATGGCTAGGTAATAGCTTACAGAAATCCGCTTTCAACATGCTTTTAGAGCTGAAAAGATATATTGATGCACTTGAAGATCCCGATTTAATGAGATTGTGGAAACTTTTAACAATAAGCGATCACTTCTACTACATGGCTACGAAATTCGGTTCTTTCGAAGAAGTCCACAAATACTTTAGTCCTTACAAAAATGCTGTAGATGCTTACTCACTCTATGTACAAGCAATATCCCTTCTATTCCATATCGTAGCAGAAAAGATACTCCAAAACCCGTCTAAATTCGTAAACAATCTCTCGGTACCAATAGAAAGAGGGTTCTATTTCAAATGTCCTCAAAGAGGGGTACCTACACTAACTGCTACATCGATAAGGGAGCTAAAGTGGATATTAGAGGTAATTCCAGATGAATGTCTTATCCAATACATAACTCGTGGCGATATACAGAGATGGTTACGCGATATAATATTCCTAGACAAGTTAGCTCAAGAAATAGATGAAATAGCTAAAATTGAGCTTTCGATAAACGAGAAACGTAATCTTATATTAAAAGCTATCGAAAGATATCTCTCATAGTGTAGAGAGGTATGAAGTCATGAGTACAACACTTATGTGTGGTAAAGCTTTAGTTGAGCCTAGATTTCTAAACTCTATAGAAGGCTATCTAATTGTAGATCCTTTTGAAGATGTTGATCGTAATGAAGTTAAACTTCAAATCTTTATCCGGAACTACGGCGTTGATAAGAATACTGAAGTAGAGTTGAGAATATGTGATAAAACTATCACTAAAATGAATTTTAAATTGAGTTCCGGTGAAGATGTATCATTTGAGATCTATGTGAAAGCAAAAGAAAGTTGTGAAGTCAAGCTATTAATTGATGGAGTTTTACTTGATAAGGAAAGCATAGGTATACCCCGAGTAGATCTATTAGAGGTCCCAACAAAAATAGTTACAGTATTTCATCATCATCAACCTCCCAACTACGGACCTGATGAAGTGTATAGAGCTTTATGGCCTTTCAATTACGTCTGGAAACCTATACTATTTCCTTACGGTTTAGGTCCTTATCATTACCACGCTATCCTTCTTAACAGGTATAGTGAAGATATTGTAAAACTTACGTATAATATAAGCCCATCGTTGATTAAGCAGTGGTTTGACGTAATCGAGAAAGGAGTTAAAGTAGTTTCTGGAGAATTTATAGAGCCTACATCTACTCTTGCTGGATTAGTTAAAGAAACAATTGATATCTATAGAAAGTTAGCAAAAAATAAAGTGATAGAGGTTTTAACAAGTATTTATGCACATAAGATTGCAGGATACTTAGTGGATCTGTATAATCTCGATGATGATATTAAAAGAGAACTTGAGTTTGGGTTAAACATAACCAGAGATTTTCTAGGTAGAGAACCGAAAGGTGTTTGGCTACCTGAGATGTCTTTTTCTATGAAATTGATACCCATTATAGCATCTCTTGGTTTAGAGTACACTTTTCTTGATGAAAGGTACCATCTAAGATTTGCTGAAGGTGATGTAAAGAACCATTACGAACTTTACGAAGTACAGGATGGTTCTAGCAATAAACTCGTAGTATTCTTTAGAGATACAGAGCTTAGCGACGATATAGCTTTTGCAAATAATTACTGTAGCGAGATTCACGCCATCAAAGGTGCTTATAGATTCGTCAATAAAATGTTGAGTAAGTGTGTTGATAATAAAGCGAAATTATTAACAATAGCTCTTGACGGGGAGAACTGGATAGCTCTTTCAGCAAATCCTCCAGCAACAGCTATCTTCTTAAAAACCTTGATCTATCTATTCAAGAAGCTATCTAAGTTAGGGATAATAGAAACTGTGAGAGCTGAAGAAGCAGTTAAACTATTACAGCCTACGAGAAAGCTGAGATTCATCCCATCAACTACATGGCTAGGCTCGTATAAGAAGTGGAGAGGGGAAGTACCTGAGCATGAAGTATTCTGGAATATGGTTGAGCAGAGGATATCTAGGTATAGAGAATATGTATCGAAACATGGATTCGATGATAAAGCCGAGAAGATGGAATGGGCTCTATGGCATATCCTCGATAGCGATTATTGGTGGGCAGAATTTTGGAATAAAGAAATGATAAATATATGGATTGCGGAATTCGATAAATATCTTCAGTAAGTAGCAAATATCAAGCATATGTATAGCTTTATTAAGAGGTGTGTAACTAATTAAGGTCTAACAGTTATATAAGTATATAATTCGGAACGTGTTAAGTACAGCCTACAACATACCAACAATTATTAGAGGTGTATCCATGAATAATAGGAATAATTCGAAGCAATACATAATCAGTGTAACGCCTGATATCGCTCTTGATACCGGTTATACCTATGCTGGTGGACTCGGGGTTTTGGAAGGAGATAAATTTTATGCTGCTGGTAGCCTTAATCTGAAATATATTGTTCTTTCGCTATTCTATAAACATGGATACGTAGAATGGGTTTTTGATGAAAATGGTAATCCCATACCTAAACCGCAAGAACAACCTGAAGATTTTTTGAAGAATTTGAGTGCTGAGGATAGATTCAGCATAGTTATTAGAAATGAGAAAGCTGAAGTAGAAGCTCTTATTTACAAGTTTGGTACAGCTAAAGCTGTGTTCTTCAATGTCCTATCTCCTCCATGGCTTGTTAAAGCTGTTGATAGGATATATATCGAGAACAGTCTTGAGGAGAAAGTCTATAAATACATATTCTTTTCAAAAACTGTGGCTGAGTATCTGAAGAGGAATATAGAGCTAGATGAGATAGCGTACATCGATCTACAAGAAGCATATACAGCTATTCTCCCACTTCAACTCAAGATCCCTGGGAGATACCGGTTAGTAATACATACTGCTGGTATATGGGGACATCCATCGTTCCCTAGGGAATACCTTAAGAAGGAATTCGGCTACGAATTTATAGAGAACGAAGTACTACTTACTGAGATAGGGTTAGCTTCTTCACAACAAGCTTTTGCTGTTTCTGCAAAACATTACGATATTTTACGTAAGATATTTCCGCATTTCAATGATAAACTTGTTTATATAACTAACGGGATTAATATTGAGCGGTGGATGCATCCGGAGGTGAAGAAGGTATTCGAATCTCATAGAATGACTTTAGATATTCTAGAGGATGTTAGGAAGAAGCTTGTTTACAAATTAGAAAAATTCCTACAGAACTATAAAAAAGATCTGGTATTAGAAGATAAATTCGTCGTTTTATGGGCTAGGAGAATAACCGAGTATAAGAGACCTTGGATGGTGATACGATTAGCTAAAGAACTTAAGGATCTACCAATAGTCTTCGTTGTAGGGGGTAAGGCTCATCCAAATGATGCTACAGGTGTAGAGTATATGAAGATTTTCAAGAAGATGCATATGGAGATGCCGAATTTCGTGTTCATACATGATTACGATGTCGCTAAAGCAAAAATATTGCTATCATCATGCCATTTACTTCTATTTACACCTTTCCCAGGTTTAGAGGCTTGCGGAACAAGTTATATGAAAGCTGCTATAAATGGTGTACCCTCGTTAGCTTCTAGAGATGGCGGCGTATTAGAGTTCATAGTTGATGGTGTCAATGGGTGGCTATTTGGAAATGATATACGTGAACCTATAGATATGGGAAGTAATGAAGCGCGTAATATAAATGAGAAAGAATACGATGAACTCAAAGCTAAGCTACTTAAGATCTATCAAATATTTAAAGAAGAGCCAGAGGTATTCTATGATATATCGCTGTCCGCTATAAGATCGTTTGTACCTCGTGTTAGTATGATTAGAGTTTTAAGAGAATATTACCCAGATATCGTGAAGCTTCCTCTGATATAGATTGTTATCCAAAAACATAACGCATTATATGTTTTAATATTTATCAAGTTGTAGCTTCTCTACATAGTATGCAACTATATCTTGGTGCTTCTCGGCTATGGTTTGAAACTCTTCTTGCTCAACTATTGTAAAGGGTATTACATCTTTTATTGTGTTAAGCCCTGATAAAACCATTGTCAATCTATAGATGCCTATTCCGACACCAGCTGTAGGAGGCATACCGTATTCTAATGCTCTAACGTAATCCTTATCCATAGGGTGATACTCAACTTCATGACTAAGCTTATCCGCATACTTAACTCTTAACTCCTCTTCTTTCTTGAAGAAATAATACTGAACCACAGGGTTGTTGAGTTCACTATAACCGTTACCTATCTCCAACCTATCTATGTATATCTCAAATCTCTCTGCATATCTTGGATCATCTCTATAGGGTCTTGCTAAAGGCGATATATCTCTTGGAAATAATGTTACAAAAGTTGGTTGAACAATTTTAGGTACTACAACCTTCTCAAATATTTTCTCAATTATTTTACCTCTTCTAAAATCATCGATCTTTATACTTAGCTGCCTAGCTATCTCCAACAACTCCTCAAGAGGTTTATCTTTGACCTTGATCCCCCCATACTCTTCAATGGAATCTTCTAGCGGAATTCTTTTCCAAGGAGGTTTGAAATCTAGTTCTATTTTTTCACCATTTCTATCAATATCAATAACGTAATCTCCGAAAACTTCTTTAACAGCATTCGAGATCATTTCTTCAACCAGCTTCATCATATCGTTCCAATCAGCAAAAGCCCAGTAAATTTCTATCTGTACAAACTCTGGATAATGTTGAGCATCGATATCTTCATTTCTGAAGCATACAGCTATTTCGTAAACCTTAAAGAAATTCCCAACAATACATCTCTTTAAATAAGTCTCCGGAGCAATACTTAGATAAACTGTTCTATCGAGAGCATACATCTTTGTTGTGAAAGGTCTTGCCAATGCTCCTCCATATATAGGTTGAAGTTTCGGTGTATGGATTTCTATGAAGCCTCTAGAGTCTAAGAAATCTCTAAAGCTCTTCTCTATCCTATACATATTGATCATAGCTTTCCTAACCTTCTGATTGTATACAAAGTCTAGGTACCTCATTCTATACCTCTTCTCTATATCCGCTAACCCATGCCATTTCTCTGGGTAATCTCTCCACGTTATTGAGAGAACTTTGATATCCTCTACAAGAAGAGAAAACTCCCCTCTAAGAGTTCTCATGGGTCTACCTTTAACCCCAACGATATCGCCAACATTTAGTAAGTCAACTACATGCCAAAGCTTTTCTCCTAATACATCGTATCTAAACACTAACTGTATAGTATCTGTTGAGTCGTCAAGTACCGCGAAAACTATTTTACCATGTCTTCTTAAACCCATGATTCTCCCAGCTATACTGAACTTTTCCTGAGCTTCTTCACCCTTGCCTAGATAACTATACCTATTTTTCAACATCTTAACATCTATATCTACATCATAGCGATACACATCTAGATACGGGTCTATACCCAGTTCAACGAATTTCCAAAACCTATGTTGTGTTGTTGACATAGTTTTCACTAATCGAAAAATAATAGCCGATATACAGGATATAAATATGTTATGTATTCAATGACTATTCGCTAGATACACGGTTCTACACAATTTGATGTCACGTATATCTCTACTACATCTCCAGTCTTTAAGCCTAGAACTCCGCGTAAATATAGCTCAGATAATATCTCTACTACATCCTCGCCATGAACTGTTTTCGCAGGTCTTACAATATATATCGGAACAAGTATGCGTTCTCTCTTTATGTAAGCTTTCCATGCATATGCGTGTACACACGACCTACAAGGTGGTGGTATATAGTATCTACAGCTATGTTTTTGTAGTAGCTCTTTAAGTTTCTTTGCTTCAAGATACTCCAGCTGTATATTAAGAGTTCCTGGGTATGGCGATATCCTTAACACATTTTCTATTACATGATGGTACATCCTAACGTATTTCGCTCCTTCACCAACACCGTCGATAACTTTGCCCTTAACAACATAGTACATATCTGTACACATCATAGGTAAACACCTAGATTTCAGCTGAATAGCTCTTCATCACAATACGCAGTGAAGGGCGCCTTCATCATCTACTACAGTTCTTCAATAAATAAAGTTATAAGTTAACAACACAGATAATTTAAGAGAAATGGTGATGATGTGGGCAGCCACAGACTACATCGGTAATGTAGGATGAAGAACCTATTTGCTCACGCTGATAAAGATCGTAATCTATGTGTAGAGGAATGCTGTATAGCTATTGAAGAGTTCTCATTTATTGTGAACACCATCTCAAAGGTGTTAAAATACTTAGATGTAAACTCTAAATGCAGTATTAATCTCGGGTTATATAATAAGTTGAGCATGATCAAAAATCTCTCAATAAACATTGTCGGCAGATTTACATCTCTTCACAATCTAGTGATCAGCGGTAGATTAGCAAAAGAAATCGATGTAAGTATCAACACATTATGTAATTTAGCAAATGGAGTAGTAGAATTGAGAAACCAGGTAAAAGAGGTTCTAGATAGTGATCTTGTTGCTGATTGCAGATATGTTAAAGACCATTTAGAGAACGTAACATCGCATATAGATAATATCGGTTTAAAACTTCTTATCATAGCTTTGAACCTAATTAAGGAGTACCCCGATATTCCTCAGATGTATAGCGGTAAGATAGCATCTTCATTAGCTTCTCTACTTTTTGCATCTCTTCTAAGTATCCATAATAAAAATGTGAAGAAAGCTCTTGACCAATGTTTTGCTAGGATATAACCCGTTATCTCCTGCGCGGTGGTGTTGTACGGGGTATTTCTTCGACACGGGTTCTGAAGGCTTTATACCCCATGAAGTATCCAACCAGTATAGTTATAGCCCCTACAATTGTTATGAACGTTATTGTTTGCTCGAATGGAACTCCTACAGATACCGTTATAAACGATGTAAACGTTGTTGTATGGATCAGCACTCTTGTAACCGTCGTTGAGAGATATATTGTTGTTGTAATTGTGGCGATACTTTGATTCGTTGTATTCACGATGTTTTGCGAAGTGTTTACAGCTGTCGTTGTTGTGATGCTATTTGTGAATGTATAGCTAACGTTTACTGCTTCATTGGATTGAGCATAGTTTAGTATAGCTGTTATAATTAATACTGTATATATAGCTACACCTATAGCTGTAGATAATGTTTTCTTCATGTACACCAAGTTTTATCACCTTTAAGAAATTTAAAGAGCCGTAAGAATAAAAAGTGTTGTGCACACAAAGATCATAAGGGTATATATGGTTTGTTTAATAGGTACATGAAAGTGATAAAACCGTTCGATCCGTGGAGATCACCTTTATGTACATGCCCTATGAAATGGGTTATCCATCCGTATACAGGGTGCAGCCACGGATGTCTATACTGTTATGCTACAAGCTATATACCGAGGCATAACATTGTTAGAGCCAAGGATAATTTTATCGATAACTTGAAGAAAGATATTTACAAACTCCCCAAGGGTGCCTTAGTTGAGATGTCTTCTAGTAGTGATCCATACCCCTCTATAGAATCTCAATACAATTTAACTAGAAGAGCCTTGATCATACTCCTTAGCCAGGGTTTTAAGATCCTGATTTTAACAAAAAGTTCTCTTGTTTTGAAAGATCTAGATATTCTAAAGAAATTCAGAGATCAAGTTGTTGTTTCGATAACTATTACAACATTAGATAAAACTATAGCTTCACAATTAGAACCTGGAGCACCTTCACCATCAGAGAGGCTGAAAACTATAGAGATGTTGATACAAAACGGAATTAAGGTTACAGCTAGAATTGACCCTATAGTACCTTTTATAAACGACGATTTTAACATCATTAAGAAGCTTATTACTGAGTTGGGTAGAAGAGGTGTTCTACAGGTGACATCCTCAACATATAAAGCTAAACCTGATAGCTTAAAGAGGTTAATTATAGCGTTTCCGCATATAGGGAAAAAGTTGTTAGAGATGTATAGTAAGGAACAGGCTGAGAATATCAATGGTTATCGATACCTTAGGGCTGATCTAAGGTATAGCTACATGAAGATGGTGAAAGAACTAGTTGAAGATGAAGGTATGGTCTTTGCCTCCTGTAGGGAAGGTTTTAGAAACCTTAATACACCAGGATTTGAATGCGATGGCTCTTCCCATCTATATACAGCTTAAAACTATTCAAAACTATTTAATTAACGTTCTGAGAAAGATGCTTTACCTCGACGTTTTCGATGTACTTCTTTTCTCTTCAAGTAATTATACTTCTTCATGGGGTAGAACATGACATCTACATGGTATATCAGCTCAGACACCTCCCTAGACAATATATTAATCAATTTCCTAAGCCTATGCGCCTCACCTATGGTTATCTTCGGATCTAGATATACGTTAACTTTAGCCACATAAAACGTGCCCATTTTGCGCAACTCTACTTCCCCTATCTTGATCTCTTCACGATTTAATTCACTAAGCTTTGATATTAGTTGAGTTTTTAAATTAGGATCCGCTTCGAACCCGAGTATTGATTTTACCGCTTCTCTACTTAAATCGATCATTGATTGTAATGCTGCATATAGTATTAGTAAAACAACAGTTAATTCCAGTATTACATTTCTCATGTAAGCTGTTAATACTATTCCTATAGATGCTATGAAAGCTATAGCCATATCGATCATTGCATGTCTTGTGTCGACCTTTAGTATCTCTGTCCTCAATTCTTTGTACGCTCTTCGCTCAACGATAAACATTACGAATGTTAAGAAGCCTCCGAACGCTGTTACGATGGCTAGGAATGGATTAGTTGTCGTTGGTTCAAAAGCTGTTTCAGCATACGATTTCACAGTATTTATCAACATATACAAGTAGAATCCAAACAAAACTATGCTTACCATTAACACCAGCAACGCTTCAAGTGCAAATATGTTCCATTTAATCTTTCTAGACACTTTTGAAATTATATAGAAAGTTATCATAGAGATAAGCTCTAGAGATGTATCTGTTACCCAGTGTATAACATCTGAATAGATTATTATCGACGAAGATAGATACGCTACTATCAACTCAACTACAGTACCAAACAAAGATAACAATACAGCAAACCTCAACACTTTATAAGTCTCTCTATATACAGCCCCTGAAAGATCAGACCCCTTCATAGACCTAAACCTCATACAACAGGCTTAAAACATTCTGTATTATGGCAAAGACACGCATTACAGATATCATTATACAGTTAAAGTATTGAAATTCCGTGTGAGTTTATTGCCAAGCTCTGAGCCTGTAAAAATCTATAAATAAACAACTATATAAGTAAACAAGAAGCTAAGCTCTATACATGCTAAGTCATGCCATGGTGAAAAACTCTACAGATTCTACAACATCATGATTACAGGCTTAAAATCAATGAAAGCAACTTACATCTGAGAGCCTTACCTTTTAAGGTGGGGGTGGAGAGAAAACATATAGATTTTCTCGATTTAGTTATTCTTGGTGATGAGTACTAAGTATTTTGAGCAGTTGACAATGTTCAAAACATATCCATAATCCTGAGCCCTGATAGGGATAGGGGTACGGAGATTGAGACCCCCGAATAGAGGATGTAATCCCAAACCTCCCCACATCAACAGGAACCCCCACACTTCAGGGTTGGGAAGAGGTCGGTAGGTAACTTATAGATACTCAAAATCGAAGAAAGGGAGAGTTAAAGGTTATCAGTTTAGGTATGATGAGCTGGAAACTGTTTAATAGTTAAATAGTTAAGATGTTAAAACAATAACATATAGATGATAGTTGTTGGTGCGGGGGGTGGGATTTGAACCCACGCAGGCCTACGCCATCGGGTCCTGAGCCCGACCCCTTTGACCTGGCTCGGGCACCCCCGCGTAGCTCTCTGTATTATAGCTATGTGTTGTGGAGTATAAAGTTTATCTTTTTTTCAATGGTGATTCAGAATCTATTACTGATTCGAGTATTCGTTTAACTTCATCTCGATCAAACTTCTTCAGAAGTTCAATATAGATTGCGATAGCTTCACGAATAAATTCTGATCTACTTCTAAACCCTCTCTTACGATAAATAAAGTCAGCTTCTTTTAGTGTTTCACTGTCTATCTTTATCGATATTACTTTCGTTAAAGGTATCTCTAACTCAAATACACGGTAATTATTCTTGGTCATACCATGTTCACCATATTTTATCAGTAAGCTAAATCATCCTCATAATTCTAAGATACATAGAGCAGAAATATATACCTTGTAGCTGTCTAACTTAAGTAATACTCTTCTTGAATATCCTTGAAACCCTACTTCGTATCATAATTTTCTTGAATATCAACCTTGAGCTTAATTCGATTGACGGTAATACCTTAGCAATACTTATAAAGTATTGATATATAGTTTAAAAGAGTTCTAGACTCAAGATTTAAGGTGAAGTTTCATTAAACCTTAAAAACCTATTTAGTTAACTAGCTTAAATATTTTAATAATAATTAGATATTTGTAGGAGATGATATGAGGAGCGGTTTAGCATCTGTTTTAGAGTACTTAGTACTTAAGATGTTAGCAGGTAAAGAAGAAGTTGTTAAAGCTCTCTACGATTATTTTGTTGAAGAGGGTAGTCCAAGTACTATAGCTACGAAATATGGACTTAGCAAACATCAAATCAGAGGTTATGTGCAACGCATAATGGAGAAAACAGGTTCGGGGATTAAAGCTCGTGTGTTAATGAAATACACTATCCCCATAATTATAAAGATTAAACCTGTAACCAAAAAAGTTAATGGATCGGTAGCTATATGTGGTTTATGTAATGAAGAGCTACCAATTCAAATAATAGAAGATCACATAAAGAAGAAACATACGGATATAGTTAACGAATACGTCAATTCTGTTATTGAGGTGCTAAGGAGATCTACCACACTTAAAGGCGTATTGTAGAATAGCTGTTAAAACTTCTTTCTAATGTTTAATTCTTATGAATAAATATCCTACAAAAGCTTCTATATACTTAATGATCTACGTTATTATATGGAGTAGTTATTAAATTTCTAGTACGGTATTTGTATTTAAATGGTGATTACGTGGTTAAAGAGATCTTTAAACCGAGGAGAGAAATAAATAAAATTGTAAAGAGAGGTAGACCTAATGACATACGTATAGGTATTCTTTTTCCACTCCCATACAATGCTGCTTCTAGTTCGTTAGTTCTTCATCTTTTTTACGAATATATAAACGAATTACAGGATGCGATAGCGTATAGATTTGTTTACAATATCGATAACGACGAGATAGAGTCTCTTGATTATAACATAAGCTTAAGAGACATGGATTTAATACTCGTCTCAGCATCTTTTGAATTAGATTATCTTAATATCGCGCATATCCTTAACTCATTAGGGCTTCTCCCTCATCAGAGAAGAAGAACAAAACCTGCTATCGTCGTCGGCGGATTGGCTCCTACAGCAAATCCGTTTCCATTAAGCAGAATAGCTGATGCTGTTGTGATTGGGGAAGTTGAAGAGATAATTAATGAAGTTGTTTACTCAGCTCAAGAAGATGTTCCATTGAAAGCTTTAGGGAACTTAAAATGTGTATGGATTCCACATCGTGAGAGTTCTGTTGATAAATGTGTTGTAGGGAATCTTGATCAGGCTTTTCATCCTCTTAAGCAAGTTTACTCTATAGATGAGGAGCCTGTTTTTGGTTATGGTTTAAGGATAGAATTATCAAGAGGTTGTCTCTATATGTGTCCATTCTGCCTAGAATCGCATGTGGCTTACCCCTATAGGTTTAGATCTTATGAAACTGTTTGTAGAGTTATTGAGAAAGGTCTTGACTACATTCCTTTAGCTAAGAGAACGATATTCTATAGCTTATCATTCTTTAGCATACCTTATGCAGATAAATTGTTAGATAAATTGCTTAAGGATGGTATTCAAGCTAGTATACCATCACTAAGATTAGAGCATTTAACAAAATCGAGACTTGAGATGATCTTTTCATTAGGACAAAAAACATTGACTATGGCTCCCGAAACTTTTGTAACTTCGTATTCATGTAAAATTGGGAAATGTGGTTGTATAGATGATCTCGTAGATATTGTAACCAACGCTTATAGTATTGGATACAACCACGTAAAGCTATACTTAATAACGGGTTTTCCTAGGCTTAGCATAGATGAAGAGATTTATGCTTTAAAACTTTTCTTAGAGAGACTTAAGAATACCGTGAAAAAGCGCAAATTTATCGAGATATCATTGAACATACTTATACCAAAGCCTTGGACTCCTTTTCAATACCTACCACCTGATTATGTATTAAAGAGCTCTGATAGGATTAAAATGTATAAAAACCTTATTAAGGACTATAAATTCGTATCTATAGACATTATGGATCCTAAATGGGGGTTTGCCCAAGCAGTTATAGCTCTAGGGAATACTGAGCTATCTAGCATCATTATCCAGTGTGTAAAAGAAAATTGCACATTATCAAGATTTCTAAACATCGTTTCTTCAAATATCGATAAACTTCGGTACGTAATAGAGGGGTGGGGTAGAGAACCTCCGTGGATAAGAATTATAAACATGAAATTCAATCCTTTATACCTAGAGTACAGATTCGATTTCTTGATGAAACATTAACTATAGTTTAACTATTAAAGGTTCTTTTACTTTAGTTCCAATGCTATCTAATTCCATAATCTTAATCATTTTCTGGATCGAGTCTTTGTATGCGTTGAAAACCTCTATACCTACGTCAAAATCGCCGAAACTCATCGTCTTGATAGTTATATCAACTCCTTCAATACATGGAAACGCTAAACTTCTATACATATGTGGATACATAATTACTACAGAGTTCTTAGTTTTAGTGAATCTCTTAACTGCAAAACACATAAGAAGCGGGTCGTGCGTTGCTAGAATTATTACATCAAACCGCTTCTCCGAACTATAGACCGACACATGTTCTGTTCCTACAGTACTCAGAAATTGTATAGTATGTTTAGGTACTACTCCTACTCTACATGAATACTTTTTAGCATAGTAAGCGAATGTCAGAATCGATATATCTTCCCCTATAAGTACTACATCTACACCTTTAATGTAATCTATTAAGTCTTTAATAATCGATAGCGTTGCTAACACCAAGACATCCCTATCACTATATTCATCAAGTTTAATAATCTTAACGATATCTCTTCTCACACTAAGCATATCTTGAGCACCTCCTATCTTATCTATGTAGTTTGAAGAATTCACAGTAAACACTATAACTCTTGAACCTGAAACTATGTCATCTACATCAACTCCTGTATCTACTACTCTACCTACAGCTATAGATCCTAACACTTTTCTCTCTCCACCTACTAATACACAATTGTTTAAAGCTATATCTGCTACCGATAGATACGCATAAGATGTTCTTACTAATACCTCTCCATTCTCTACTAACACTGAGGAATATTTCTCTAAATGTATATCGCCACAGTATGGAACCATAATTCTCCTATACATAGTTTAAAAATCCTTGCTATTCAATTGATTTAATGTTGCAAGGTTTCTCTAAGACGTTTTTAATCATTAGATAGGAATCTTCTCCATCAAGATAGTAATTCTTAATTCTCTCTGCTTTAATAAATCCTAGTTTTTCGTAAAGTTTGATCGCTTTATAATTACTGATCCTAACCTCGAGCTGAATCTCTTCAACACCGTATATAGATCTAAGTGCTGAAATAGCTGCTGTAAGAAGAGCTGTAGCTATTCCTCTACCTCTATACTCTTCCTTAACTGCTACACTCACTATATGACCTATTTTAGCTTCTTCTCCTCTACAACGACTAAACCCTTCTTCAACTCTTGTTAACACATATCCAACTACATGTCCATCAACTTCTGCAACGTAGAAAACATCTCCCCATTTCTCGAGATGTTCTAGCCAAAAAGAGTATGGATAATGTTCTGGAAGACATTCAATATTTATAGCTATTACCGAATCTATATCATCCTTTGTCGCCAACCTTATCTTTACATATTCACTACTAATACTCATAATCTTCAACCTTACACCAAAAATAACTTTCATACATAGTATACAAAATAGGTGAGCTACGGATATATAAATATCATGGTCCCTCCTTGAGTACACGTATATCCAATACAATCCTTTTACTTACATCAACACTAATTAATGATATGTTAATACTGTTAGGTATAGATATGTAGAGAATATCGTCGCCTAATCTATCTATGCAGAAATTTTGTAGATACTCAGAACACGCTATAATGATCCTTAACCCCTTACCTACACTCAACATCATCTTTGAAACTTCAATAGGTAGACCTACAGTTAATCCCCTACCTCTGAAATTAATTTTAGAACATTTAGATATTGCCATAGGGTACGCTGACAACACTAAACTCATTTCGCACTGATTATCGATAGATTGGGTAAGTATCTTGTTAACTGATTGCATAGGGTTTTTAGAATCAATACCTGTTATACAGATACCATCTACTGTGACCCATCTACCACTTACAAAAATGTTTCTCTTTTTGAACTCCTTTATTATATGATCATCGTCATATACATTTGGAACCCCGTAAACTCTATCAACTAAATCAACATATTCTAAGCATTCCCCTAACCCCCCGCATAT
The DNA here is from genome assembly GCA_020832925.1 of Desulfurococcaceae archaeon. GTDB lineage: Archaea > Thermoproteota > Thermoprotei_A > Sulfolobales > Ignisphaeraceae > Ignisphaera. Next base: position 137,538 of record JAJHRF010000001.1, on the reverse strand, counting down.
TAAATGTAGTACATTTCTGAATTCCTCTGCAATTTTTAGAGCATCTTCGCATACCGATACATTTAATGAATTAATTACCACTATATCTACGGTTTTGCTCATAGTCTACACTTTCAGTTTCTAGAACTTAACTAGACGATCTTACAGAGTACAGAATCTTGTAATTACTGCTTACACATTGCTCTACAGCTCTTCTCCAAGTATCTCCTATAGCTATAAGTGCATAGAATCCTTCAGGTCTAGCTCCACATTTCTTCACTAATTCACATAGAGCTGAGGTAGTTCTACCACTTCTCACAAGATCATCAACGATAAGTACTCTGTCATCAGGTTCTAGGACACCTTCAGGTAGATATAGTGTTACTATCTCTGGAGGCATAGATGTTACATAGCTTAACTCTATGAATTTTGAGAAACCTACCTCTTTCTTCTTCTTAACAACAGCCATTTTTAAACCTAGCCTCTTAGCTATCATAGTTGCTAAAGGTATACCGTCTACCTCAACTGTAACTAATGCTGTAAATCTTCTATCTTTACCCCATATCATAGCATCTATCGACGCAAATGTAAGTATGTCCACGTTGTAGACTATAGGATATAGACTGACGATATCGCTGTCCATTATCTTTAAAACTCTGGATAGTAAAAGCTCTATAATATCGATACTCAAAAGCCTAGATAACATAGTTTTTGCACGATCTTGACTAGGCTTTATATCTCCATGAATATATCTCCAAAGAGTCGGTGTTGAAATTCCTAGAAGTGTCTCAAGTTCTTTAAACTTCATAAACTTCTTAAGGCTCACCAATAGTTCTACAACAAGATCTGCATAATCTACACCTTCATCAACGTAACTTTTCATAATCATTTTATACACCTTTGTAAACTCAGCTATATTCTATAATCTAGGTTTAAGACAATATATAGTTTATCCTACTTTAGTTTAGTTAAGTATACAATGCTTTATCTCAGCGTTAGATAGCATTCGATTCACAATAAATCTCCATGATATGTAGCTGCAGCTATAGCTATGTCCACAAACTTACGTTTAGTAATAATCCTCGCAATTTCGTTTATTGCTTTCTCCAAAATTTCATCATCATCATTACACTCTATAGAAATTTTGTCCTCTATCGTTATACTGCTAAAACCTTCAATACCAAGCGTGAACAATACCTGAACATCTGCTAATCTCTCAACATATTTACGTATTTTCACAGCTAACAGTGTGCATTTAGCTATTTCCTCAGGTTTTGAACCTGCTATTATCAATTTAACTATATTACTCATCATTACCACTACTAAGAATCTTAACAATAGGTGTTATCATTTAAACTAGCGAAGTCCTTTGATAACAATGTTCAGAAAGATATTTAAGTGTTTTAGAATTCACAGTAACAAAATTTATAAAGCTTTATGTTGATATATATAAGTAGGACTGGGTGAGATAATGAAAGAAGAGTTTAAGAAACTTTATGAAGATGAAGAAGTAGAAGTATTTAAAGCTCCAACAGAGGAAGAGCTTGAGAAACTTGTTAAAGAAACTATAGTAAAGGCAGGAAGACCTTTAACGTGGAGAGAACTTAGAGAGAATTTCAGTGGTATTGCGGGAGAGGATAGGTTACGAAAAATATTGATTAGATTAATTGAGAGAGATGAAATTATAGAGTTACCTGACGGAGCTTTTGGATTACCTGGTATGGAATTGAACTACATCCCGAGAAAAACTGCTAAGAGAGTAAGACCTTTAGTACCATCGAAATTTAAAGCGAGATGGGGGACATTAGCTGCTAAGCTAAGAAAAACAGGTTTGCCACTTGGAGAAGCGATTAAGCTCCTAGAGAAGAGTGGTGTAAAGTTGTATTCATCTAAGGAAGAGTTTAGCACATACGAAGAGGAATTAGATAGCGAATCTTATGATGAAGCAGAACCTTGATTATTCTAGGAAATAAATTGTATTGTTCATAGACCTAACATTCTAATGATTATAATCAAGTAGAACTATCTACAGACCTTTATCTACTCAGCTTAACTAAATTAACAGCGCTAGCTTGTAGACTCTTATTCACCAGGTGTTCATAGGTATGAGTTCGCAGGATATATGTGAAAAAGCCGAAGTAGCTATCTTAGGTAAAGTAGCTGTTATTAGAACAAAAAATGGTGGGAAAGCATTGATAGGCATACATAATCTGTGCTCTATCGCTAAAAGACTTAAGCTCTGTTTCGAGAACTATAAATGCTGAACCTCCGTTACAAACCGTACATAGTTATAAGCTTTCTCATCTTAACGTATTCTCGGTACTCAATATACTTCTTATACTTTAGAAACCACTCTACCTTAGGAGCTTTATCGACAACCTCAGTGATTCTATCTGTAACAATAATGCTGAAAGCATCACTACCAGCTCCACTACCGAAGGATACAGCCAGAATTCTCTGACCTGGTTTAGCTTGTTCAAGTATCTTAGCTAAACCTATTAACATTGATGCATTGTACGTATTGCCAATCCATGGTGTTACTAAACCCGGTAAAACTTTCTCTTTAGGTATACCTAGCATCGAAGCTACTCTTAGAGGAAACCTCCCATTGGGTTGATGAAATACTGCGTAATCAAAATCTGAAGGCTTAAGACCTATCTTATCCATAAGCATCTTAGTTGCGGATACTATATGGCTGAAGTATGCAGGTTCTCCGGTGAAACCTTCACCATGCCTTGGATAAGGAGCGCCATCCCTACGCCAGAAATCCGGTGTATCTGTTGAGTACGTTACCATCCCCTCAAACACTGCAACAGAATCTTTATCAGACCCTATTATATAAGCAGCAGCTCCACTACTAACAGTTAACTCTAGTACATCTCCAGGACTTGCCTGAGCAGTATCCGCCCCAATAGCTAGGACATACCTAGCTTGGCCGCTTTCAACAAGCGAAACCCCTATCCTTATAGCCTCTGTCGCTGCTCTACAAGCAAATTCGAGATCCGCCACCATATGCAAAGGTTTGACGTTCAATGCTTCAGCTATAATCGTAGCCCCAGGTTTAACAGCATAAGGCTTGCTCTCCGTACCTAGATAAACAGCGTCTATTTGGCTCGGATCTATACCTGCTCTCTTAATTGCATAGATCGAGGCTTTGTACCCCATTGTAACACTATCTTCATCTATATTCGCTATAGCCTTCTCTTCAATCCATATACTATCGATATATGGCTTATCGTAGCCCCACATATTAGCTATATCTACAGCTTTGATCCTGTATATAGGTATGTATACGCCCCACCCCACTATACCGCTACGCATTTTAACACCGAGAAAGACTAGTACACGGGCTAGATATAATAACGTTACGATCGTATGCTGAACAATGTTTAGCTTCTTAGGTACAGTAGGTACGAGTACATGGACACCTTTCATACCTTAAAATAACATAATTTAGCTTAAAGATCTAGAGGAAACTGTTCCTAATCACTTTATATAATACCCTCTCCCTCCATAATCTCTCGCACTTTTCTTGTTAAGAACGTTAAATACGACGATAACCTCTCAATCAAATTCTTATCTATAGACTCCATAGAGTATCTTCTACCGCCGTATAAAATAGAGAAGCTCTTCGATAGATGAGCTATAGATTGCGATGATCTCTGAACTCCGTATCCGTACTCCAACCATCCATCTCCACATTTAATCCTAATAATTATAACATCTTTTTCAATATCAAGGATATTTTTAGAGAACACATCTATATTTAGCACGACCTCCATAACTATACCGTAGAGATTTTCTTCGCAATCTCCTGGCTGTTTATCACATTTTAACAGCATCACAAAGATCGTAGTATAGGGATACCGAAGAACGTTGTAATCTACGTAAACCTCAAAACAATCAATACACGACATTGCTCTCTCTATAATTCTTGAAACACTCTCTATACACTGTGATGCAATATCTTTACTCATACATTATAACCATATAGAGCTGATTCGCGAAACAGTATATTCACCTAGAGGTGTTGAGTATTTATACCTTACACTCCATACTTAGTCAAGTTATTATATTTTCACGCTAATGTAGCGACTAGCATATATTTAAAGCATTTTCAACTCCTTCTATTACTCTAGAAACTACGACCCATGTATCTAAAGGTTTTTGAAATATGGATATGCGTTCCTGTGTAAGAGATAAAGTCTCTTCTTCGAAATCGCCTCGCTGGAAAGCTCCTATTATTATGCATACTTTCTGATCTCTTTTCATAAGCTTAGCTAGTTCTATACCTAGCGTTTTTATAGACATTCTATACCCTTTCTCATGCATTAAAATTATCTTAGCAAACTTCATCTCTTTTACAAACTCTTTAAGCGTCTTCTGTTCTATCCATAACAAAGGTTTATCACTATTAGGTGGAACTTTACCCATTATGAGAAGTTGTTCAAAAAGTCCTAGGAATCTATTATAATTACGAGGTATACGTGTAACTGGATCTATGTGTACTAAGATATTGTTTATGGTATGTATATAGACTCTTAAGAGCCCTACTATGTTTAGAGGACTTGAAAGAGCATTTAGTAAGGATAAGTGAACTATATCAGGTCTACCTCTTTTATACCATTTCTCTAGATTTTTCATAGCCTTGAAATGTATCGATATATCTAGCAGGATTTCCGAAGGCTTCTTACCTCTTCTCCTAGCATTTGTTACAATCAATGGATGGGATTGGATATCTTTAGGTACTAATTCAAGACCTGCTTCAGCTAATACTATTGTTAACTGCTCCATTGGCTCTGCACACTGCATATCTGTTTAAGAAAACATTCACGACATCTTCTAGGTCTACACATAAGCTTTGTATGAACATATGCGATAGTCTGAATCCATGCTGAGTATTCGCTAAACACATTCCTAATTTTATAGTAAGTACAGCTGATATTAATAGGGCAAGAATCACATACGTATTTTAAACACATATCTTTTCTAGGTAGAGATGCGACAAGATTTGATGTTATTTCGAATTTGGATAGGAAAGATAGTAGATTCCTGTCAATAGGGGCATAGATAGTGGACTTCTTAACGAATACTAGATAAGCATGTGAAATCTTAGGACCTACACCTTTGATCCTTAATAGGTATTTCTTAGAATTCTCATCACTGCTTCTCAATATCTTATCTCTGTAATCTATATATTCCTTCAATGCTATGACTAAGTTTAGAACTTGATAGCTCCCCCCAATCTCTTTAGTTAACCTAATTCTATCTAAATTAATTATAGGCTCTACACTTCCGTAATTTGCTAAAGCTTTTTGTACCCATTTAACGACATTAGTATGGAAATCTGTGTTCTGAGATAGGTATATGGATGCAAATATCTCTATATCGTCTCTCGACGATGTAGCTATCCCGAACCAGCTATATTCTGATTTAAGCACTTCTACAAAATCCATGTATTTTCTAGCTAGGTAATGATTCTTTGTATGCTTAGACCATATACCTATAATTTCCTCTGCATATTCTAGACATTCGCTATCATTGTGCTCCACAATAAGCTCTTTAACTTTCTTATGTATAGTTAAACCTGAGCATACTCCCCACAACTTAGTTATTCTATTACTCTGTATCTCGAACAAAGGATATGCAAAAGATGGATACATAAGTATTTCCAGATCAAGTCTTGGATCCACAGGTATAATCCTGCTTCTCATACAGTACTCATTTTTAAAGAAGTGTTTGAGATCTTAAAACATTAATCTACATAAATTTACAGTGTTTCGAGGTATTTGAGCATTGATACGAGGTTTCGAGGAGGATTTAGAGCTAACGCTATAGCTCCCATCAGCACTATATCTTCTCCAAGGGGGGTCAACTCTATTACAGGTACCTGCGTTACAACACCTTTTGATACGCTAATCCCCTTTATTATGGGGTCTAAAGCTAATTCACGTTTATTTCTTAAAGCTATAGCACCTCCCACTGTTATTACCTCAGGATCGTAGACATTGATAACGTTCTCAAAACCTGCGATATTGTATTTGTTTATTTCGTTCACTATTTTCAAAGCTAATCTATCTCCTTTCTCCGCTTCTTTGTACACCGCTTCAGCTGTTAGTATTTTCTCTTCATAGAGCTTGTATATAGAGGACCTCTTCTCATCCTCAGATAAGTGCCATTCCTCCAACAATTTATTCACAAACTTTGGTATATTTGCACCACTCGCATAAGCTTCCCAATGACCTTTACCACCACAGCCGCAAATCATTTTACCATTTACATCAACAACCATGTGCCCTATTTCATGAGCATTTCCCATCTTACCTAGGAGAAGAAGATCATTTACAATAACTCCTCCACCTATACCTGTACTCAGCGTTATATAAACAATGTTAGACTTACCTTTACCTAACCCGAAGAGTTTTTCACCCCATACTGCAGCTACACAATCATTTGCAATTATCACGGGTTTCCTCATTTCATCTACAAGCGGTCTACCTAATTCGAATGTGCGGATCGGTATGTTAGGTGCACCTATCACAGAACCTTTTGCTAGATCTAGTGGACCTGCTGTTCCTATGCCAACAACTTTGATATTCTCTAAATACTCTTTGAACTCTTTTTTGATAGTATCCGCAATAACCATCGCTATTGTATACTTATCACCTTCTCGAGGGGTAGGGAATACAACTTTCCTCAGCATGGATCCGCTTGCTGTGGTCAATGCTATTCTTATCCATGTACCCCCTACGTCTACACCTACAAAGTACTCCATAGATTTCGCCCCACATATATTGTATTCAATATCAGCTCTCTTACCGATCATCATTACTCAGATAGGAGGTGCAAACATCATCTAGATTTATACTTATTGTTCAAGAAGTCTAAATACTTTGCTGAGAACTAAATACCCATTAGGTATAATACCTAGGCTTCCCTTTGCACAACATTCAGGTTCTGTAAACCTTGCTATTCCATCGAAATACTTTAACCGTTTATATGATATCATTATAGGCACAGGGTCACTTGAATGCGCTTTTAATTCTGGCGGTGTACAATGATCAGATGTAACAACAATAGCTGTTTGCTCTAAATCTATGTATTTTAGGAGTTGTTGAACAAATAACTCATCCAACGTCTCTATAGATCTAACCTTCCTTGCCTTATCACCGTCGTGACCAGGTTCATCCGGACCTTTCAGATGTACATAAACCACATCGTTCCTATCCATGAGTTTTAGAACTGCTTCAACTCTTTCTCTATATAAAACTTCTTTATCGCCATATAGAGATACCCTAACTACATCCATTCCTAGAAGAACACCTATACCAATTTCGACAGGCATCTCCGCAACTATACCAAACGATTTACCGTATAATTGCTTTATGGGTGTTATTCTAGGTATTCTATCCTCTGCATCTCTAAGTAGTAGAGCGTTAGCTTTAAGCAACCCCCTCTTCACTCTCTGAAGGTTTATCTCATGATTATCCAAGATCTCTACAACCTTAGATGTAAATGTATTCACAAGTTCACATGTTACTTTCGCTTCTTCAGAATCATCCAACGGTTTACACAAGGTTATGTAAGGATCGTATTTTTCTAACGCAATAGAAATCTTACCTGCACGACCATAAGCAGGATCAGTATTTGAAACATTAGCACTTAGTTTTTTCTCCTTACTACCTATTACAACAACAGCTCTATGACCAATAGTAGCTACAACCTTCGCATAACCACCATGTATACCTAAGTCGATACCATCAATAGCTTTAGCTAGTTCCCTCGCCTCTTCAGACGTAAGTCCTCTACCTACTCTTCTATCGATTATCTTCAAAGACCTCGGATCCACCGTAGCGAAGTTAGCTCTAAAAGCTACTTCATAACCCTCCCTAATAGATATCCCTACACCTAACGCTTCCAAAATACCTCTGCCTATACTTATCTCCTTAGGATTATACCCTAATATCGAGAACACTGCTGCATCACTTTCGGGCGGCGTTTTGTCATCTATAGGATAAAAACACCCAGCAATAGCATTTCTCGCCATAGTATCTAATCCACGGGTTTTTGCTAATTCTAACGATGTAGGTCTGAACCTAGCCCCATCAGCTATACCATCCAAAACCATAATCACGATCTTCATCTCTATTTACCCCTTGTTTCCACGAACTAAACCTGAGAACCGATGATCGGGTTTAAATTCATTTCTGTTCGATAACGATCTTAATCTTTAGCTCAATAATTGAATATCGAACCTACATCTCTTTCCTCAGCTCAAATACAGTACTCCACCATATTCTGTGAAAAGATATATATCTGTTAAACTAAGTTTTAAATTAGGTATAACTGTAACACTCACATATTTAGTAGAGTGTGTTTTTATGACTCAATTGGTTAATATCCGTAAGATAATTCGCGTAGGAGAGAGAAGTGCTGGTATAACTATTCCTAAAGAATGGTTATCATATCTAAATGTAGATATTGGCTCATCTGTAGAGGTTACACTAGGTCCAGGCTACATTCTCATAAGACCTTTAATTTCAAGTATTTCACAGCCTAGGACTATTAATGCCATAACATTAAAACATGATGATCTCGAACAACTTGAACGATTAATAATCGGTAGCTATATTGAGGGTTACGATGTTATAACTCTCGATGTTTCACGCAATATTGCAAGAAACGTCTTTTACAAAATCTCTACTAGGCTTCCTGGAATTATCTCTATGAATGGCGATGTATTTAAAATAAAGATCTCTGTAGACGAGCTTAACACAGACTTAAATGATATTCTCAACTCTATGAAGTCTACAGTATCCTCTATGTTTGACATACTGCTTGAGTACTTCGATACAGGTAACATTGAGAAACTAAAGGAGCTCCTGAAGCTTGACGATGATTTAGATCGATTCCATTTTCTAGGTATGAGAACTATAAGAAGAACCTCCTATAAAGATCCTATAGCTGCTTTAGAAAACACCATTGTTATTAAGAGCTTAGAACATATAGGCGATACTCTAGATAGAGTTTCGAATACTTTTCTTAAAATGATGCTCAATGTAATTGAGAAATCAGAATGTAGAGAAAGTCTTAAAGAGATCTTCACGAAAGTTTCTTCGTACGTTTCAAAAGCGATCAATTCGTTTATTAGTCACAATATTAATCAGGCATTAAAAGTTTTACTACAACGTGAAGAACTATCTCGAGAAATTTTAGATAGAGCTTCAAAATGTATTAATGTAACAGGTATTCTAGCTGTATCACATGAAGCAATGGTATCAGTTTACGAAGCAGCTGAAATAGCTGAAATAGCTGTTCTTAGATATTTAAGAGAATTGGGTTTAGAACATAAACAATCTAAGGAGTAGATATTCATTGTATTTAAGCATCTTACAATGTGCTGTAACGGACTAAGCCTAGTATATATTCTATGTTTTTTCTGATGTAGTCGACTATATCGTTTACTATCACTATGAAATCTCTACTTATTCCTCCCCGATCAACAACTTTGATTAGTTCTTCCATATCTATCAATTCAATCTTATTATTTATATACACAAGATCTGCGTAGAGATCTAGATACGTTATTGTTCTACTGTCTACACAAATCTCCGGGGGTGTATTAATGTTTATGTATATACCCTTCTCTTCCCCGCTTGCGCTTAGATATCTATGAATGATAAACCAGTTATCTATAGGTATTAAAGTAAACGCTATATCGCCCTGCTTCTTCGGTACACCTAAACCGTTATACACTCCTTCACCCTTTATCTGTCTCCACCCTACCAATACCTTACCCAAGCGATCATCTGCTAGTATATCGACTATCTCGATAGGTCCTATAACTATCTTCTCTCCGGTAGGTTTTCTATGTATTATATTGAAATGTTTACCTAAAGAGCTATCAGCTATTGCAAATCTGAGTGCTTTATAGAATTCCTCTCTATTTATATACTTCGACATTAGATCAGCTAAATCTGCGTAATCAGAGAGTTTTCCACATGTTCTTAAATAGTGATGCCCGAGAATGGTTGGTGTAACGGTGTTTCTAACGTTATCTAGGAACTCTTTCGATGGTCTTGTTAAGGTTATGAAAGCTATGGCTTCTCCTTCAATAACAATATCTTCTAAAACGTTTATACTATTCTTGATCTTCTCAAGATCTTTCAATGCTTCATCGAGATCTTTAGCTATTTTTTCAAGTGTAGCTCCTCTAGCTGAACTACGCCATCTTATGCTATAACCTTGCCTTACGAGATTTGATGATAATGTGAGTAGTAAAGCTTTCCTTTCTTGATCTCTTATATGTTCGCTGAATATAACCTTACCTTTCCCATCATCAAGAAGAACCAGAGTGTCCTTGACTATAGCTATACCTGGGTAAGCAAGTGCTACTTTGTTTGTTTGCGAAGCAGGTTTAACTATGTGAACAGCTATTTTCTCCCCTTCAATACATTTGGGATGACCGTGGACCACTGTAACGACATCTCTATACTCAGCAATACATCGTCCATTATCTAAACCTCTAATTTTTGCTACAAAACTTGTATAAGGTCCGTATCTATTGTATTCATAGTTTATATAAGGTACTTTTCCTATCATTATATTGAGTATTTCTTCGACAGCTTCTCTCATACCTACTATAACTATTATATTAGGATCATCTTCACTTATCTTTACTGTTGCTTGGGGAACTTCTTCTCTTTTAGGTGGCATTGAAAGTCTCTGAGCTAGCTGCTCAGATAGATCTGATAACTTGTGCCCTGAATCAAGTATTAGCTTCGCTAATGCTGTTGCGTAAGGTCCTCTAACTCTGTATGTAAACACCATTGTATCACTTTATCAGTTCATACTCTTTAATCTTTAACTGTTTCTAAGATGGATATAGCAGACCATAAAAGAGTTCTAGCGTGAAGAGGCATATTAGGATCCTGACTAACCTCATCTAAAATACCTATAGCATTAGCTGCTCGAACTCCTGGTGACAACTTTTTCTCGTTTAAAGCTCTTATGGCAAACATTGCTGCTCTCCTTATATTACGAGGGATGGAGGGGTCATTCATTATCCTAGTTAAGACCATCAAGGCTTGTCTAATTTTAGCTTCGTTATCGTAGACCATGTGTTTAACGAATTTCCTTCCCTGAGGCACATCTTTAGCCTCGTCTTTAGGTTGTTCGGTACTCGTAGACGTTGAAGACACAGTTATCACCCAATACATTACTCGTATGTTAACACAAATATTATTCTTTACAACTTATACCTTCATAAAATCAGTATTGAGACCTAGAAAACATATAAATTTAATGTTTCTAATCTCTTTACCAGAGTAGGTGTTATTCGATGCCGACAATAAGATGGCATGGTCATGCATGTTTCGAGATAGTGACAGCTAAAGGTAAGGTAATAGTTATAGATCCTCATGACGGTAAAAGTCTTGGACTAAAACCGCCTAGTGCGAAAGCAGATATTGTACTAATAACCCATGAGCATTTTGATCATAACGCTTTTGCTATAGTAGCAAAACCTGGTGCTAAAGTGCTTTCTATGAATCTTGGAGAGGTGTCTGTAAACGATGTGGTGATTCTGGGTGTAGAGACATACCATGATAAGGATAGGGGAAGAAGAAGAGGTAAAAACGTTGTTTACAAAGTAGTAGTTGATGGAATTTCGATTGTTCACCTAGGAGATTTAGGACATGTACCCGAGCTTGGTATTGGAGCAAAACTTAAACCTGTAGATATGCTCATGGTACCTGTAGGAGGTGTTTTTACGATAGATGCTCGTGACGCTTGGAAAGCGATAGAGGTTTTAGAACCTTTAACAGTCATACCTATGCACTTCTGGATACAAGGTCTAGAATTACCTTTGAAACCTGTTGACGAATTCTTAAAGCTAGCACCATCTGATTGGAATAAAGTTTACCTGAACTCAAATACTCTTATAATCGATAAACCAGACTTAAAACCCAAGACTATCTACATATTTAGCTATACATAGACATAGAGTAGAACTGCACAAACACAATTTAATTAATTTTTAACTTTCTTATATCAACAAAAATTAATAAACTTTCTCTAATGATCTAGAACTCGGATCAACGGTGTCGAATTTGACATGGAGTACTACTTATTACAGCGGAATTAGAGTGCCATGGGTACCCACAAGGGAAGAACTCCTCGACATAGTAATGAGGTTAGCTAATATAAATAGTGACGATGTGTTTTACGATCTAGGTTGTGGTGATGGGAGAGTCGTTATAAAAGCTGTTAAAGAAGGTGCAAAGAAAGGTGTATGTGTAGAACTTAATTCTACACTTATAGAGAAAGCGAAGGAGGGTGCTAAAGCTGCAAATGTATTAGATAAAATCGTCTTTATCAACGATGATTTCTTTAACGTAGAGCTGAAGGATGCAACTGTCGTCTATATGTATTTATTAACATCTGTTAATAAAGCTTTGAAACCTAAGCTAGAAGCAGAATTGGCTAACGGCACAAGAGTTATAACATTGGATTTCGAGATACCTGGATGGAAACCTATTCAAATAGTTGAAGTATCTCTCCCTATGAGAACAGCTAGGCTATACCTATATATTAAGGGTATCAGCGACAAATAATTTGAAAGATAAATTAATCAATATTTGCAGCCTTTTTCGCTTCATCAATAATTTTCGAAATTTCTGGAGAAGTTACAGAGACTATATCATAGTGTTGTGCTAACTCTTGTATTAGACCCTTAGATATATCGTTAAGTTTATCGATTAGAATGATAAGTGTAGGTGGAATACTTTTCGAGTAACGATAAATTTCTTTAACAACTTCTCTCACAGCTAAGGCTATGGTAACACTGTCCCCGATGGTGATTAGTGTTTCAAGTCTTAACAACACTTTTTCAAGGAATATCGATATACTGTCTAGACGTCTGTACATTTTTTTGAGTATCTCTATCTCTTCGTTCACGCTATCCACTTTCTCAGGCATAATCTTCACTATTTTTTCTCTGTATTCTGTATACCGTGCTATGCTTCTATCTACTATAGACTTGTAGTACACTATCTTGTTATATAATTCTCTCATCAACGCTAAACACATTAAAACATGCGATCTTATTGAGGTACTCACATCTAACCACACAATTTTGCTACTATCGTCACCTAGTTATTAACTACAACACATATAGATCTATGCTAACTATACTTGTATCAGCATTTTTCTTCGCATGCACTTTCTATTAACGAAAGCTCTTTAGATTCAAACTGAGGTAACAAGCTTTTCTCAATACTGGATACCTTCTGCTTAGCTATCCATATAAACACCTTGAGTAGAAGTCTTAGAGGTGCATAAACTTTCTTACGTAGATAGAAGTTGTTCATAATATCTTCAGCCCATTTAACTGTATGCCGAAATGCTATCTTCATAGCTTCAGCATGCTCGCGAGTAAATTTAAGACCCATTATACCACCTTCGGAGCCCTTCAGGACTCCCATGGGGACGAATATCATTGGCACGATTATACTTCTATACTGCTTCAACCTCTCTAGAAGCTCTATTGTTTTAACAACGTCATCAGGTTCTTCACCTGGGAATCCAAGTATGAATGTTGCGGCAGGTATTATCCTATGGTCATGCATTATAGAGAATGCTTCCTCAACTACGTCTGGCCATTCCTCAGATTTAAATGGTGCAGCTTTGGCTGGCATTATTATTTTAGCAAGTCTTGGAGAACCTGTTTCTATCCCAACCTCTACCCCTAGGTAATCTTGTTCAAGACTTGAGTATATAATCTCTGTCACTTTTGAGATAAGCTTGTACTTTCTTTGAGAGTAAACAATTGCAGCTAGAGATGCGTGAGCCCATGCAATAGAGTTCAAATTCTTCACACTTTTGATAACGTCATTATGTAGTTTTTGAACGGCTTCTGGATTAGGTTCTATACCTGAGGTTCCGTAGAGTAACACATCTTCGCTATGAAATATCGCGTGGTTTATCCCGCTAGAAGTATTTATCTGTATCTCCTTTATAATCTTCTCTATAGGTATGTGACGAAGAGGTCTTAGAGTAACGCTGCAGAATTTACATCCCCTTGGACAACCGCGGGTTATTTCTACAAGTCCATTAACACTACCCCCTTTTATTAACGGTATCTCGTTTACAGAAGGAACTTCCTTAGCTCCTACAGATATATACTTTGGCACTGGTTCACTGTTAAGAAGCTTCCGAACTATCTCCACCACTATTTTCTCAGCCTCTCCTTCGATAACAACATCCACACCCCATTTATCCACAAGCTCTGGCTCCCACAACCATTGCCAAGCCGCCGGACCTCCTACTACCACTTTAACACCTTTCTTCTTCATAACTTTCACAGCGTTACTCTCCATCAACTTGATGAAACTTCTTCTATTGATAGGCTCTTTTTTTGTTATTAACCACCATTCGGAACTCGGAGGTCCGAACGCGAAGAAATCGTGATGTCCTATCATAAGGATCTTCGCTGTATCTACGTACTTACCCAGGTAGTCTGGGTCTATTATTTGAGCATTGAATCCTGCATCTTGTAGAGCTGCCTCTACCTTTCTTAAACCGTACGGAGCATATAAAGGTCTTCCAAACTTATCTACTCTAGGTTTAGGGCAACATATATACATCCATAGGAATTCTGGTAGAATAACTGGAGGTGCTGTAGCGATGAATCCTAAGAACTCTTTACCATGATGGTTTGTCATCATAGTTCTATCAGATGTTATAACTATCTCAGCCTTACTCATCTCGTTAAACCTCAATTCATATACATGAAATTATTCACGGGTATTTATATACCTAACCTAAATCACTCTATATCGAGTATGCAAGAGTACACTATTATACCGTGGTCGAGATCGTGAACATGAAGAGGAAAAGGATCATAGCGCTTGTGAACGCGTGGAGTAGAATAATCCGAGAAAACATTACATCGCGTGAAGAAGCTACGAAAATTCTACAAATGTGTTATAAAGAGATAGGAGTTGAACCTATAAGAGGATCAAGTTCTTCTCCAGATCTCTATGATAAAGATATGGCTTCTCTCTACATTATAGCTAAGTGGGGGTTGGGATTAGATAAAGAACTAAGTAAAGATGTTTTAGAGAAATTATTTGATGTAGAGATAAAGATAGAGAAAATCTTAGAAATTCTTAAAAGTGTTTCTAATTATGATGAGTTTTGTAGCCGTGATCCAGAGTTATGCAAATCTGTAGACGATAAACTAGTTGCTAGAATATTGAGGTTTCTGTTCACCATGTACTACTTCGAGTTTATGGATAAACAGACATTTGTGCAACTCATGAGGAAGGTATACAATGTCTTTAAGCCTATGGAGGAAACTGTTAGAAGGTTTGCTAAGTTTGTGATAGCTTATGAAGTAGGTAAAAAACTAGCTGATAACGAAATAAAGACTAAAATCGATATAAACATAGCTAAGAACACTATAGCGATAGACTTCGGCATACCTAACATCCTTCCATCGATTAGCTATATAATAGAAGTTTCTAAACATTTCTTTGAAATACCTCAGAATCTTGTTAACAGCTTAAAAAGTAGGGACAAGTAATCATCTAGCAGCGTAAAGAGTTATCGTATGTAGGTATAGGAGGTCGGGATATGATGTATAGCATAACTGTAGAGAAGAGATATGTAGTGAAGAAGGGGGATAAATCGATTATCGTAGAACTTTGTAGAACAAGTGATGGAAAGTTATTCATTGTACCTATACTCACTACAAGACATGTCTACGAGATAGCTGAAGGTGAACAAAAAGAGTGGAATTACGATGTCTCGAAATCTGAAGAAATAGACTACATGTCTTTACCTCAAAATATTAGAGAAGCTTTATCTAGGTTACAGATTCTGTAATCTTTGTCATGTGCTGTAAGTTTTTTATACTGTCAAGGTTCTATAAGATCTAAATCGGATCTAGTTATTAAGAAGGGGCTGAAGAGATCTCTATGGATAATAGTAACGGTATAGTGTATGCTAGAGATTTTGAAGATGAGTATGTTTTGCAGTTCTTAGCTGAACCTATAGCTGCTTGGGTTAAGAATAACTTGGGTAAGTTAACTCCCCCTCAGAGAATGGCTATACCGTATATTAAACAAGGATACAACGTTTTAATATCGAGCCCCACCGGAACTGGTAAAACGTTAGCCGCATTCCTACCTATCATAGACAACCTAGTTAGATACTCATTAGAAGGTAAGCTTGAAGACAAGGTCTACGTCGTCTATATCTCCCCCTTGAGAGCTCTTAACAACGATATGAAGAAGAACTTGATAACACCGTTAACCAGCATGAGTGAGTATGTTAAGAAGTGGTTTAATAAAGATATAGAGATAAGAGTCGCTGTTAGGACTAGCGATACTCTTCCACATGAAAAAGCTAGGATGCTTAAAGAGCCTCCACATATATTGATAACGACACCTGAAAGCTTTGCTTTAACACTTAACGCCCCAAGATTTCGGGAAAAGCTTAGCGATGTTCAATGGGTAGTCGTAGACGAGATCCATGAACTTGCAGGTAATAAGAGAGGTTCGCATTTAGCTCTATCACTTGAAAGACTTGTAGATCTTGTGGGAAAAGATTTTCAGAGGGTTGGGTTAAGCGCAACAATTTCGCCATTAGAAGAAGTTGCGAGATTTCTAGGAGGTTTCGATGATTACGGAAATCCTAGAACTGTGGTCATTGTTGATGCTAGGTTTGCAAAACCTTTCGATATAAAGGTTGTATGCCCTAAAATGGACCTTGTTTACACACCTGCATCAGTATTAACAGAGTCTATATACGATACCTTAGCTAAGCTAGTCCAAACTCATAGAACGACTCTCGTCTTTACAAACACCCGAAGTGCTACCGAGAGAGTAGTCTTTAAATTAAAGAAAATGCTAAGTACTAACGGTATTTTAGATGCTGATGAGATTGAGGCTCATCATAGTAGCTTAAGTAGAGATGTCAGACTCGATGTCGAGGAGAGGCTTAAGAGAGGAGAACTACGTGTTGTCGTATCCTCTACAAGTTTAGAGCTGGGGATAGATATAGGGTACATAGATCTCGTAGTCCTGTTGAGCAGCCCGAAAAGTGTGACAAGACTTCTACAAAGAGTCGGTAGATCGGGACATAATGCGTACGCTATGAGTAAAGGTGTGCTACTGATAGTAGATAGAGATGATCTTGTAGAGTGTTGTGTCTTAGCGAAGCTAGCTAGGGAGAGAAAGATAGATAACGTGAAAATACCGAAGAAACCACTCGATATACTAGCGCAACACATTGTAGGGATGTCTTTAGAGAAACCGCGAACAGTAGAGGAAATCCTTAGAATTGTACGCAGAAGCTATCCCTATAGAGATTTAACTGAGGAAGAGTTCATGACTGTTATCAACTATTTAGCCGGTATTTATCCAGGGCTCGAGGATTACAATGTATATGCTAAGATAAGATATGATAAGGAAACGAGGATTGTTGGTAGGAGGAGAGGTGCTAGAATGATATACCAACTAAATGTAGGAGCTATACCGGATGAAGCTAAGGTTCCTGTTACAGCTGTTTTAGAGGGTAGGAAAAGATACGTTGGCGATCTAGAGGAAGGTTTTGTAGAGATTCTAAGTCCTGGAGACATATTTGTTCTAGGTGGTAGAACGTATAGAGTACTATCTATTAATCCTACACATATAGTTGTTGCACCTGCTGAAGGAGAGAAGCCTACTGTACCTATATGGTTCTCAGAGATGTTACCATTATCATATGATTCAGCTTTAGAGATCGGGAAGTTCCGAAGGTTTTTAGCTGAAATGATAAAGAGTAGACCAAAGGAAAAGGTTGTGGAGTTTCTCATTAAAGAGTACGAACTGGAAATACATGCTGCTGAATATATCTATGAATACATGTACGAACAGCTTCTCTACACAGGTATAGTTCCATCAGATAAAGATATCGTTATAGAGATATGGAGAGATCCCGAATCCGCTACCACTAACATAATATTCCATTCATTGTTTGGACGAAGAACTAATGATGTTTTATCGAGAGTTTATGCCTATACATTAAGTAGGAAATTAGGTGAAAATGTTAGGATTAGTGTAACAGATAATGGATTTATGCTTACGTTGAAAAACGTAGAGATAGGGGATCAGGTTCTTAAGAAAGTTGTAGAAGATGTAATTAAAGAGGTTAATCCAGATAATGTAGAATCCATAGCTAGGAAAGCTATAAGGAGAACAGAGCTGTTTAAGAAAAGGTTTAGACATTGTGCAGAACGTGCATTCATGTTGTTGAGGAGATATAAAGGTGTAGATGTATCGTTAGCTAAGAGACAGGTAAACGCTGAGAAACTTATTGAAATTGTTGAAAAGCACCCTAGATTTCCTGTCATAGAGGAGACATATAGAGAGGTTCTGGAAGATTTCATGGATCTAACCCATGCTAAAGAAGTGCTCGAGAAAATACATAGAGGTGAAATCAAGATCCTATACGTGTTTAGTCGTTATGCACCAAGCCCATTCGCACATCATATCATAGCCTTTGGCTACAGTGACATAGTTCTGATGGAGGATAAGAAGAAGTTGATAGCGAAATTCCAAGACATGGTTAAGAAAGTCCTAGAGCAGAAAATGCTTGTTCAACAAAATAACTCTGTAACTATTGAAATTCATGATAAAGATCGAGAGCAAACCATGGGTATAGCACAGCGATGATCTTTACAACTAGAAATCTACTTACTTATACTTAAAAGCGATCTCAAAGTTAATGTGTATAGTTGTACTAACGCTAGATCCTCCAACGCTTCAGCAATTGTTTCCGCTTCATATATATTCTTACCCATTGTCACCACCCCATGTCTCCTCAGTATAATAGCGTTAACATCAGATTTAACTACTTCAGCAACATACCTAGCTAACTCCATACTTCCAGGTTCTGCTTCAGGTACATATGCTATCCCTTTAATATAGTACTTCGACTCGATTAATATACTTGGATCTAATTTTATATCGAGAAGATCTAGCACCAGCACAGCAGGGTTATGGGTATGAGCTACAGCATATATATCAGATCTTAATTTGTATATAGCTACATGGAATCTCCACTCAGATGAAGGTTTATGATGACCTTCAATTATGTTACCATCTAAATCTATTTTAACTAGGTCATCTACCTTTAGCTCAGCTTTATGAAGACCTGAAGGAGTTATCCATATATAGTTCGTCCCCGGTATCCTAACACTTAGATTACCAGATAAAGCTGAAATTAAGTTGCGTCTATATAGATTCCTCATAACAGTAATTATATCCTGCTTAATTAGATCCTCTAAATGATATATCTTGTCAAATTCGTATATACTCATAGCCTAACCCGATAATGTATTTACACAGTGTAAAAGTTATAGTTGTACAGATGGATTAAAATAACTTACGCATATATAGATATAGGGTACATCAATTGAGGAGTTGTTGGTGCGGGGGGTGGGATTTGAACCCACGCAGGCCTACGCCATCGGGTCCTAAGCCCGACCCCTTTGACCTGGCTCGGGCACCCCCGCCATGTGTTATGCAACTGTGCTCAAGTTTTAGAGTTATTTTAGCTTAGGTTTATATTCTTTAAGTTTCATAACTTTCTATTCAAAGCAATTGAAATTCTATTATATAGACCTCCGGGTCTACGTTAATTCTTTTACTTCCATAGATTTTCGCAAGATTTCTTATCAAATCTTCTTTGGATTGAAATCCATCGGATTTGATTTCTTCTTCGCTTAATTCGCTTAACTTCTTCTTATAGACTTTCTTTATTAATGCTTTACCTATTCTCACATGGCCTACGTATACCTCTACAGTATCGCCTTCGTTAAGATCTGTGGATAACCTGATTGTTGTTGTTTTCTCTCCTGTCAATATCTTACCAGCAAAGTCTAGCTTAAATACGAGTTTCTTCAAGCTTCTCTTCCTCTTCCTCCTCTATGTATACCGGTCTTACTATGAGATACCCGTTCCTTATAACGTGGTATACATCGCGATAGATTAGCTCTCTAATTATCTCAGTAAAAGCTTGTAAGGGGTTTTCAGATCTTATTCTGATATCGAGTTTCTTTGCAACACTTTTAACAGCTTTTATACATGTATCGAAAGCTCTACATACTTCGCATTTACATATCGGACCTTTTATAAGAACAAAACCTGCTTCTTCATCGATAAACCCTCCTTTATCTGGGTGGATCTTCAGCTTTATGAATCCATCACTATCTATATCCACATCGTATATTAGGAATATTTTCGCTGAGATATAGTACCTCCCATTCATATGCATTAGAAAACCACTTCTTGCTAACACATTGAGATGTCTATATATACCTGTTCTGGAGATGTTTAAGTACTTAGCTATATCAGCAGCAGATGTAATACCTTTACTTATTAACGTGAGAATAGCACACCTAACCTCGTTGTTTACACAGTTCATAAACGATCTATAATCTATTAACCGTATCAGATCCACATCTTCTGGATAATCTTGAGGTAGAGATAACAATTTCAACCTCTTTATAGCTTCACTTAAACTCATATATATACCCCCGTTAATGCTAATAGCTTCCTTTACGAATACTCTGAATATTTACTCTACGTGTTCAGTATTTTAGAGTTTTTGATTTTGTGATAAAATATTCTGATTCAATTTAATTCAGTTACATATTCAAACCAATTAAGTTCCTCAGCTTTTCATAATTTTTAGCTACTGCTTCATAGACTTCTTCATAACTAAGGTTTTTTATTTGCGCTATATACTTCATAACATCGTAAACATTTCTAGGATGTAGCATCATATCCCTATATCTATACGGAGCATCGCTTTCAACCAACATCATGTCTAGAGAGGCTTTTGCCACAACTTCTCTATGCTTCTCTTGGATAGATACTGCAGGGTTTATAGATATATAGAATCCCCTGCTTTCTAGATCTTTGAGCAACTCGATAGGGCCTGTATACCAGTGAATTATAGCTGTAGAGATGTCACTTTTAATCATAAGATCCAAAACCTCTTTCCATGCACCAGCCGCGTGTATATTTAGGATAGCTTTAAGCTCTTCCCCCAGTTCTATAAATAGTTTAAATATTTGTAATTGATATGCGAATGTTTCAGATTTAAACTTCTTGTCTAACCCTATTTCTCCTAGGATTTTTATCCTATGCTTCAACTTGTTTACAAGCTCTACAAGTTCGTTGAATTCGTTTATAGAATCTAAGGTTATGCTCCATGGATGTATTCCTACAGCAGGTATGACCCAGTTATATCTCTCTGAAAGTGTTAAAGTTCTTAACGATGAATAGTAGTCATCACTAACAGCTATAACATCTATACCTAACAACGCTATATCCTTTACCTCGTCATCGCTAAATTCATGTAAATGACAATGAGCATCAGCAATTCTATGGTATTCCACCTATCCCCCCGAAGACGAAGTTCTTTATCTCGTTAGGTTTAACATGAATAAACTCGGTATATAGGTCTAGAGGTACATAAACGAATCTATCTAATTTATGTGCAAGGCTTATACCTCCAACAATATTGATCCTATATCCACAGAATTTACAATGAGATCCTTCATCTAGATTATGTTCAATTATATCAAAACCGAATCTCTTTATCACAGGTTTACCACATCTTGGGCAGTAAGTATGTTCGTATTGATGTCCCGGCACATTACCTATATATGTATAGACTAGACCCTCCTCCCTCGCTACAGCTATATGTTTTTCAAGAACTTTCACAGGAGTCGAAGGTAGTTCTAGTAGTTTGTAATCTGGATGAAATCTTAGGAAGTGTACAGGGGTTTCAGGTCCGAGGTTTTCAACAATCCATCTAGCTAATTTACGTGCTTTATCAATATCATCTCCATATTTAGGTATCACTAGATCCGTTATCTCTACAAATACCCCTTTCTTCTTCAACTCAATAATAGCATTAAACACAGGCTCTATATCAGGTACTAAGCAGAGTTTTCTAGCAACATCCTGATCTCCATGACCTTTGAAATCTACTGTCACAGCATCAACAAATTTCGCTACAAGATCTATCGTTTCATCGGTCATATATCCGTTGGTAACCATAGTATTGAAGAGGTTGTACTTCTTCGCCAAGACCCCTACATCGTATGCATACTCTATGAAAACTACAGGTTCGTTGTATGTATACGTAATACCTTGAACTCCATATGCAAGAGCTATATTTACAGCCATTTCTGGTGGTAATCTCCATCCAGCTATAATCTTTCTCTGCGATATATCCCAATTTTGACAGAATATGCAACCCCAGCTACACCCTGTCGTAGACATCGAGAACACAGCTGAACCTGGGTAAAAATGGTACAAAGGTTTCTTCTCTATAGGGTCTATAGCAACAGCTATTGCAAGACCGTGAGATACTAGGTAAAGTTTCCCATTGAAATTCCACCTAATACCGCAAAAACCGTGGAGACCATCCCCTATTTTACACCTCCTTGGACAAGCTGTACACTCAACAACTCTTTTACTTTCATCAATTACTCTATATAGGAGAGCTTCTTTAGGCATGAGTCACACTCTGTAGATATGTACCTTATCTATAACCAGTCCTTGTTTTCAGTACAGAGCTAGAGATACTCAAGCTTACATAGCTCTTATTTTTTGATGAATACGCTACAAATATCGAACATCGGTATATAGTCGTTGTTGTCTATCTTTATAGTTCCATCGGGATTCACCTCAGTACCCGGATAAAGACAAACTAGAGCTTTTCTCCTAAGTCTATTCCTATGCTGGACAACATCCTTAAATATTGCCGGGCATAAATGTACTGATATCTTTAAACCTTCTTTAGAAGCTCTCTCGATGACCTTCAAAGCTGCTTCATAACTTCCTTCAACACCTCTCCCATCCTCTTTCAACCTATATCCGCGAATAAGTATTTGCTCAACATTTGTTTCAGAAACCTCGAATTCGTTAAAATTCACGAACCTAGCTCCTATCATCTCTGCTTTCATAACTATACTCCAGAGATAATTCGTGTCAGGTATAGCAGGAACCTCTATACCTACATCCATACCAGTTTCTTTAGCTGCGAATTCTACTAATTTGTAGATTGTTTCATTAACTATATGAAATCTTATCTCATCGAGCCCCACTTTTTCTAGTTTTTTAATCGCTTCTTTAGTTACACCGAAACCTGATGTATAGAGATGTATATGAAAGTTCCATCCCATCAAATCTTTCAATGTCTTCACAAACTTTACAACCATGTGAAATACTTGGAAAGGTTCTCCACCGGTTATAGATGCGCCTTCAGCTTTCACCATACTTACCTCATCAACAATTTCAGCTATACTCGTAAACCTTTCTTCATTAACATAGAAAGCATTGCTACTCCTACGTTCTCTACTTATGGGACAGTAGTAGCATAGAGTTTGGCATATACCAGTAACAAAGATAACTACTTTAGATCCTTTCATACAGTAGATACAACCTTTGGGGATCCCTCTATACCATACCCCGTAAGGTTCTAGGCTAACTACATCGCTATATGCATAACCCATGCTTTGCCACAGCTCTTCTGAAAAACTGGTTTTCTCTACAGAGTTTTTTAACGAAATGCTCTATTTCTTCGAATACTGGTACAGAGATCTCTATGAATAAACCTGTATGCCCTTCCTCGAGACGTCTAGATAAAGCTTCAACACGGTCTTTCACAATCTCAAGCGGTACCTCTAGAATTCTACTAACGTAACCTTCATTACCTTTAACAGGTATCTCTATATGTCCTCTCCCAGTGGGTATTATGAGTCTCAGTTTCTTATTAACACCTTTAACCCTCTTATTCGCAATTATGTCTTCTTTCGTTACATAACCGCTAAACTTGTAATACTCAATCTCTATAGGTTCTAACTCAGCTAATGGAATAGATACACACTGTTCTTCGAAAGGGTCTAGGTATATGTAGATCTTTGGCGTATGTTTAGGAGTAGGCTGAACAATCTTCACATCGTATACTGTAAATCTATTCTCCTCTAAACATAGTTTAACTAAGCTAGCAGGGTATACATGAAGAAACGCTACATCGACATCGCTATCCCTAGATACATCACCTCTCGCCACACTACCATGAAGGACCGCTACACTAAAACCACAGCTATTCAAAGCTTCTATGATCTTCAGACCTTTCACTCTTTTCTCCTTCAGTATAGCCCAATGTTCTTGTGAATATATAACCTCTACAGCATAGTTATCCATGGATATCTCACTAGAGAGTGACTATAGGAATGAACGATTTACAAACTATCTTAATAGTTTTCGGACTATTTATCGCTATCACAACAGTGCTTAGCTTAAATACACGTACCAACTCCATCGTAATCAAGAATAGGTACAGAGTTCAGTTTATAGTTGGAGGAATCCTAGTTTTTCTCGGTAAAAGTAGGAAACCTGTTAATTCGAAACCCCTTGGCAAAGGGTTTAGCTACGGTCTTTACTCTAGCGTTGTTATCGGGATAACCTTATTCTACGTGATGCTTTTTCCCAGATTAATAGGGTTTATAAGAGAGTTCTTACGCCATATCATGGGTAGCGCTCCCGCTCCTCAACCTGTTGTAGTTCCTCTACCGCTTGTATTCAAATCATCACAGTTCTTACCGTATCCGGTAGCATACATAATAATAGCTTTGGTGATAGCCATCGTATTACATGAATTAGCTCACGCTGTTGTTGCCCTAAAGGAGGGTGTTTCTGTAAAAAGCTGGGGCTTAGGAGTACTTCTCTTAATTCCTGTAGCATTCGTAGAACTAGACGATGTAGAACTCAATACAGCCTCTACGAAATCTAAACTCAACATAGTTTCTGCAGGTATCTTCGCAAATGCTTTAGCATCAGCTATCTTCTTGATAGTCATGATATCCTCAGTATTTTTCGCAAATCATTTCCTTGGTAACCCAATCCAAGCTGTGATGATATCCGATATAGATTGCTCTATCTGTAATACATCCATATGCCCAGCTAAACTAGCCAACATAGAGCCTAACTCCATCATCCTCTCCATAAACAATACCGTGATCACTTCATTGAACCAGTTCATATCGATAATCAGGTCTGCATCTATAGGTTCAAACCTATCCCTATACCTATGCAAATCAGATCTATGCTGGAATAAATCGTTGTATTTGTTCGCACATAGAATAGATAATCCTGCAACACCTTGTATAGGAGCTGTATTCAACAGTGTTACAGCTTTTGTAAAAGATTCCAAAGTTTACGTAGCTCAATGGTTCGAAAACTTAGTGCTGATGCTGGAGTCGATCACGAATATAAACCTTAGCCTATTTGCATTAAATGCTATACCTCTATTCATAACAGATGGAAGCCTCTTTATAAAGTTAATCCTCGAAACCAGAGGTAGTAGATTTAATAAGATATTGAACCTCAAGATTATCGACATAGTCAACTCACTGATAATCGCTATAACTATGGTAATAGCTTCTTACATCATCTTGACCTACGGCTAATCGAGGTCTACAGCATGAATTTCAGTATTAGGCAAGCAAAGGTAGAGGATCTAGACAAGATTTACGAGCTGGAGACTCTATGTTTTAAAGATCCTTACCCCAAGAACCTACTCTACATACTATTCTCTCTATACCCTGAATTATTTTTAGTTACCGAAACTGGTAACAAGATTGTTGGATATGTTTCAGGGTTAGTGAGAAGAGATGGTTATGGACATATAGTATCCATATGCATACACCCAGATTATAGAAGAAAAGGTTTAGGAACAGCGATGATGTATACGATCGAGAAAATACTTAAAGAGAATTTTGGTGTATGTAGATATCGATTAGAAGTAAGAGTTTCAAATGAAGCCGCTATAAAGTTATACCATAAACTGGGATACCGTATCGTTAAAACTATACCGAAGTACTATCTCGATAACGAAGATGCTTACCTAATGATTAAAGATACTTGCTAAAAGTATTTACTCTATTAAACATAGTCATTAGGATTCTCTGTAACTATGGTGCACAATCATCTTGTACTCGATATATTAAGCTAATTAAGTCCCGAAACATACTATCTATTCATGGTGATGAACCGGGTGAGCTATCAGATTGATGAAGAAGGATGGCGTCACTGAACCTAGCTTAACTCTATATATCGATATCGTTAACTATGCGTATTCTCAAGCAGTAAACTCAAAAGCTTGTTGTGAAATTAAACATGGAACAGCAGTAGCTTATTAATTGCAGATAAGGATTGCTGTTAATAAAATAAATAACTTAGAATTCATTAAACGAATAACGATTGTGTGCTTCTTAGCTATATTCTTACTTACTTTTGTAAAGCGTTTAAAATATCGTTAAACGTCATTATGATGACATTGTCAGGTTTCTTAACTATATTGCCTAATCTAACACCTATGATTAGTTTAACGCCTTTAGATGAAGCTACATCTAATAATCTTTGCGTTATAATGCCATCGAATAGTATTGCTTGCACATTTCTATAACTTGTTTTCTCTAGTTTATCAACGAGATCTCTTACAGGAACTCTTTCAATAATGCTCCACTTATCGTCGTATAATAGAGCTTCTAGCGTTCCTAAGATTTTCTTACCCTCTTCTATAACATTGACAGGTATTTCGAAAACCCCTTCAATAGTAGGTTTTTCAGTAACTGGTTTAACAACTTGAGTAACCTGTGCTACACTCGGTTCTACTGCTGGTTGCGTAAATTGTTGTACAGCTTCTGCTGTAGGAGATGTTGTAGAAGGTTGTATAGATGGGGTTGGTGTTTTCACCTCTGCTTCTACTATCTCAGACTTCTTCTCGAGCTGTTCTAGAAACTGCTTCACTGGTATAGCATTCTTCAGCGCTTTCGCTATCTCCTTACTTGTAAGCTCCTCAACTTCCTTACCTGGAGGTGCACGAGCAATGTAATCTATATCAGCAACACGAATAACGTCTCTAGCAATAAGTTCTCCAGCTCTATCACCATCAATAAACAGTATAGCTGTTTTCTTAGCAGCGAGCTTTATTATCGTCTCAGGGACTTTAGTTCCATGAGCTCCTTCTAACGCTATTACATTCCTATAGCCATACCTAAGTAAGTTTAACACATCTGCTCGTCCTTCAACCACTATTATAGTATCACTTTTATCCACATCTGGTCCTGCAGGAAGTTTCTCAGGTCCATATAGAATTAGTTCTGCTGATCTCACGTTTTCGGTTATCTTATTTATGATTTCTTTTAGATCTGGTGCTTTCTCTAGAAAGTATTTTTTAGCTATCTCTGTAGCTCTCTCTATTATCTTCTTAATTCTTTCAGCTCTTACATCAACTATATCTATAACTTGTACCTTAGCTTGGTAAGGTCCTACACGTTCAACATTTTCGATGAGAGAGGCTAGCAAAGCTGTTTCAATTCTATCAAGATTAGATGGTACAAATATTTCGCCAACAGTTTTACCCTCCTGTTGTTTTATCTCTACGCTAATCCTTCCAACCCTACCCTTATCCTGAAGCTCTCTTAAATCGAATTCTTCCCCAAATATTCCCTCTGTATAACCAAATATAGCTCCTATGATATCTGATTTATCGACGGTTCCATCTACTTCAATTCTCGCTCTTATAATGTACTTAACCATTCTCTATACCCTTTACCTGGTTATGCTTTTCTCGATATCTAAGAGGTTTTTCCATAACGTAACATCTTTTTGAATTGTATCTCTTATAGGCTTAATAATCTTTATAAGTTCTTCTGCTACTGCATTCTTCAAGTCTAGTGGGTGCAGTTTACCGTTTACATAGAGCTCCTCTAGCTCTCTATACGTATAAACTTCTATGGTACCTCCATACTTAGCTTCACGCTCTATAACGAATCTCTTAGGTTCTTCAGCAAAGATTATGTACTTAGCTATAAGCATAACAGGGTTATCTAATACATCTCTAGGAGGACAGAGAGCCTGCTTAATCTTCTTCCTTATCTCCTCATCACTATCCGTTATAAGTATCGCATCTTCAGGTTTAGACTTGCTCATCTTCACCTCCATGGCTATATCGTCTATCTCTACATCACTTCTTGTCATAGCCATTTTCATAGAGCTTCTCAACGAGGGGAGCAACGGTGTATGTATCGCTATAGGTTTTCTCCACCCGAATTTCTCAGCAACATCTCTTGCTAACATATGTGCTTTTCTCTGATCTATACCCCCTAGAGCAATATCTACCCCTAACTCAAATATATCTGCTACCTGCATAAACGGGTATATTAGTTTAGCAAAATCTAGTTCAGCTTCATCAGCTCTCCTACCCATGATTGTCAACGCTCTCTTGACTCTACTAAGACTAACTCTTTTAGCTAATCTGAGAACCTTCTCCCAGTACTCACGTTTCTCAACAAGCTCGTCGGAGTATACAACTCTAAATCTCGTTCTATCGACACCTATAGCTTCCAACATCTTTATGAAGTGCTGTGCTGAAGCTCTGATCAATTCTAGATCTCCGCCGAGCTTATCATTTATCCAAGCATGCCATGTGGCTGGAAATAGTATCATCTCTACACCGACATTTACTAGGTCTTTAAACTTAAACATCCACAGGAGATGACCTATATGAGCAATACCACTAGGTTCAAAACCTATATAACCTTTAATCTTTCTATCTGTAGACAGTGCTTCGATAAGCTCGTTCTCCGTAACTATCTCTACAGTATTACGCTTTACTATCTCAAGTTTCTTCTCTAAATCCATAGACCACCCCGCACATGATTAAGTACATCAGGAGTTTAGATAAACTTCTTCTATAATATCTGTAAGTAGCTCTAAATACAGCTCTACTATAGCTACAGGATACTCAAGTCCTATAAACTTTAACACCTCTGGATGTATCTCTCCTATAACCCCAATGACACTATCTCTATACTTAACAAGACCACAACGACCATCTATAAAACCTTTCCTTCTATAAGGTTCTAACGATATATCCTTACTTACTCCGATCTCCATTAGTACTGAATATAGATCTGCATGTATCTCTTCGAATCTTATCTCGCTATCCATAACACCGAAGGCAGCTCTTAAACTATTTCTCCAATTATTGTAGCACCCATTA
Source organism: Desulfurococcaceae archaeon (assembly GCA_020832925.1). GTDB lineage: Archaea > Thermoproteota > Thermoprotei_A > Sulfolobales > Ignisphaeraceae > Ignisphaera. The sequence goes on along the minus strand of JAJHRF010000001.1, from coordinate 108,423 downwards.
CATCTTTCAACAACTTCCCCTATCTCAAATATTTTAACAGGTAGAGTAGCATATTGCGAATTCTTAAACGTTATGAGGAGCGAGGGTATTAGTGAGTTTCTGACGGCGTCTAGTTCTTTAGATAAAGCGTTTACTATCCGTGGAAACGGTTCATCAGAAACAAGTTTCAAAATCTCTGAGGATATTAAGGATAATGTGTTTACCTCTATATACCCTAACCCAACCAGAACCTCTCTCAATACCTCTACCATAAGTTTTTTACTATCTTTCCCAGGTTTTTTCTCTGGATACGTCTGGATATACTCTATCCCCAGATTCTCGTAACCTATACCTATAGCTATATCCTCAACTACATCAACTTGATGAAGAATATCACCCCTATATGGAGGAACTTTCACCTCGATTTGCTCTAAATTAATTGATTGTACTATGTAACCCATACGCTGTAAAGCTTTAGGAACTTCACTAACCAGCCTATCTTTAGGTACTCCAAGCCATCTCGATGCAAAGTCCATATCTACAACAATAGTCTTAAAGTCTAGATCAGGTGCTAGAAGTACTCTATCTGGATAAACAATTTCCGCGCCAAGAACTTCTCCTCTGTAGAACATTAAAGAATGAACAATAGAATTCAAAACACTGATAACAGCATTGATATCTGTACCTGTTACATCTACAAATATATCTCTTGTAGTAGGATCTAATCTCGTGATATCGCTATTTATTACTGGGGGTAGAGCTATTATCTCATTCCCCGAGAATAACGCTGGATGTCTATCGCCATTAAGAGATATCTCTCCATAAAGCTTTCCTTGCTCAGTAGATACTAGAACTTCTTTTACAGTCATCCTTTTCTTGGCGAAGAGCGGAACCATATACGATATATTTATGTCTACCTCTTTGTATGTAAGGTTACTGCTCGGTAGTTTCGAGAGATCGTGAAGCCCTATAGCTATCCTTCTTCTATTCCTTCCATAAGTAGTATGCAATCTCTCTTGAAATTCTATCAACTCTTTCAATGAATTCTCATCCAGCTCAACACCTTTTACAGCCGCAACAGCAATATAAGGTCTTTTCGTAGGAGGTTCGACGAGAACCTTGAAAGATGGTTTAGGTGTTGTAAGCCTAGGTTTTTCTAGCCCGAGATAAAGCCTGATAGCGTACGCTATACCCTCTATAGAGAACATGTCAATCCTTTCACTTGGCACTTCTATAGCTATACCTTCGCTATTCTCTAACTCTGTTTCACACTTTAAGTTGAACAACGTCTCTATTATTTTCTCTACGTCATTAATTCCGACTAATCTTGTTAATCTGGCAATACTTGTCCTAACTACGGGCACCGTACACCACTTACAAGAACCTTAATTGTTGGGAACTTCCTCATATAATCTACATCGTTTGCAAATATTAACCTTATATCGTTGATACCGTATGTGATCATGGCTATTCTTTCAACACCCATACCCCACGCACCTACAGGATATTTTACTCCTAGAATTTCAAGAACTTCAGGCCTAAACATTCCAGCTCCGAAAATCTCTATCCATCCATAGCCAGGAACGTATCCATAACCTTCAACACTAGGCTCTGTGAAGGGGAAGTAGCTAGGTTTAAACTTCAGCTTTTCAATACCAAGATATCTTAGTATCTGGGTAAGTAACCCTAGGAGCTTTCTAAAAGTGAAGTCTTTTTCCATGATTACGCCATCGAAATTCGTAAATTCTGGTGAATGTCTAGCGTCAGGATTATCTCTTCTAAAAACTCTCGCTATAACGTAGAGTCTTGCAGGTGGGTTTCTACCGATTAAAGCTCTAGCTGTTACAGCTGTTGTATGCGAACGTAGTATAAGTCTCGAAGCTTTACTATAAGACCATTGATATCTCCAACCGATGCTACCTGAGGAACCTCCGTACTCGTGAACATTTTTAACTCTTTCAACTACATCTCTAAACACATCGATATTTGCTGAACCTTCAACTAAGAGTATATCATGAATATCTCTAGATGGGTGGTCCTGTGCTTGGAAAAGTATATCGAAATTCCATAGCTCTGGAATTATATAGTCATCTCCTACTTCTTCAAATCCTAGAGACTCCATAACCTCCTTAATCATCTTCACAAATTCTTTAAAGAAATGCTTTTTACCTCCGTACCTCGTTGGAGGTAGAGCTGATAAGTTGTAAGGTTTTATAATACTTGTCTTCCACAGATCTTTAACTATAACTTCTCTTGTTAATCTCGAAATACCTTCACCTAATCGGAGAATCTCCTCAGCTTTCTCTATAGGTATAGCAAGCTTAACAAATTTGATTTTCTTTCTATAAACAGTTATGAGCTTGCGTCTAACAAGTTCCTTAAATACCTCGTTATTTTCAAGATCTTTCGGAACCTCGTCTTCATTAAGATATTTAGCTAATAATGATCGGTGTTCATTTAGAGATTCATAACCTACAAATCTTACTAAAGTTTTGGTTCCCTCCTTTATAACCTCGACCCATCCTCTTCTCTTAGCCCATCCCAACGCTATATTTGCAATTTCTTTCCCCATGGCGTTCTCGATTTCAGTGATGTCTGCAAGACCTCCTTTCTCTAATAGGATGTTTATCAGTATTTCCTCTGGTAGTTTACTAATGTATAATTTACCTTCATCTGTTGTTTTAGCTCGCGATACCTCATATTCAATAATGTTAATAATTCCGCGGTTCTTGAGCAACTCTATAAAGGATGACACTGATGATTGTGGAAGCTGAGTTATTTCCGCGATTTTTTCTATCGGTAACTCTCTCCTCTCTTTAACTAAAATACTTAGGATCTGTTGTTCACCTTTCGATAGAGGCTCTATCAGCAAAACAATTATACATCCCCATATAGCCGAAACCTATAATATATTTTCACACCCTTATAAAGACTATGCCTCACTTCTACATCATTGAAAAGAATTGGGCTAGGTTTACTCAGAATATCCTACTCTATCCTTATCTCCTCCCCAGGTTTTAACACGATAGGCGTTACACCTGGCACCGTCTCTTGAACTATTTTTGCAAATTCTTCTGGATCTGCTTTAATCAAATTAAACGTATTGTAATGTATAGGTATGACGTATTTTGGCTTTATGAGCTCGACAGCTTTCACCGCTTCCTTGATACCCATAGTGAACCATCCTCCTATGGGTAGCAGAGCTACTGTGGGATTGTAGAGTTCACCTATAAGTTTCATATCCATGAACACCCCAGTATCGCCAGCATGATATATACTCACATTCTTACCTATAATCATAACCCCACTAGGATGCGCTATCGTTGAACTATGTACAGCCTCAGTAAATACAAGCGTTAACTCATTGTCTATAGTAACAGGCCCCCCTATGTTAGCCCCTATAGATCTATCTAGAGCATTAGCTTTTCTAGCTATTTCTTCTGCTAACTCGTATAAAGCTACTATTCTTGATTTGTTGTAAGTTCTAAGTAGCTCTACAGAATCTCCAACATGATCTCCGTGATCGTGCGTAACAATTATCAAATCTACATGGTGGTAATCTTTAGTGAAACTATCTATACTTCTGTAAGGTGATAATGGGTTCGTTATCCAAGGATCTATCAACACAACTTTACCATTTACCTCAACCACGAAAGCTGCATGACCTAGCCATCTAAGTTTCAACATAGTTAAACCCTTTAAACTATCCCTATATAGCAGGTTTAAAATCTGTTAAAATCTCTAACTCTAAAATATGTCTTCAACTCTTCTATCTATGGATACTAGAGCATATAATTACGTAATAGACAGATGTAGTGTAGGGTACGAAAATTGACTCTGTTAACTGAAGAGGACTTGGAGAAGTATATCGATGCAGGTAGGATAGCCTGTTTAATTGCTAAAGATTTAGAACATTATGTAAAGCCTAACTTGAAAATACTAGAGCTTGCTCACTATATAGAGAATAGGATAAGAGAATTAGGAGGAGAACCTGCTTTCCCTGTGAACATATCTATAAATAATATAGCAGCTCATTACACTCCGTTACCTGACGATACAACGATTATACCTAGCGAAGCTGTTGTTAAGATTGATATAGGGGTTCACATCGAAGGCTATATAGCTGATACAGCTGTAACTATATCGTTATCAGATAAGTTTACACCGTTAATAGAGAGCGTTAAACAAGCTCTTGAAAAAGCGTTGTTGTATATAGCGCCTGGTAAGAGGTTTAACGAGGTTGGAGCTATAATTGAGAAGACTGTGAAAGATTATGGATATAGACCTATATACAACTTAAGCGGGCATAGCATAGATAGGTACGTTATTCATGCAGGAGAAACCATACCTAATTTCAACGATAGATTAAATTTTGGTAAATTCCAAAAAGGTAAGGTCTATGCTGTAGAGCCGTTTGCAACTAATGGTGTAGGATTTGTTATAGAAACTTCTACAACTACTATCTATGCTTTAAAGTTTAATCCTAAGAAAATCCGTGCACTAAGTAAAGATACATATACGCTGTATATAGAGATATACAATACGAGAAGAACTCTCCCATTTGCAATAAGATGGTATATAGATCGTATCAGTAAAACCAGAATCAACAGTATTCTATATGAATTACGTAATAATAACTTGCTAATCCCCTACCCTGTACTTATCGAGAAATCAAATGGTGTTGTAACTCAGTTTGAGCATACAGTTTTAATTGATAACAAAGGTAACGTCATTATTACGACAGAGTGCTAAGTTATTAGATGAAGAACTTATTAACTATAGGTATTATTCTGATAGAGATTTTAATGCCGAAACATCATTTTGAGATACGGCTCTGCGGTGCTGTACATGTTAACAGTATTTCAGCAAGTAGATAATTGGAATACCATATTATCGCTGTTAGTATGGGTACTATTCTTCCTATACTTCTTCACAGATCTTCCCCAGAAAACCCAGTTCTACAGATATGAGCGGGGAGTAGCTACAAGATTAGCTCTAATTGAAGGTTTGGTTAGCGAAAGTGTTAACAAAGTGAAATCGTATCTAGCTAAACTAGGTATAAAGAACGTAGATCCTTTCGTTAACACTACTCTTGAAAATTACTTCGTTATAGAGCCTGTATCTATAGAGCCTATAGATATAATAAAGAGACTTGATCACATAATAACAATTAACGAGCAAAAGTTTAAGCAGGATTTAGAGAGAATAGCGCCTAGCCTTAGTGTACATACTAGAAACAATGTTGCAGTATCTCTTGCAATAGCCTCAGCTCTCTACACGATATATAAGATCCTCCGTCACTACTACTATCTAGGTAAGAAATACGAGAACTGGGTATTACTGATGCAGTTATACCTAATCATGCCTCAACTAGTTCGAGAATTAATGCCTTACTCTAGAGCTATAGACGGGATAATAAGGGGTGTACCTATAGGCGATAGCGCAGGTCCTATGGTTGCCTATAAATTGATGAGTACAGCACCGAGAATCGATATAGAGGAAGACACTGTCTACTCTGTTGTAAACATAGAGCATAGGAACGTCTACATAGTTAAAGCTAAAGGACCTGGAGCTACCGTTGGGAAACCAGGTAAAGCTGTAGCAAAACTTGCAGAAATGCTGGCATACAAAGTTTCACGAATAATAACTATTGACGCAGCGTTAAAGCTTGAGGGAGAGAGAACAGGACTCGTAGCCGAAGGAACAGGCGCTGCTATTGGTGACCCAGGACCAGAAAAAATAGAGATAGAGAGAACAGCAGTAAAATGTGGTGCACCATTAGATGCTATAATAATTAAAATGGGTAGTGATGAAGCGATAAAACCCATGAAGCGTGAAATATTGGAAGGTGTAGAGAAAGCTTACCAAATAGTTCTAGACATAATAAAGAATAGAACGAAACCTGGTGACAACATTATAATTGTTGGTATAGGTAATACCGTGGGTGTGTATTAATAATGATTTATCAACAAATCTCAGACACTACATTTATGCCCATAATTATCATAGCCATGGTTGTGTTAATAATACTTACACTAATTCTATACTTCAAACTTAGGTCAGGATTTATGAAGAGTTTCCAACAACTAGATAAACTCGATGAGGTACCCCAAAGATACATAGCTATAGTGAAGTGCTACAACAACGATTATATAGTAGAGAAAGAGTTTCAGGAAGGAGATTTCGTAGGCAAAATAGTTGGTGAATGTCCTAAATGCAGAAACAAATTAGTTATAGAAGCCATATTTGCACAATACACCTATAGGAAACGCTGATCCCGTAGAATAGCTAAGTTAATCAAAACTTAAAAACTCGACCTAGCTATAGCATCGTGGCGGCCCGACCCGGCCATAGCGGCTAGGCAACACCCGGACTCGTCAGATCCCGGAAGTTAAGCCAGCCGCGTTGGACGAGGCTGTGCCTTCCGAAAGGGGGCGCAGCCCGTCCAAGCTGGGATCGGGCCGCTATCTATTTATTGTTTAAAAACTATCATCGCAAGCTATTCCAAGATCTTTAAACAAGTTCTAGTACTCCTCAGAGGAGAAGTATAGGATTTAACACTAGTACAGTATCGGAACCGAAAATAGCTTCGCAAGCAAGTTTCTTTAGCACCTCATCTTTTACAACGTTGAGCACCAGTTTTACTCTTTGATGCCCTTTAACTGTGGCTACCATATCGATAGTACATACACTATCAATACCTATAACCCCCAGTACTTCGGATGTAAGGTAGTACTTTTGATCAAGTTTTTCTATGCATTTAATCTCCCGAGCCTTGGATTCTACTATCAAGCTCACTTTTAAGTTTGGCACAATTGCTGCACGAGCATAAGTAAAATTTTCATCTCTATAGAGACCTACAAGTACGTACCTTATGTATAGACTCTCTAAACTCAAGATCCTAGCCCTTAAGCTTAAGAGTTATATTAGATACACTTATATAGCTATATTACGAAACTACGCGTAGAAAAGAAGGATTTTTCGAGGAGAAGACCGTAGGTGGTGTTTATGGGTAACGTGCAGCAAGTGTTTAAAACTGTTAACGCCGATATGCCCAACGGAATCTATATATACAACAAGGAGAGAAATGGTTGGCAATTGATTAGAATTGATGGTGAGGTTTTTAAACCTGAGAGAAAAGGAGTTTACGTAATATACTTTGATAATACTAAATGCTCTGCTTGCAGAAAATATGATACCATATGGTTCCCATTTATTGATAACAATGCACAAAATCTAAAACAGTACAACTTCGTAATAATTTTGTGTAACTGGTTCGCAAGAGATTGCAATTCAAAAGCAGCTGCAGAAACTTTTAAACAATTCGATGTTCATGCATCACCTACAACAGTAGTTCTATACGCAGATGATAACGGCGAAGTAAGATACCAAGAAAAATATGAAGGTGTTCTCTACGAATTTGAGCTCAAACTAATTCTAGAAGGTTTTGAAGAACGTGCTATAAAAGCTATGAAAGGAGAAAAAGTTACACCACCTATCGAGAAGAAGAGTAGTACAATTGATGAACTGATTATCCAGATACTTAAAGCACTTCTCGAAAAAGGATCCAAAGATACTCAATAACCAAATCTTTAAAACTGCATCGTTAATACTTAACATTATCTTCAACTTGAAGAATCCGTGCTCTTATACGTTAGTACAAGAATACAATGCCGGGAATTGGGTCCTAGGATTAAGAGATCATGAAGTATACAAGCATTAACATAGACAATATCGTCTCATTATTAGCAAACGTTCTCTACCTTACAGAGAAACAACATTTTAATGTGGATAGAGCTTTTACTTATACTTGTAGAAGGTATCGATGCTCTTCACCCCAGTTTACACGCGAAGACCTTTTCAACTTAGCTCATGAATTTGTGTCGAAGTATTTAATGGTTAAGAGTATAGCTGGACATCTTGGGAGAAAAAATGTGTCTTATAGAATGTGTGCAAAACTTTTCCTTTACCTAAAGCTTAAAGATTTAAGCATACCTATACCATCTAAGCTCAGCAAGATTATCTCGAGGGATTTCGGAAGAATTGATATTGATGAAGTTCTTCAAGAGCTAAAGCCGTGGGAACTGCTATCTTATCCGCAGTGGATTTACAATAGATTAGTAGAGGTTTTACAGGAGGATGAAGTTAAGAAGATGCTGGATGCTATGAATAGACGTATTGTATGGCTCAGGATAAACACCTTGAAGATTGATATCGATAAAGCTATAAAGATGTTGGATGCTGAAGGTGTGGAATTCGAAGTCGATAAACATATACCTATCACCGTGAAGATAATATCTTCGCCAATACCTCCAAGAAGCCTGAAAATAGTTAAAGAAGGAGGTGCTGTTATACAGGATCGTGCTAGTGTTTTAACTGTTATCGCTATGGATCCAAAGCCTGGCGACACTATATATGATTTTGCTGCTGCACCCGGAATCAAAACTTCACTTATAATGCAGTTAACTGAGAATAAAGCACATATAGTAGCTTTTGATCGATCTCCTCGAAGAATATCCTTTATGAAGTCCCTGCTGAAGAAGTTTGGAGTAGATGTAGAGAGAGTTCATATAGTTCTATCTGATAGTAGGATCGTTAGTTTAAGTAAACGAGCTGATATAGCTCTTGTCGATGCGCCTTGTAGTAGTAGTGGAGCTATACCGAAGGATCCATCGATAAAGCTTATGCTTGAGAACTCGGCTATACCAAAGAAAATGCATCAAATACAGACACAGTTGCTTGTAAATGCGCTTAGGTATAGTGAAAGAGTTGTATACGCAACATGTTCTATAATGCCTGAAGAAGGTGAGGAGGTAATAGAGGAGGTTATGAATAAAACAGGCGCTGAACTCGAGAACCTCGATATCCCTGTCAGCAAAGGTTATAGAAGGTATAGCGTTTGGACGAAAGTTCGTAGAACGTATCCTCATATAGATGAATGCGAAGGATTTTTCATAGCTAGATTGAGAACTAGCCCATAAACTTAGCATCGGTATTCGTTAACAATCAACGAATTCTTATCGAAATACACTCCGATCCCTTCGCACCTAGCCAATATCTACTCAGCTTAAGAATATGTTCGAACTCTGATAATGATACCACCTCACCTTCTAAACACAGACTATAATTAAAATAGGGAGCATCTACAACTAGAGTTTCAGCTTCACCTCCTTCGAATGCCGGATTGAATCCGTATCTACGTGACAACTCTATAATTTTTTCAACATGTTCACTAGTTATAGGTCTTAACATAAACTCCCTCGGTAAACCCATAGTCGATATCTTCGTTATTATAAAGATAAATCCTTCGCGAACTAAATTCCTTAGATAGATCTCTTGATTTAAACCCCATAGAGGTGTGTATAGTTGTACTCCTAAGCTTCTAGCAACATAATCAAATCTTCTCAATTGATATTTACTAAGAATAGCTCCGGAGACTATCCCATCGAACTCTACTATCCTCCTCAATCTCCTCATAAACTCTACAAATTCTATCAATTCTAAATCTTTCTCACCACTAACTTCAACCACATACACCTTATCTTGGAGACCCATTGATTGAGCTTGAAGTACTGCTAACTCTGGGTATACTGAGTGAAATAACCAGCTATCTTCTTTCCTAGGCTTAACTACAACAATACAAGATATTTCATGACCTTCCTTGAAAGCTTTGTACAAAGCATAATTACTATCTTTACCACCAGAAAGTAGTGCACACAACTTCAAATTCTATCGACACCTTAGTTACTTTAGCTCTACCTTAAATTTTTTAACAGCATCTACAACAGTTCTCAACTTAGATATAGCTACATTGTATTCTTTCTCTTTATCACCTAAAGATCCTTTAAGACCGCCAAAACCGCAATCGCCAGACACCAAATCAATAACCTGGATTTTCCTGTATACCGATCTAAGTAGAGAGAGGACTTCGTTAACATCTTCAATAACCGGTTTCTGTGAACTTACTAAACCAGGCGATAATACTTTATCGTGTTTCTCTAAAAGCTCCTTAGTTACCAATTCGAGGTTTGTAGGCGTATCGTGAAGCTCTATGCTCATGTACTTAATCTTAGGCACTGAGAGAATTATCTCTACAATCTTTGGATTGAGCCTTCCACATACATGAACTCCAAACTCAATAGGATACGAAGACGATATCTTATTTAAAATCTCTACCACCTCATCCTCTTTATATCCGAACAAAATCCTCTTCATACCTATAAGATAATTAAATACAGGTTCATCTATGAACACTATGTTGTAGCCAAGCTCGACTAAGTATTTCACAGTATTTATAATGAAATTAGTTAACAAATCTATTACCAATTCTTTCTTACTAAGACATGTAGAACTTAAACCACCTCCACTTCCAGCACCAGGTATATATATCCTCGATGCTAATGTGAAGGGCCCTGTTACAGGAGCTCTTAAAACATTGAATTGAATATTGTGTTCCTCAATAATTTTGACAGTATCTTCAGCTTCAGCAACTTTTATTTTCACATTTTTAGAACATTCGATATTATCTATGTTCAGAAAGTATACACCTCTAGAGCTACGGAGGCATCCAGCGTCCTCAAGAGGTTTCAAATATATCTCTACAAAATTTCTTAGCTGAGGATAAGGAGGAACATCTACCCCGATTCTGTTCATATCCAGTACAGCTCTTTTAACATTATCATAGCTATAATCTAGGGGAAAGCTCCCTACATGTGATGTCCTCATCTAAAACCGCCGAGGAACTGTACCTCAAACCGGTTTATAAAGTATAGCTATTCTATCATCAAATTCGTTAATAGCTATTTCTCTAAAATTTTACTTCGTAGCTTGAGTAAGGTATAGATAAGATCTACCATTAATAATATCAGAATTACGTTTCTTATAGTTGCTAACATCTGTACAGGTGAATCTATATCCCATGGATTTTGCGTAATCCGAACCCTTACTCCAAGTCTCTCTATCAACCATGACCTAGCTTCAGCATCTTTGAAAAATAACGCCATTATCCCGAAATTAGCTAAGTCAGCTACAATAAGAAATAGCAATTGTTTTAAGTTTAGAATTAGTACTGCTATTGATGTTAACATGAGCATCATTTGGGGTGAGAATACATAGTTTAATGCTGTTGATATCACCAGGGATATTAAGGAGATAGTACACAGACAGAACATTTCATCGTACTGTACATCGATAGTCATTGTAATTATGAGAGCTAAGAATATGAATAGCATTGAGAGAACACGATTGTAGGGATTCCATACATCTTTCGTTATGAGTAGGTATAAACAGTTTTCGCAGTACCATTGAGCATGGTGCTGAATAAAGTATGTGAAACCGTTATAAGAGATAGCGATCATTATGATATAGGGTATTAATCCCACTACTACACCTAGAGCAAACCTCGATAATGTATGTACATACTCCTTGTTTATAAAGGTTTTCTGTATAAGATCATAGATGACAGCTATAGCGAGTATCAAGGGTAAGAGCTTAGTTGATATACTTAAACCTAGTAATAAACCTGAGAGAAAGAATTTCTTATTGTATAGGTAGTATATGGACATTAGTATAAACATAGCTGTAATCATATCCCAGTTGTATATGAGGTAGAGAATAGTTGACGGGAGAACTGCGAACAGCGCTACTCGACTCCACGATTTGTTTAGGGTTTTTGATAACTTATACATGTATATTATTGAGATGATGAGAGATGCAGATATAAAGAAAGATTGTATATAGTAATGAACATCCCCTGCTTTCTTCACCAACAAGTAGTATTCAACCGAACTATATGTTGGAGAGAAGGTTAACGTAAAAGAAATACATGTAGATACAAACCATAAAGCTCCTACTATAGGTGGATATTCAAACTTATAGTCTAGGTAGGGAATTGGGCAGATTCTCGTAGTCATAAGTTTCATAGCTACATCTTCTCTAAACCATTTCTCATTAATTTTCTGATAATTTGGTAACCCATTGGGTGTAACAATGTCCACAAATATAGGGTTGTACAGCCCGTACACTATATCGCTATAGCTTAAACCAGGGTTGTTTAAAATAGAAACTTCACGAGGTTTATGCATATACGTAGATACCGCTATAGTTAGTACAGATATCGCGATGATTATCGCGATTTCCATGGTCTTAATTTTCGCATTCATGTATATTCAACTTCTTAAGTTTCTTTCTCTTTTGAATCAGGTGAACGAGTTAGTTGTTTATCTAGTTCGAGTTTACTAATTATTTGTTTAGCTTTTTCAACTGCTTCCTCAATCGAGTTAGCCAGAACGTTTATATACACCTTCGACCCTCTAATCCTAAACCTGAACCTCTTACCCATAAAACCTTCGTATCTATATACATCAATTAACTCTAACTCTAAAGATTGAGGCATGTATTCCCCCTCACCGTATACGTTTCACACTATATTGAATATCCTTGGTTCACATCTCCTTTAACTACTTATTTGAACTCCATATAAAGCTTTAACTAGTTTTCAACAAGTATCTCTAGAGGGTATCTCTATGCCTAGACTTAGCTCAGGGTTCGTGATAGCAGGTGCTTATGCTGACAAAATTAGGAGAACAATGTTTGCTCAAATGAGGGATTACGTTAAGAGGGATAAAGAATGGGGTCAGCGTATTGCTTTAGCTATTGCTCAGTTAAATAGATTCCTATACACGTTACTTGTTGAACAGTTAAAGATAGATAAAGGCGATGTTGTTAGAGTTCGTATTGACTATGATATCGATGAGCAGAACAAGAACATTGTATGGAAGTGGGATACGTTAACTGTTGAAGCTTTTAGAAGGGTGCCCCAGGAAGAGGTAGAAAAGGTTGTCAAAACGTTAACAGCTAAAGCATTGGAAATTTCAACAGCTGCTGTAGCGTATACTCTTGAAAAACTTGGTGAAACATTTGATGGCGATATCGTTTTAGCGATAAAATTAGGTGAACGTGAGGTAGGAGCTGCAATAATAACGCCCGTCAATGAAAGCTTAGCCGTATTAAAGAAGGGTGCAGTATTAGAGCCTACACCAGCTATCTTCGATAAGGTTAGACTCGATATTTCACCAGATAAAATGCTTGACGAAGTTTTAAGAGAAACTCTATCTAAGGTAATTCTATCAGCTAGACATGTAGATGCTAACGAAGCATTAAACACTATTAATGCTATTAGAGAAAGAGTGGCTGTAAAACCTATGGCTGGATATGAAGAAGTAGAAGAAGGTACAGAAGAATAAACTTCTCCAAATCAATACAACAATTTTTTCAAATACTGAGATCTGCATAGCGGTGTAGTTAATGTCTAGAAAGTATGAATGTCTTGTCTGTGGAAGAATTTTCCCTGAAGGACAGGGAATAAAGCTAAATTTAGCAGGTAGGGAAGTCTATTTCCATTCTAAGAGGTGTGCATTAAAATTTTTCAAAAGTCTTGTTCTATACATAGATCAGAAAGTTCTTGAACAAGCTGTTAAGTCAACGGTTAAAGAGTACGAGGAGAAGTTGAAAGAGATACACGAGAAAACTAGGAAAAGTTTGGAAAGAATTCAGTAATGTATATCCATCAATACAATCTGTATTTCTCGATATAACTAAGGATAGCTTCCAGATCCTTCTCAGGTACTAATGAAAGCCAGTCAATTCTATGACCTAGATAAACAGATTTCAATCCCAGCAAGATATCCATAATCTCGTTCACAACTTCTGAAACATTCTTAGATGTTACATCAACTTCGACGACAAGGTCTTCACCTAGCTCTTCTATAGCATTAAAAGTACATACAGATAAAAGCTCTGCTTCAACATTTTCAGCAACTTTACTATCAGGCCATCTTCGAGTTTTCAAGATATTGAGCAATTCGATAGGATTCCTTCTAAGAACAATCACTAATTCGTATAGATCTCTTTCCAGTATTTCTACATAATGACCAACGATTATAAAGGCTCCTCGTTCTCTATATAGCTTGGCTATACTGTTTCTCAATTTCTCCTCATCTACAACATAGCTATTCCTTATAGCGTCGTAGTATAGGTAGAGATTGTTATTTACAACAAATTCGCTAAGCTCTATAACAGGGATTTGGAGCTCTTTAGAAAGTTCTCTAGCTACACTAGATTTTCCTGTCCCTGGCGTACCTGAAATACCTATACACTTCAAATCTTTGTACCCCTAACCTAATTATACTTAGTTACAGTCTAATCATTTTAATCATTATAATGCTTAACTCCCAGGTATTATCTTTATATAACAAGTTAGTTCTTACTTAATTAAGTACGGAAAATATCGGTGTTTCCTTACTATAACCAATTAGTTTAAATCATGAGCTTTACCTCTTATATATACATCTATATGGTTGAAGATTTATATAGGGGAAAACTATGAGTCTATCAGATTTCGAGAAGAGATGGTCTGGAGGACCTACAGTTAGGGAGAAAATTAAGGAAGTATTTAAGAAGAAAGAACCTGTAAAGCAGAGGCTTGTCATGGCGAATTACAAGATAAGGTCTTTAATTAGTAGATTAGAGGTCTTTGTTGAGAGGCTTCGTGATAGAGATAGAACACTATTTGAAAGAGTAGTAGATTCTCTAACCCAGGGAGATGAAGTTAGAGCTACTATGTATGCAAACGAGATTGCTGAGATTAGGAAACTTGTTAAACAGCTCACTATAACGCAAGTAGCGTTAGAGCAAGTAGCGCTAAGAATAGAGACAGTTCTCGTTACAGGTGATGTATTAAGTGGTCTCATACCTGTAGCTGGCGTCATTAAAGAGTTGAGGAATATACTTAGAGGCGTTATGCCCGAGATGTCTCTAGAACTTCAGGAGATTGAAGAAGGGTTAAGAGATGTAGTTATATCAACAGGTGAAGCTCTAGGAACACCTATTGGAGATATCTACGCATCTCCAGAAGCTAGAAAGATACTAGAAGAAGCTAAGATAGTAGCGGAACAGAGAATGAAAGAGAAATTCCCAGAATTACCAGTAGTAACATCTGTAAAAGAGAAGACAACAGCTCCAGCAACGGGTACAGCTTAAATTTAGAACTAATCCATCTATATCCCCATCATTTACTATGGGTAGAATCTTTTTAATCTTTTCAATAATTGATTTCCTTTTCAGGTTAGGAATCTAAATATTATTTTAGTTATGTTTTTAAGCTCTTACTTAAAGCTATTTATTGATTAGTATATAGAGATCCTCTAGTAGATACTTAGGGGGTGCTAAAATAAATGAATACTGTATCTAGGGTGGTAGGAGTAATATTAGGTTATAGGAAAGGTAGTAATAAGCAGTACAACAACGAAGTATATGTAAGGGTTTTCACAGATTTAAAATCTATTTACGGATTGATAGGTTCAAAGGTTATAGCTAGAGATATCTACGGTAACGTGTATAGAGGTAAGGTGGTTAAAGTTCATGGATGTAAGAATGGCGTTGTTGTGGTAAGGTTTGATCCAGGGATACCTGGGCAGATGATTAGATCTCTAGTTGATATAATTAAGAAGTGATGATTTTATAGAGATCATCTTGTTGAATATCCTCAGTGTAACTCTGATAAGGCATCTATACCTTCTTGCCGAGTTATCATCATCGGCAATATCTGGGTGCATGTTTTGCATACTATATTAATCTACAAAGGTTTTAAATTAATACTGGGGTTTACGAATTGGAGTTTGCACTCGTTGCACAAACACTGGATATACTGGAGAAAACACCTAGTAAAATTCAGCAAGCCTCTACTCTAGCTATGTTGTTTAAGAAATGTGATCCTAGCAGTATAGATAAGGTTATCTACTTTATTCAGGGGACTCTATGGCCTGATTGGAAAGGGATGCCTGAGTTAGGTATCGCAGAGAAAGGTATTCAAAAAGCTATCTCTATAGCGCTCAACATACCTGAGAACGAAGTTGAGAAGCTATATAAATCGCTAGGGGATTATGGACTTGTTGTAGAGAGACTGAAGATCTCTAGGGAGAGAAAATCTGCAGGATTGACTGCATTTATTAAAAGTGAGAAAATAGCTGAGAAGAAGTTAACTGTAGACGAGGTTTACAGTACTTTAGCTAAGATAGCTTCACTTCAAGGTGAAGGGAGTAGAGATATCAAGATAAGGCTTTTAGCATCGTTACTTAGCTCTGCTAACGCAAAAGAAGCTAAGTTTATCGTAAGGTTTGTCGAAGGGAGATTGAGGCTAGGTGTAGGAGATGCTACTATAATGGATGGCTTGGCTATAGCTTTCGGAACTTCGAGAGATATTGTGGAAAGAGCTTACAATATCTATCCAGATCTAGGAGCTATAGCTAAGATGTTAGCAGGGCAAGGACCTCAAGCTCTAAGAAATATCAAGCCTATCCCTGGTATACCGTTAAGACCTATGCTTGCAGAGAGAGCTAGCGATCCTAGCGAGATCTTAGCTAAAGCTGGTACACCGTGTTTAGCAGAGTTTAAATACGATGGTGAAAGAGCTCAAATACATAAGAAAGGCAAGACTGTCTGGATTTTCTCGAGAAGACTTGAGGATATAACTTCACAATATCCTGATGTAGTCGATGCTGTGCTTAAGCATGTTAAAGCTGATGAAACTATCATTGAAGGAGAGATCGTGGCTGTAGATCCTGAAACAGGCGACTACAGACCATTCCAAGAGCTTATGCATAGGAAGAGGAAGAAGGATATCCACGAAGCTGTAAAAGAATATCCTGTTATTGTCAGGTTATTTGACTGCTTATACGTAGACGGAGTAGATCTAACACTTAAACCTCTATCTGAGCGCCGTGAATGGTTGAAGAAGATAGTAGAAGAATCTGAGGAATTTAGGTTAGCAGAACATATAGTAGTTAAAGATGTTAAAGAACTTGAGGAATTCTTCTTGAAAGCGATTGAGAGTGGTATGGAAGGGCTAGTGGTCAAATCCCTAGGGCCAGACTCAGTATATCAAGCAGGTGTTAGAGGTTGGCTGTGGATTAAGTATAAACGAGATTACAAGAGCGAAATGATTGATACAGTAGATCTAGTAGTTGTTGGCGCATTCCATGGTAAAGGTAAAAGAGCTGGTAGCTATGGAGCACTACTAGCAGCCGCTTACGATCCGGATACAGGGACATTCAAAACTGTATGTAAAGTAGGATCAGGGTTTACAGATGAAGATCTTGCAGCGTTACCCAAAATGTTTGAACAGTATAAACTATCGTATAAACATCCAAGTGTAGATAGCGATATAGAAGCAGATGTATGGTTTGAACCACGCATAGTTATGGAGGTCATAGGTGCTGAGCTAACGTTATCACCTATACATACCTGCTGTAAAGGTTGGGTTAAACCAGGTGTAGGGATATCTATAAGATTCCCAAGATTTGTTAGATGGAGACCCGATAAATCTCCAACAGAAGCTACAACAACTAAAGAGATCTACGAAATATATATGAAGCAGCTCAAGAAAGTTACAATACCTAGCGAGAAACCTGAGAGTTACTAGCTCAGGTTTTAAAAGTACCTCTGAAGTAATCTAAATCAATCTGAAAACACTAGTTATACTCAAATACCTTAGTTTTCAAGTATATATTTGGGTACTGAAATGAACGATCCTCTAGCTGGTTATAAGGGAAGGGTTAGAACTCTATTAGAGGCTTTAGGTGTGTCTATTGGGTGTAAGCTGAAGATTGTTGTTGAAAATAGTAGGGTTATCTATGGTTTACTGATGCCTAAACATGAGCTAAGCCATCCTGATATAATTGTTTTGAAGCTTGATAATGGGTATAATATAGGTATCGATGCAAATAAGATAACTTCGATAGATGTTGTTGAATGTAGGAAGATCGGGGATAGGGAAGAGGTATTGAAGAGCACCGAGATTAGCAAAGGTAATCCCATCGTGAAGATACTGGGGTGTGGAGGAACTATCGCTAGTAAAGTAGAGTATGAAACAGGCGCTGTAAAACCTGCTATGACCCCTGAAGAGCTTATGGAGCTTATACCGGAGCTACGTGGTTTAGCTAGCTACGATGTAGAGGTTCTCTTCAATATTCTCAGTGAAGATATGACCCCTAGACATTGGGAGATTATGGCTAGAAATGTTCTTAAAGCTATTAATGGAGGTGTTAACGGTGTCGTTATAACGCACGGCACAGATACAATGAGTTACTCTGCAGCCGCTATAGCATTTGCATTGAGAAACTTGCCCATGCCGATAGCTTTCGTAGGTGCTCAAAGGAGTAGTGATAGACCTAGTACTGATGCCGCGCTCAATCTTTTAGCAGCTGTAGTAACTACACTTAAAGCACCATTTGGAGAATCCGTTGTCGTGATGCATTCAACACCATCTGATATAGAGACATATATTCATAGAGGGGTAAAGGTTAGGAAACTTCACAGCAGTAGAAGAGATGCATTCCAATCTGTAAACGATCTTCCTTTAGCATCTGTAGACTTACTATCGCTTAAAATAAACATGATAAACGATAGATTTTTACCTAGGAGAAAACCTGAAGAACTGATCGCAAAGATAGATTTCGACGATAGAGTTGCTATAATCAAAGCCTACCCCGGAATTCAGAGCGAAATTATAGATTACTTAGTTGACAAGAAATTCCACGGAATAGTTATAGAGGGTACAGGTCTTGGACATATAGGGAGCTACACTATAGAATCTCTAAAACGAGCTATTGAGGAAGGGATAGCTGTTGTAATGACAACTCAAACAATATTCGGACGTGTAAATATGAATGTATATACAACTGGGAGAAAACTTCTAGAGATAGGGGTTATACCAGGAGAAGATATGTTAACAGAAACAGCCTACGTCAAACTATCATGGGTACTAGCTCAAACAAAAGACCTAAGGAATGTACGTGATATGATGTTAACAAACTACGTGAACGAGATTAACCCTAGACATATAGCTGAAATTTTCATGAAATTCGATATCAAATTACCGAAACGATGAATTAATTAAATTTTATTTAAAAAGTTTATTAATTTAATTAGATCCTCTGCTTGCTTAAATCCTATAACAACTATACCTATGCTATTCTTGTTATCCCATATAATGATACCTGGAGTCCCAATAATGATATATCGAGAAGCTTCTTCTTTCTCTTGATTTATGATACCCTCCGCCAACTCTAGGTATTTCTCGATCTCTACATCCTTCCCATACTTATTTATAACGTATTCCCTTACTTGATTCAACGTAACTTGAGATCCTTTCAATAATAAACCATATATAAACTCCATAACGTCATAGATTAGCTCATTATCACGTGTAGCAATATATAACGCTACTAGATAACGTTGAACTTCAAATACTTCCTCATGTACAAGGAGGTTCTTCAATAGGATAGCTATAGTACCGTTATTAACAAGTTCTAATATCTTTGGGAACACTTCATAGTATAGTTTTGCACAATAAGGACAGCCAACATCTTCGTATACGAAGATATAATATCTAGCTTCTTTAGAACCTATAATAGGCGTTGCATTGATGTAGATCTTGGGCTTCTCAACAGTAATAATCATCGCGTAAATTCCGTTAATATCGAGGTACTGGAATCCGTAATACTGTGATAGATATAGGTATAGATACCAAGTTATGTTAGGTTTAGCTATATAGATTCCCTCCCCGTACTTATCGAACACGATATTAACTATAGGTATATCTACACTAGACAAGGTTTGAGATTTCAAACCAAACACCGGATAAAATTTGAATTGTTGTTCTACCTTAGCTCGCAAATCTGGTGGTAAATCATTGAGCTCTACATAACAAAGTTGCAACTCAATATTAAATTTACCAGAACTATTTGTTTTAAGTGCTTCGGTCATTATTTGAGCTAAAGATTTATACGCATTATCCAAGGGTTTTGCATATCTATACACAACGATAAAGACATTATCTTGAGAAATACATCCACCACCTTTAGCTACTCGTAGTAATATTAATGTTGAAACAGCACTTACAGCGATTACCCCTAACACTATCACTATTATTACTACCTTTCTATCCAATTACAACACCAGATTAACTTCACATACTCTTTCAGTTTTCTCTTTAAGCAGTATTTAAGAGCTGTTGACCTTAATCTGCATTACCTAAGTTTTCTACTAATAAGTATTACCATAACTAACGCTATTACTACAAGTACTCCGAGAAAACCTAGAGATATGTAGAGGTATTTAGCGATGTCTTCTCCGTAGACTGTCGTGATTAACGTATTAATAACCGTTTTTGTTGTTGTTATGGTTGTGGTTACGGTATAGTTCGATATTAAGATAAGTGTTGATGTGACGGTGTACGGTGTATATGTAAGGTAAATACTGGACTTAACAACACTTGTTTCTGAAGAACGTGGCAAAAGACTTGCTGAAGATGTTGTTGCTATTGTTTTATATAGAGCGATTATTATTGAAAGTTTTGCTAAAGCTATAGCTCCTGAACCGTAATCTCCCATTTCCTCTACCAAGATCTTCGCAAACTCTAGGTATAGAACTGAGTCGACAGGTATAGCATCGGCTATAGGTCCTAGATTCGTATATAGAGTTCTATTTATTGCATATACGGATGCTTCAGGGGATTGCGTAAATAGTTTCACTAGAGCTTGATACATATAGCTTGTAGAGCTTATACCTAAGGCAAGTTTACTTAAATCGTCAGAAACATTCTGCATAAGGTTGTACCTTTGTTCAGCTTCATTAACTTCTGATGGAAGTTGTATTGATTGTGATTCTGATAACGCTATTAGGTAAGCATATATGTTTTGAACTAAGGTCTCTATATACGTAGCCATAGACTTTACATCCTCAAGCTTGACAACGATTTTGGATTCTATAGGTATCGATGTAAGCTTGGCCCACTGTATAGCTGTACGTAATCTTGCATCAGCGTAAGCTATTGTTGAAGCTATCGATATTATGTCGTTTAAGGTAGAGGTTTTGTTTATATATATCAACGCTTCGTAAACTCTATCAAGAACGTTAATAGCTATAGATAGTTTTGCTATATCTAACTGTTTTTCGCAACATTGGGATAGGCTATTTATAATATTGTAGGCTTTAAACCTCAAATCCTCGATTTTCGTAGATACAATGTTTGGGTTTCTTAGAGCTTCAAGTAGGTAGTACTCTGTATAGGCATAGATTAGTGCTTGGAAATACATAGAAGCAGCTGAATATACCCTACCTAGGTTCTCGGTTTCTCTAGCTCTAGTCAATACCGTTCTTAATCTTGATTCTAAATCTCTGATCTCAGAAGAAATTTGGCTATATATAAGAGGCCCGTACCTATTTTTAACGTATGATAGTACATCATCCTTTACTTCACCACATCTTGTAGAGATATTCTCTATCTCGTTCTTCAGATCCTTTATCCATATCTCTATGACAGGGCTTACAACCTCATATAGCTGGCTTATTTTCGTATTCAGTAACTCGTAATTAGGTTCAACTTTGAAAACTTTGTTTGTGAATATTTCTAGGGCTTCGTATACTGATGCAACTTGTAAAACTTTTACTCCGAAGCTCTTACCGTATTCTGTTAAATTTATTGGTACTCTAAGAGTTCTCCTGATTATCGCGGGCCCCCATCTCTCTTCAAGAACTTGGTAAACATAGTCAATAACTTGTCCGTAAGGAACGAGAAAAACTTTAGCTCCTCTAGATACAGCTGCATCAAGTTTATACTTAAGTCCACCTACAGGGCCTATACTTCCATCAGGCATAATCATGCCTGTCATAACTATAGATTCGTTTAACGGTAGATGTAGAAGTGCTGATGCAAATGCCACAGCTGTTACACCACTTGCGCTAGGACCTCCAACAATAGGTGAATCCGCTTTTATCGATGCATAGTAATCACAGCTATTGAAACTTATATTGGCTAAAGAACTTGCTACTAAAGCTGCTACTCTCGTCGATGCTTGTAGATCTATCTGACTTAAAGGTAGTGTCTCTACGTATACATGACCTTTACCCGGACACGTAACTCTAACATACAGATCCGCCGAGACACCTACGTAACTCCCATTTGGTAACGTTGATACAGCTACTATTACAACATGCCTAGACTCATCAAGAACGTAACTAGAAATCGGGGATAGACTGAGGTTTATACTTAACAGCAGTACTATAGTCACTATACTAAGGTATAGCAGGTATCTACCTAAATTCATAGAGTTACCACACCAACACATGTGTAACCATAAACATACAGAAAAACTTATATATTAAATACTTTGCTCACAATTCGTTTATAATATTTACTACTATAATCAGATCAGTATTTAAATAGAGCCCTTGCTTAAAAGTATCTCAGTTAGGTGCAGATCTTGGCTCTTAATACTCGTGATCGTGATAAAGTTATAAAGTCTATAGCTCGATGGCTTGCTGGATTAAAACCTTCTTTCGGTGATAAACACTATTTCGAGAAATATTCTTCTGCTAAAAAAGCTACTGAAAAACTTAATCCTTATAGAGGGTTAAGGATATGCCCATTCTGTAAAAAGAAGTTTCTAAGAGCACCTGCACTAGTCTCCCATTTAATAAAGAATCATATGTATGAACTTGAGAAACTAATAGATGAAACAACTTAAACTACCGAATCTCAGCATACTAAAACTTTGAAGATATGTTGATAGAAAGACTGAGCTTAGCTCAGAACACCGTTATTATTACTGATACTTGATGTAATATCACTATAGATCTTTATATGTGGTTACGTATAAAGTTTTAGAGGGTGTAAATCCATGGCTAGAATGGTTGACGTTAGTTTAAAGGGGGAAGTGTATAGAGTTGCTACAGCTAGAGGTTGTATAAGACTTCGCAAAGATACTATAGATAAGATTGTTAGTAAAGAGGTTGAGAAAGGAGATGTTATCGCGGTTACGCAGATAGTAGCTATTGAGAGTGCTAAGAAAACCTACCTCCTACTTCCGTTTTGCCACCCTATAAGGATAGACTATGTAGAACCCCGGGTATGGGTTGAAGAGGATAAAGTGTGTGTAGAGGTAACAGTTAAGGCTAGAGAGAGAACAGGTGTTGAAATGGAGGCTTTAACAGCAGTCTCTATTTCGTTACTTAATATATGGGATATAGTTAAAAAGTATGAGAAAGACGAGAAAGGTCAATACCCATACACAGCTATAGAGAACATTGTTGTTGTAAGTAAGGAGAAAATCCCCGATACCTAAACTATCTTGAACGAAGTATATCTAGCAAATATTTAAGTGTGTATCGAGGTTGAGAATCTTAGGTCAACTCTTTATCGATACTATATTCTTATCTACAACTATGTAACGAGATTTGTATTAGGGTTTATTGATGTGTAAGCTGGTGAAGATTTACATAGATTACCTGTATAATGAATTAGGCGAGGACATGGCTAACAAGCTTCTATCTATACCACCTGGTATAAAGATTCTTAGAAATGATGTAGAAAACCTCTTTAACCATCCTCATATCAAGCTATGGCATAGATTTCTATTAAAGTATTTCGATCCTAGATTGTGTGAGAGAAGGTACGCTCTTATAATGCCTTGTTCTTCTGTAAAACCTTACAGAGCTTCTGCTACACATAGAATTGCTGAATCTGTTCTTCGTAAGAACGGTGTTTATGAATATGTTCAGGTATATATACTATCTGAACCTATGATTCTAGTTCCTAGGGAGCTAGATATATACTACCCTTTCGCAAACTACGATTACCCTGTACACGAACTAACATCTACATATCGTCAACTATTTGTAGATCTTCTATCACAAGTACTACCTAAGCTTAGCTACCATAGGGAAATAGTAGCTGTAGTACCTAGACATCATGAATCAATTCTTAGAGAGAGCTTGATAAAAACTTCAGCTAAACTTGATATAATCTTCATAAACTACGGTAAAAAAGCTTTCCACTCTGTTAAACTAGCAGCCGAAATTATAGCTAAGTATGTTAAAGAATATCTGTAACTTAACTACAAATAACAATCTTCTTGCAGTAGTTTGCTGTTGCTGAGTATGTTATGGTATTATCTCTAGAGGTTTATGTTGAACCTCTGGGATCAGGTCTATATCGAAACCTTCTCTTATCAATATCGCTCTAGCAGCTATAACACCTGTAGCTGCTGCTACATTCATACCTCTTGAAAGACCTACACCATCACCTGTAACGAATACATTTCGAAGATTTGTTTCGAGTTCTCTAGAGACTCTTGCTTTAATACTGTAGAACTTTATCTCAGGTGCGTAGAGCAAGGTTTGAGGCGATGCTACTCCAGGTATAATTGTATCTAATCTCTTTAGAGCCTCGATTATGTTTACAACAACTCTGTAGGGGTATGCCATAGCTATATCGCCCGGTGTTACAGTTTTCAACGTAGGTTCAACAACACTTCTCTCTATCCTACCCCAAGTACTTCTCCTACCTGCTTCTAGATCTCCAAACCTTTGTATAATAGGCTTCCCTCCACCTAATTTCGTTGCAAGTCTTGCAATACTTTTTCCATAAGCTATTGTATCCTCGAAAGGATCTGTAAGTCTCGTTGTTACAAGTAAAGCAAAATTCGTGTTCTTAGTCTTTATATTCGTAAAACTCTCCCCATTAACACCTACAGAACCATCCGGATACCTTTCCTCAACTACAAGCCCATAAGGATTTGTACAAAAAGTTCTTACCTTATCGTCGTAACTCTTCGTATACATAATTATTTTCGGATCTCTAACAACCTTCGTTATAGGCTCCATAACGTATGCAGGTACTTCAACTCTTACACCTATATCAAGAGGCCCTGGTTCCACATCTACTCCTCTTCTTTTAGCGAATTCTGAAAACCATTCAGCACCTACTCTACCAGGGGCTATGATTACGTAGCGAGCTTCAATATCACCTGAGCTAGTTTTCAGTACATATCTACCACCTTCTTGAACCATATCCTCGACGACAGTTCTATCAATTATATGTACTCCGCTCTCCTCTAGGAACTTCAACATATTCGCTATAACCTTAGGCATATTATCAGAACCTATTAACCTCTGAGGTGTTGGAATAAATTTTGCACCTGCTTTAGCAGCTAAACGTTCTAATTCTGAAGCTTGTTCAGGGTCTATTTTGTAGAGATTGTTAGGTGCACCGAATTTTACAAGTATTGAGTCTACGTAGTATATCAAGGTTTCAGCTTCTTCCCAACTACCGAGTAGTTTATCTAGATCACCACCTATATCGGGTCTAAGATTCATAGTACCGCTACTAAATGTTACAGCCCCACCTATACCTGATAAAACATTGCATGGTGAGCAGTTAACACATTCTCTATCTCTTGCCAATCTTTTCAAGTTTAGCATAGGGCAAGATCTGTAAGGATTCTTACTACCCATCTCGATAACAGCTATCCTTAGTCTACCTTTACTGTACTGAGCTAGTTCATGTGATGCAAATAGACCTGCAACACCTCCTCCAACTACAGCTACGTCGTAGCTCCTCATCTTCTCCACCCAAACCCAAGCTCCTCCCTCCTATCAACCATACAGAGGATATCTTCGCCAGTACCGATAAGCGTTAGAGGTACTTTAAGAATGTTCTCCAGCTCTTCAATCCATCTACGAGCATTCAAAGATAGTTTAGACCATTCTCTAACACATCTATCTTCTTTAAATAGTGCATCGAGTCTTGTTATAGCTATCTGTGTAGCAGAGTTAAGCATTACAGCTCTTTTCGCTAACCCTATATTGAAAGGAGCTACGCGTCTTACTCTACCAGTTACCGTAGCTACCTCTAACAAACCCATTTTCTGAGCTTCTTCCAACGACAATTCGTTCTCCAGAGGTCCCCCGCCAACTCTCGTTACATAGGATTTGAATACAACTATAACATGGTCTACTCTCTTAGGACCTACACCTACCTCGGATAGGAATGCTGATGCAGTTGTATCTCTACTAGTTACATAAGGATACGTTCCGTGGTATAAGCTGAGGAAAGTACCTTGAACACCCTCTATATAGACAAGTTCTCCACGATCAAGAGCTTCGTTAACTTCTAAAGCTACATCGACGATGAGATCGCTCAACTCTTTAACATCTTTAGCTAGCCTAAGCCTCCTAAGAACTCTATCAACCATAGCTGCACCTACACCTTGGAGAGTTGAGCCTATAACTTTCGATAGAAATTCATCAGATTTCTCCATCTCTACATGTCTATCCTCTATAACACCGGTATGTTTATCGACAAACAGCCTCCCTCTAACACCTGTTTCCTCAATTTCTCTAAACAGAACATCTAATCTAATAAGAGCTCCAGAGGCTATCAACAACCTCGTTCTCCAGCTTAAGAAAAACGATGGAACTATCCTAAGCTTCCAAACCCTATTGTTATAAACAACAGTATGACCAGCATTTATAGATCCACATCTAACAGCGATACCAGGTTTATCAGTATACCCAAGATACCCTGCAACCTTACCTTTACCTTCATCACCAAAGAACCCTCCTACAACTATTGCTAAAGGCATATCTCTACCACCCTAGAAACACTATATCCTCCACTCTCAACTTAGATCTATCTATAAAACTATTAAGTCTATTTACATCTAACACTCTAAGTAGATACACTATATCCTTTGCTTCTAGTTTAAGATAAGGTCAGGATTATAAACCTTATTCTGCAAAAATATGAAAATTCGCAGATTATAACATATAATCAGAGAATAATGCTATATTTAAGTTAAAAAATTATTTAATTCAAAAATATTTATGGAATTATTTAAAGTAGTTATTATCTTACTTTGCTACAGCTCTTGATATAGCTATTGTAGCGTAGATAGCTGCTGCAGCTGCTATTACTGCGAATACTAATGCTAATATGACTAGCGTTCTTACTGTTGATACAGTATCGTCTACAGATCCTAACTTTGATTCAACACCAGCTAATCTACCTGTATCACCTTTTACAGCGTTCAATGTTGATTCAATACCAGCTAGTTTAATTGTATCGCTTTTCACAGCATCTACTGTTGACTTAACGGTTGCTACATCGGATTTGATACCGGCTACATCTGTCTTCAATCCAGTTACATCTGTTCTTATAGCGGCTATCTCATTTCTAGCTTGAGTTAGTGCATCGATAGCTGTTGCTACTCTAGTTCTTATCTCGTTTATAACATCTACAGGTATGGTTCTCTTTAGATCCTCTACATCACTCTTAGTAGCTACTGTTCCTAGAGCTTTCTCTACATCGCTAAGTGTTCTACTTAAATCATCTAGTTTACCTATAGCAGAGTTAATACCTGTTAATATAGTATCAAGTTTCTTAAGTGTATCAACTAAGGTTATTACATCACCTTTAGTAGCAACAGTATCTTTGAGATATGCTATACTCGCCATAACCGAGACTATAAGGCTTTCAACATCGCTTACACTCTTTACCACCGTATCTATATCAGTCTTAGTTGCAACAGTCCTGCTCAAACTATCGATAGCACTCTTGATCTCTGTTAATCTAGGTGTTAAAGCGTTTATAATAGCGTCTTGTACTTTTGCTATAGCATCGCTAGCTTTCTGTACAAGATCTGCAACTTTATCAATCTTACTTGCTATAGTTGCTAAGTCAAGTTTTGTAGCTACAATACTTAGGTTGTTTATAACGTAGACATAGCCTGGTAAACTCATCTTCGTATCAGCTCCTACAACGTATAGTAGTCTGATTTCATATGCTCCTGGTTCTAGTGCTGGTATGTATAGACCTGGTACAATATCTTTGCTATAGGTGTTTATCAGTACACCTCTATCATCTGCACTCCATCTCTGTACCTGTACATTGAATGTGAAAGCTGCATCTGTCTTATTCACTAGCATACCTACGAATGATACACCTGGTCTGAATCCTGTTCCGAGTACTCTAACAAATCCTGGTCCAACAAGTATTGGTAATATATCTCTGTTCAAGTCTGCGAGCAGTATCTTTGGTCTTACCATAACTGGTGCTGTTACAAACTTTGTTCCGTTGAAATAGTCACTAACATATATTGTACCGCTAACAGTTCCAATAGCGTATATCGTGTAATCGCCTTCAGGTACTGTTGGAACTATAAAGCTTACCTCAACTACTGAGGTATTAGCTTTCACAGTTTTCATAGCTCTATCAGCAAAGTATACAGTGATAGTTTCTCCAGGTGATACACCGGATAACACAACTTTTATCTCATCTCCAAGATAATCACATCTACCAACATATACAACACATTTATCACAGTAGCTTAGACCTACATATGTTGCTGGGCATGGGCATACCATAACCCTCTTATCCATATACCCAGCACTTACAGTAGGTGTTGGAGGTATAACAAACCCTGGTGGTGGTACTATTGTGTAGTATGCTCTAGCACCAATTATTATAGCTAGCGTGTACTCATAGTTCCATTTATCGACACCCCATATATAGTGTACACCGAACGAAGCATCTGAAGGTATTGTTATGGTGAACGTTAAGTTACCATCTTTACCTAGTCTAAATGTGCCTAGTCTAACTATCTTCTCCCAGTACACATCTAGATAGTTATCATCGTAACCAGGTGGTATATGACCCCAGTACCTACCTGGAGCATAACCATAAGCAGCCATAGTAACGCTCTGACCTGGTAATATAGGCATCGGAGTTAGCAACACTAGTAGTGATCTCACTATGTAATAGACGTTTCTGAATTCGAAACTTGGACCTTTCAGAGGCTTGCCAGTTACACTTATCGATGCAACTTCTGTTGATGGGTCGTAGCTCCAGCTTATAGACCACTCAATCCCTCCTTCTGTGAATTTATCTGATACTTCCACCACTGTATCAACACTCATATTGGTTGGGTATACGAAGAACCTCTTAATCGTTACACCAGTATCTTTGTTTACATAGGTTATCGTTAGGTTAGCTTTTGTTACTATGAAACTCCACTCTCTAAGCAGCAACAGTATTTGGTTGGGGTAGATGTAGAACGATGCCCAGTACCTGTACTGACCTGGTGGTGGTGTTGGTGTTGTTGTGTAATCTGGACCTATGTTGAACCATATATCAGCTATGTATGCACCTATAGTTGTATTAAGTGTTGCTGTAGCTGTTGTTGAGAACATTGTTACATATGGTGTAACTGTTGTGTTGTATAGAGCAAACCTCACACTTCTGGTTGCTGGATCCTCAACATTTGCTGCTAGCTGATATTTCTTACCTGCATAGGTTATATCTATTCTTAGTACTTCTGTTAATGTGTAAGCCATTGTCGATGTCTTCGGTACGTAGTCTAGCTTTCCATCTACATAGGATGTAGCTGTTATCGAAGCTCTTACACCTAGAGCTGAGACTATAGCTGATTCTGATATTACTACAGATCCAACTGTCGCAAGATCTATAGTCGATGTGTTTGATAAAGTCTTTGGTAATGGTGCTTGAGTAACATTCACTATATATAGACCAGCTGTCATATTTGTACCTTTACCACCGGCAATATACTGCTTCAAGTTAGTTAGTTCGAAGTATCCATTAGCATTTGTTGCAAAACCTGTTGGCGGTGTAACTGTGTAGATAACCTTGGTGAAGTTAATGTTCTTCAGAAGTATGCTCACTATAGCTACATTGGGATCGAAACCATATCCATAGATACCGATTTTTTCTAACTCACATACACTTGCATCACATCTACCATTGCCTTCAGTTGGTGTTATAACTACCTGTGGTTTTATCTCGAGAGATCCTAGTTTAGCTTTGCTGAAATCTGTTGTTTGTGTTCCTACACCATATACTTTGTATGTTCCTCTCGGTATTCCTTGACCTGTTATCGCTTTTAAATCAACTGTAGTACTTCCATAACCATCAGATCCGATGGCGGCACTTGGTATAACAGTTACAGTGTATGTTGCTGGTCCTGATAACACTACTTGGCTAACAGTGTCCCCAGGTACATAGCCTAGGAATTCAACAGTTACAGTTACAGGAGAACCATCTTGTTTAACTGGTGCTGTGGATGGTGGTGATACTCTTATCTTTGGAGCTATACAGAACTCTTGTGATAAACCTCCAAATACTGTGGATACTGAAACATATCCATATCTACAGGTCGCGTTCCAATTCGTAAGACCTGGTAGTTTCTCTGGTAATGACAATGTTAATGTGTATCTACCAGGTGTTGGAGGTGTGAATACCTGTGAAGCCCAGGTGTATGCACAGCCAGCATTGTTACATAGACTTACTGTTACTGTTGTAGCTAACCCTATATCTAACGTTACAGCAACTGTTTCCCCCGGATATGCTGGAGATGTAACGCTAACTATTTGTACAGGTACTCCTACTATTTGTCCTAATACTGTTGCTATTGGTAGGATTAGTGAGGCTACTAATACTGTTAATACTGTGTATGTGGAGATTTGTTTTAGATTCGACATGGTTTAGATTCACCCACTCTGAACTATGTTATCGCTATGGCTCCCCTATATAAGGCGAATGCCTACACATGTATACACAAGCAAAGTACAGATGTATACATATGTACACACTTCTCGAATTTTTGAAAATCTTTGGAACATTTTTTAGCTACTGAGTTTTGTGTGGGGTCTGTGAAGTTCCATGCTATACATATCTTTAGAGGTGTATCGAGTTTCATCGCGTTTACAGTGTTATTAGCTATATCGACTGCTGTAGCTATCTATATCTATACATATTCAACTAGTTTATACCCTATATATAGACCTAGACAAAGCTATATCTATGGGTATACCGTATGCTATAACATCTCTAGCTTAGAGATTGTTTTTCAACATAATGTAACTCTCTGTAGATCTAACTACAGCAATTTCAACGATGTTAAGTATCTATGTGTTTTCAGAACAGGCTTGAAAACGAATTTAACTGTTGTTTACAGGGATTACGTAGATTACATGTTTATCGATAGAAGTTGTATTGCTTTACTTCGCGATCTACCTCTCAAAGTTTTTAGAAGCGATGGAGATGTGTTGATGGTTTTCGAGGTGAGGGTATATGATCCGTGGTCAAAGTGAGTATATAGGTACTGTTGTTTTAATCTCTGTACTGCTTATAGTAATCTATGTAGCTACAGATTGGTTGAACACTATATATAGTGTGGCTAGAGATGCTGTTGAGAGTATTGAGAAAGCTAAGGAGTATCTAGATGTTAATGTTGATAGCAATGTTGTTACCTTGGTTAATAAAGGTTCTAGAGATGTTAAAGTTGATTTGATATATATAGAGTTGAAGAATAGGACTCTCGTTGTTAGAGATGTTGATGTTGTTGTTAGATCTGGAAGAGGTATCGGTATATCTACGGATTTTAATGGTTTAGATATAGGTAGGGTATGTGTAGAAACTGTTAACAATAATGTTTTCTGTAGCTCTAGTAATCAAGGTTTCAACAACACAATCTCTATGTATAGAGGTTTTTGGAGCTATGAAAGAGTTCCCCCTACATACTACGACAATAATTCGTGGAATCACCTGGTATACAGGGTTAAGAGGGTTGTAGCTCCTGAAACATATTTCTATATCTACGCTATTCCAGAGAATAATGTAGCTATAGCCACATGGGAAGATGAAGTTCTCCACACCTTTAGTGGAGAGAGGATCTATGTACAGTACAGACCTAGCGATCCTGACGAAGGTAGGTATATCTCAGTACTATATAAAGGAGATTACATTGTATACCCCTACAACCTTGTAGATGGAGATGATAATACCTTAGGCATTGATGTAGCTAGCCAAGCTGTTTACCTACTAGATATATGTATAGACCTTGGAATAACTACAAAAGGTTGGTTCTACGTAAACATGTTTTATATGGGTTATGCAGACCCATTGATAGGGCGTACATATATCGTTGTATCTAATCTATCTTGTGCTGAAATCGGTAAAGAGAATACGACTATATGGTACCAATTGCACGGATCTATCTCAGCTTCAACAAGAATTGCAGGTACATGGATTGTTAACGGTAGAAGTGTAAGGTTTTACGCATACTATATGGGTTGGAGAGTATATACAGTAGAGTTCTACCCATACAATATAACGAGAACGGTGCTGAGATTTCCATCGACAAAGTATAGCAAACCTATCTCAACAATTGTAACAGTGTTCGCATTAAGCAATACCTATCTACAAGTTTTAGAGTTAACAATGTTACCGAGAATAGATTAGACATAGTCTAGGAGAATAGTGTTATCAGACAAAGGGGTCCCATCATTTATTCTCCTAGGCCTGCGTTGCTCATCATCTCCATGTAGAGTAAAAACATCGTTTTGGTGGGCCCGCGGGGATTCGAACCCCGGACCTCCGCCTCGTAAGGGCGGCGTCCTACCAGGCTAGACGACGGGCCCTATAGATATGGAGATACAATAACAACGGATTTAAGTTTATATGCATATTAGCTGATGAGGTTATGTTTATAGTAATGTTGGAGCCGGGGCCGGGATTCGAACCCGGGAGTTAACGGGTCTCTACGGTGGGCGGAGCCGGAAACCACTGCAGCCCGCCGCCTTGGACCTCTCGGCCACCCCGGCATCTAGGTGTTTTGGTGCCGCCGGGGGGACTTGAACCCCCGACCGCCCGGTGCCTGAAGTTTTGGTTTCTTCAGCCGGGCGCTCTCCCAGCTGAGCTACGGCGGCGTCTACATGTCTGTACTAGTTACTGCAGATTTAAAGTTATTTCGAGTTTGCTGAAGATTTTAAGGGTATGGCTAGGTCTAGTCTATGAAGTCTCCTGTCTGTATCTTTGTAGGTATGTATGTATCCATTAGGAAGTAGAGTCCTTTACCTGTTAAAGCTTCTATTTCGAGTTTACTTTGTTTCTCAAGGAATATGTTTATCTCTTTCATCCATTTCTCTGTTTTAAACCATTCGTAGTTTAGAAGTTCTTGAGCTCTTTTTATATCTGCTTTCTTTGCTTTGATTATGAAGTTCCTCCTCTCTTCTTCGCTAAGGTATGGTTTCTTATTCTTATCCCCAAAGATATCCGTCATACTTACCCCTAGGAATTTAGCGTTAGGTGTTGCTAATCTCTCAGATTCATATGATAGTGTTATAGAGCCTATCTTGAAGACGCTGTATATATACCATCCGTATGGATCTGCATCTGTTAATATGTATACAGGAAGCTTCAACTCTTCGTTTAACCTTCTTACGAATCTCCTCGTAGCTCTATCAGGTTGACCTGCGCTTGTAACTAGAATAGCTCTATACTTTTTCCAGAACCCTGCTCTATGGAGTTGCTGGAAAACAGCGTCTTTCTCTACAACCAATACGAGTTCAGCATTTACATCGAGAAACTCTATTAGATCTGGTGTAGGTTCTATAGCGTAAGCTCCGTGACCCATCTTACTCAAGTCTATAACATCGTCTCCAGATCTTATCCTCAGATCTCCTACAACCTTACCCTTCTCTTTGCTAAGTATAAGCATATCTTCTCTAAGAAGTCCTACATACACCTCTATATCTCTCAGAACTGCGTCACTCTCTTTCTGCTCATCCCATGTATTCTCCTCTTCTATAGACTTTTTGAAAGATCTGTACCGTATTGTATGCTTACCTCTGTAGTAGAGATCTCTTATTGTTGGGTACTCGTTATTTTTCAGAGCTTCGTATATAATCTTAGCCATGAGTAATGTCTGCATAAACTTCCTAACTTCTCTAACATCCAGAAATCTCCTCTCAAAAGTTTCAGATCCTAGTAACAATAGTTTCCTCTCTTTATCGTATACAGTATTGGATAGTGTTCTCTTAGGTATAATCATCTTAGGCTCTTCTCCACTAAGAACAGCTTTAGCTAGCTCTAGAAATCTATACCTCAACTTCTCGGTGATAGCTATTCTAATTTTTTGATCTACTTTAGATGTATATAGATGCGACATAGACATAGCTTCAACCTTGTTACTCACTCTGTATCACTACATCTCTTACCGAAGAAATGTTCTTAAGAACTTCCCCATACTTAGACTTAACCATTTCGAATAATTTAGCTTCAAATATCTTCTGATCTATTTTCTCAGGGTTTGCTGAGGCGAAAATAGATAATGCTGAAGCTATCTCCGGTATATACTTTATTATTGTGTAAGCCTTCCTCAGAGCCTCTTCCTCTCTCTGCTTCTTTAAGAGGTACTGTTTCAAAGCTCTGGCGACGTACCTTATCCCCTCCTCTATCTCCTTCTCTATAACAGGTACATCTGCGATACTCTCTTTACCAACACCTTTATACGGTATCTTAGTTCCACATACATGGACAAGAATAGCTATCGGTGCTGGGAACTCTATCTCGTAGTATTTCCAGTCTATGTTCTCGGACACAACTTTCCAAGATACATCGCTTTTCTCATCGTATAACAGAGGTATCTTGTTAGCGTATCTAAGGATTATAGGCTGGTCTGAAGGAGGTATAGATCCTCCGTAACCTATCCCTACCTCAACTATAAGCGCGTGCCCTTCGTATACAACAGGTTTACAAGTTACAGCTTCAACAAATTCTGGTTTCAGTATCTGTTTAAGACCTATCTTTATTAGTTCAGCACCTATAGGTGATAGATGGTCTGCTCTAGGCTTCTTAAACTCGTTGTACTCCTTTAAGCATTTCACGAACTTTTCAATCTCTTCAGCTGTAAGCTCTTTAACTTTCTTACTAGGATCGAAACCATATGTCTGGAGGAATCTCTGAGCCGTAACTTCTCCTACCCCTTGGAATTCCGAAGCTAAGAAATCTAGAAGTGTCTCAGCCTTGGTCTCGCTTATCATAGCCTTCAACATCTCTATATCTACTCCATGTGGATGGGGCTTTGTTTCTTTCGGTGGTGGTGGGACTTTGTTTGTAACACTAGGGTATACATATACATCTCCATCAGGTGTTTTGAATACTATGTTAGCGTAAGGAGTTACTATAGCGGTTCTCCTCACATAGTCTAGAATCTTCTGTTTCGCTCTACCCCAATCACCTTCTATAGAAACCCTAACTATCGTCCCATGCCAATTAGTGGTATTGATCCAGAAAGCCTTGTGTAGAATTATAGGTTTATTCTCCTTGATATCTATAGCTATTCTATACATGTACACCTTCTTCGAGCCAATGGTGGCAGATATTATTTCAGCAGGTTCTCCTACCGTAATTTGACCGTATAGAACAACCATTTTAGCTCCTAAACCGAAGAGACCTCTAGACTGTCTTAGAACATACTTAGAGCTAAACAAGACTTTACCGAAGGCTTCAGGTATATACTCCCCGGGAATACCTATACCATTATCTTTCACTGTAATTCTGTAGACATTGAGTTTCTCAGGATGTCTATCAATAGATATCTCTATATTCGGCAAGATACCGTGACCATCAGTTGCGTCAAAAGCGTTCTCTACAAGCTCTCTTACCGACTGGTATAAAGCTCTAGCAGGGTTCGAGAAACCAGCTATCTCTTTGTTACGGTAGAAGAATTCAGCAGGACTTATACTTTTGAACTTCTCTAAAATCGTTACAGCCATTTTTGACTCCACAACAATACTCTTTCTTCTCTACCCTAATCACTAAATAATTCTCCGGAAGACCTAATAAGCAGTGTATCTTTACAATGTTCTGCTTTATAAGTCTTGCGTAAATATGTATTCTATTCCATGATGACAGTTTATCGCGATCTTGAGTCTATGTGTACAGAATAGCATACACAATTATCGGTAGAACTAGCGTAGCATCTGAATATACAACAACATGTTTAGACTCTTCTTTAACCTTACCCCACGTGATAGCTTCCCTCGGGTGTGCCCCGCTTAGAGATCCATCCCATTCAACAGCTGTTGTTATATAGATCACGTACTCCAGCCCTTCCCTGAACTGCGCCCACCATAGTGTATGGTGTTTACTTATACCTCCACCAATTATCAGAGCCCCCATACACCTAGATTTGAAAACTATGTTCGCTAACTCTTTTTCATCGGCGAAGACATCTATATCAAACTTGTTGAACTGATTATACATAAGTAGAGCTGTTCCGAAAGCTCCGTCGAGAAATCCTGGTACATAGATAGGTGTGTTTGTTATTGCTGCTGCTCTAAGGATTGAATACTCGTCGTTAATTCTTTTACCAATTTCATGAAGAATCTCGCGTATACTCCATACCTTACCCGGGTTCTGGATCCTCAACTCGTCTAAAACCTTTCTAACAACATTCTCGATTAAAGGTCCGTAGCTATCTATAGGTATGAATATGTTGCCTAGTCTATGGATGTTCCTACGATGTAGTTCTACATCGTTAACCTCGAAGAAACCTTTAACGTAGGTACCTCCGAAACTTTTAGCTATATCATGGTCTATAGCTCCGCAGGTCGTTATGATTACGTTAAAAACCTTCTCTTCTATCAACTGCGCTAATATACCTCTAACACCTGTAGCTACTATATTCCCTGTAAAGCTTAGAAACCTGGTATCGCATTTCTTCTTCATCTCCTTGATAATCTCTATAGCTCTGTATAGATGTGCAGGCATGAATCCGTGAATCTTCTTGTAAACCTCTACCAGATCCTCTATACCCATATCTTTGCGTAGCTTCACATCTTCAACTTTCTCGAACTCCATATAGTTAAACACCTGTAGCTAAGATCTTCGAGATTTCATCTAATTTAACAATTCTTTGAGACCATTCTCTCATATCCCTAACTGTTGCAGTGCCAAGCTCTAGCTCTTTCTTCCCTACGATAACTATGTAGTCTATAAAGTTCTTAGAGGCGTATTCCAACCATTTACTTAGTTTACTAGGAGAAGTTAGTTCAAACTGTACAATGAGACCTCTTCTTCTAAGATCTCTAACTATGCTGTAGATCTTCGGGTATGCTTGGATATCATCTACAAGTAGTAGAACAAGAACTTGCCTACCTCTGCTAAACGGTAAACTAGTATTATCCTTAGTTAACGCAAGCATAGTTCTCTCAACACCTATAGCAAAACCTGTAGTAGCCAAGCTTTCACCTCCGTAGACACGTGTAAGATCATCGTATCTACCACCTCCAGCTATGCTTACAGGGAACCCTGGTACAACAACTTCGAATATTATCCCTGTATAGTAGGCTATACCTCTAGCGAAAGCTGGTTCAACAACTACATCAGCACCGATACTTTTAACAATGTCTAGGTACCTCTCCAGAACTTCTACATGCTTCACAAGCTCTTCAGCATTTCTAATCCTCGATACTATCTCCTTCATAGACCCGAATTTATGAGGTGAATCCTTTATCTGTGAAATCTCTTCAACAAGTTTCGCTTCTTCATAAGCCCCCCTAGCTTTAAGTAGCTTAGAGGCTCTATCGTACATCCCTTTATCTAGGTAATGTAGAAACCTATCTAACTCAACACCATCGATACCAGCTCTCTTCGCAATATCTTTGAATATCGCTATGTTGTTGACCTTGTATCTTCTATTCTTAAGACCTATACTATCGTAGAACTCTTCCAGAACCTCTATAAGCTCTACATCGAAATAAAGATCCTCGCCTCCAAGGATTTCCACACCTGCTTGTGTAAACTCTCTATATCTACCAAACTGAGGTTCATCATACCTGAATACGTAGCCGACATAGTATAGCCTTATAGGCTTAGGTAGATGCTTCATCTCTTTCAAGTACACCCTTATAACACTAGGGGTTATCTCCGGTCTTAGAGCTACCTCTCTCCCAGCCTTATCCTTGAAGATAAACATGGATTCCCTGATCTCTTCCCCCGACTTTAGAGCAAAAAGTTGGAAACTCTCAACAGTAGGTGTCCTTATCTCTCTATACCCAAACCTCTTAACAACATCAACAAATGTCTGCGTTATCCACGATAAAATCTCGCTCTCCGGAGGGATGTAATCTTTGAACCCTCTTAGAGGTTCATACGTTATCTGCAAAGAGTTCACCTCCGCTCAATTCTAGGGAAATCCATCTTACTAACTTCGTAGTACGTGGTTTCACCATTGATATCTACCACAGCTATGATAAGCCTAGTCTCTTGCTTAATAGATTTCTCGACAAGTTTATATATATCCTCAGCTGATATATACGAATCCTCGTCAATAACCATCACCTTAATCTTTTCGTCTGGTAGAATTAGTTCACGCATGCTATCCCCCAACAAGACCTTCTTACCCTTCTTCATCAGATCATGTAGAACTGTAAACACCGTGAAGGCTTCCACATCCTTAAGCTCTTTGATCACATCTTCAAACAATAGCTTCTCCCCCCTATCATTATAAACCTCTGCTACACCGGTATAGGTTAGGTATAGTAAGATAGGTATAGGTATCTCTTTCCCTTCTCTCAAACCGAGCCTCTCAGCAATATTCGTAGGTACACGTAGAACATAAGCTTTACCTTTTACATACTCCACAATAACGTTGTTAGGCATCTTACTTCTGATCCCTACAGCTAACACTCTTTTTAACTACGTAGTATACAGCACAATAAGAATTTATTCTTTTATTCCTAGGTTATAACCTTTAGACACACCGTATAGGGGAAGTCTTTTGAACTTTTACCCAATCAAGATCAAGGCTTTAGAATGGATTAACGGGAGAGTCAGATGGATTAACACCAAGCTTCTTCCAGAAGTAGAGGTTTACGAGGAAAGTAGCGATTATGAACGTATTGCTAAAGCTATAGAGGATATGGAGATCAGGGGAGCTCCAGCAATAGGTGTTGCAGCTGCTTTAGCTGTTGCAGCAACAGTATACAATACTTCATCTGATAGCGTAGAAGAGGTTAAGAGTTTAGCACGTAGAGCTATAGAACGTCTTCGTAAGACAAGGCCTACAGCCTACAACTTATTCTGGGCTTTGAACCAGATAGAGGAAGCTGTAAATAAGCAGTACTCTACAGTTGAAGAGCTAAGGAAGGCTGTTGTAGATAAAGCTTTAGAGATATACAGGTTAGATATCGAGATAAATACTCGTATTGGTGAGTATGGGGAGAAACTTATAGACGATGGAGATGTTATCTTGACCCACTGCAATGCAGGAGCCTTAGCAACAGTTGCTCTAGGAACAGCTCTCGCCGTTATACGTATCGCGTGGTATAAAGGTAAGAAGATCAAAGTTATAGCGACAGAGACTAGACCTGTACTTCAAGGTGCTAGACTTACTGTATGGGAGCTGAAGAAAGAAGGTATACCTGTAACACTTATAACGGATAACATGGTGGGCTACGTGATGTACAAGAAGCTCGTTAACAAGGTTATCGTCGGTGCTGATAGAGTTCTTCTAGATGGTCATGTAATCAACAAGATAGGCACTTACACAATAGCTATAGCTGCTAAAAGACATGGTGTTCCCTTCTACGTAGCTGCTCCAACATCTACTATAGATCCCTATACACCTGTAGAGAAGGTAGTTATAGAGGAGAGGAGCCTTGATGAAGTGAGGAAAGTTTTAAACAAAATACTTATAACAGTTGAAGATGTAGAAGTATACAACCCTGCATTCGATATAACACCACCTGATCTAGTTAACGCTATTATAACAGAGAAAGGGGTTATCGAACCTCCATACACAATTAACATTAAGAAGGCCCTGGGTCTATCGTAGCATTCAGACGATGAATAGATGCATACCTATATCTTATCGAGTACTTGTTGAGTTCATGATTAATTTTAATAGATTCTACCTATGTTTTAACTTCGATATTATGTTAACAGCTTTAGCAATATCTTTCTCTACTACTGTACCGGTAACTATTATATCTGCTCCAGCGTTTGCTAAACTAATAGCTTTATCAGCATCTCTTATACCTCCACCAACGATTACAATCATATCCTCGACAGCTTTTTTCACAGCTGATACCATCTTTAGCGGTACACATCTTTTTGCACCAGAACCTGCTTCAAGATATGCGAACTTCATCCCCATATACTTGGCAGCTAAAGCGTAGGCTACAGCAATAGCAGGTTTATCTAATGGTATAGGCCTCGCTCTCCCCATAAAGCTTACTGATGTGTTAAACGATCCTACTACTATGTAACCTGTAGGTAAAACCTCGAGACCAAATCTTTTTACTACAGGTGCTGCAACAACTTGTGCACCTACGATATAGTAGACGTTATCTGAATTTAGAAGAGATATAAATAGAATTGCGTCAGCGTAAGGTGATAGACCAGCTATATTTCCTGGGAATAATATAGAAGGTTTATCGAATTCCTCCACAGCTTTCGCTACCAATGTAACATCGTCGCTGAAAACCATTAAACTTCCACCTATTAGAATTGCATCTGTACCCACATCTACGACAGTCTTCAAAATGTTTCTAAGCTCTTCTATACTACGAATTTTTTCAGGATCTATTAATGTGAAATGAATTTTTTCACCAGAACTCAGCGCCTTGGTTATGTAGCTATATACTTTACCTCTCCACCTCATATCTCCACACCAGATCTAACGAACTTCTTTAAGAGGATTTTAATAGTTTTCTAAGTGTATACGAAATACCGTCAAGAACTATCTCCTCTAATATCTTCGACAACGTCTTATTATCAACGTCTAACTTGGTAAGTTTACCCTGTTTCTCAGCAATTCTGAAACCTACAACATGGTAACAAGGAGTAGATCTATTCTTGCCTATATAGTTAATGATGAAGTCTTCACATGTACAAAGCCTACAAGGGGATACGATATAATCTCTTTTAGTACCTTTGAAGATGTACGTAACCAAACCTTTACACTCCAACACAATAAATCTCTTACTAGCTAAAGCTTCGATAATCTTATCATAGTTTTCAAAATGTCTCACAACATCCTCTGAACATAAGTCCGACATAGCTACAACAAAATATCTAGAACTGAAAACAGTTAATAACCCTAGTAAACACTTATCCGAACATAGAGAAGAGGGTCACTATGTCGAGACGTAGAAGAAGACAAACACCTTCAATAACTAGCTACGTAGGTTTAATACGGTTCTATGAAGAGGTAGAAGAACAAGTAAAGATCCCGCCATACTTAATACTGCTTATAACGTACATAACAGCTTTAACCATACTCATACTAAGGATTTTCTTAAAGCCTTGACAAATATGCCTATGAAATCATAGCATTTTATTAAACAAAGAGTATCTATAGACTATATAGAACATATTGAATTCAATAATTATTAATTCTGTAACATAAACTAGAATCTGGCCCGACCCACAGGCAACCACGGGCTTCAAAGCCCGAGGAAACACCGTCCTCTGTACGGAACCGGAGCCCCGCAAGGGGCCGGGGTGATACCCCGGGCTCCGGCACAGAAACGACATGTCCGCAAACCTATGAAGATGATGCAGCGAGGCTCCCCAGGCAACTGGGGAGCAGTAACCTGTTGATGAGGTTTGCGGAAGCAGTGAAACGGCCGTCCTCCGGAGAGTAAGGATCCAACCTGATGAGTTCCGTACGAGGGTTGGGGAACCGCTAAGCCAAATATTGCCGAAGACCGAAGACGGGTTACTGTGGGTCGGGCCAACAAAAGATTTTGTATTTGCACAGGAAACATAGGGGTAGGTAACACTTCAACACCGTTTTATATAAGTTATGGTGATCGTAAAGATGTTTACAGATTAATAGCCTTACACCCCATCATGTCTTTTCGGGATTTCGACTTCAAACTTTATATTTAACTATAAGATTTTATTGATAAGTTTGTATAAAGAGTTATACTGAAGCTAATCTATCTATACTTACAGAAGATAATGCATTGTATACTTTTCTATCAGCATTATAGTGATGATCTGGCACATTAATTTATCCATAAGAAATCTAGGGGTGGGCGTGTAAGTAGGATTTTTGTGGTCTCTACAGGAACAGTAGGGGTTCAACAATTTTCGTAACAGTATCCAGAGGAATTTCTTTAAGCGGTAGATGTTCTTTGTGTTCTCTTCCATACCTATTCAACGGTTTAATTAGATGCTTCTGTTCAGATGGTGGTGGCATGAAGAGCTTCTTCAAATTCTCACGATAATCAATATGGCACTCCAACTCGATGTTCATGAAACTGCGTCCACAACATAGGCACTTGTATCCTTTACCAAAACCTTTCTTTGTTAATCTGCATCCACATAACGGACACCTAGGCGGTTTACATATATATGTTCTTGTCTGTTTAACTACAATTATCTTCTCTACATGGAAACATACCTCGTGAGCCCAGGGTTTGGCATGGCCATGCACTACAACTTCATCTCCTATCTGCAACTTCTTCGCTACAGTATCTAGTTTAGATGGTTTGAAGAACACCAGATCTATTACACCTGTACTGTCACCAGCTCTTACAATTACATGACCTTTAGGAATCACGATCGGTTTCCCAAGAATCCTTAATCTCAATCTAGCTGTTCTATACGATCTCAACTCGTTAACAGATCTTTCCACGATATGTGCGTCTGTACCTTGATTAGATCTAAATATTGTCCAAGCAGATATAGGTTCGCATACCTTGATCATTTCAAGAGCTTTTATTAACTCAAAAACATCATCTCCTCTAACACCGTAGAGAACAGGATCAAATCCGTGAGGTGTTACAAGTATTCTATTTGTCTCAATATCGATATTATTGAAGGTGTACCTTGTTGTATCATTGAATAGGTATACAGATGATTCATCAACGCATCTCGGCTCTAAATATCTATACTTAGATCTGTACGTTATTAGCTCATAGGTGTAGTCTGAAAAGTGTAGAACCCAGCCTATAGCAGCAGCTGCTCCAACAATACCTCTACCTCTGTACCGTTCAACTAATAAAGTGTTAGAGTTCTTCATCAGCTTATCTAGAACAACTTCAGGTAGTACTACATCTGTTAATGCTTTAGTATATATGTGACCGTATATAGGAGGTAGAGGATTTAACGCTATAACGATACCAGGGTTGACATGGGGTTCAGCTATATCTATACCTAGATGTTTACATAGCTTTGCATAGTAATCATCTATTATTCTCTGGGTTAACTCAGCTATGTTATCTATGTATCTACAAGGTATAGCTATACGTATTGCTACAGCTCCATTTCCTCTAGTTTTCCATGGTATAGATGGGTTTAACCTCACAAGATTCAAATAATCAAGTAGATGTATGTGCAACAATTTACTAAGCTCATGAATAAGGTATGTTGCAGCATGAGTTGTACATCCGAATTGGTATAGATCAATATCATCTAAACCGATATGTACTACACAATAA
This sequence comes from Desulfurococcaceae archaeon, assembly GCA_020832925.1. Lineage (GTDB taxonomy): Archaea > Thermoproteota > Thermoprotei_A > Sulfolobales > Ignisphaeraceae > Ignisphaera. Next base: position 65,292 of record JAJHRF010000001.1, on the reverse strand, counting down.
TCTTGTTCAGGCCCCGTCATTGTTTAGGTACTAGGTTTAACACTTGTCGATACAACAATCATGGTAACTGTTGATTTAACTTTAGGTATCTTCCTAATCTTGGAGGTGATCACATCTTTCAATTTCTCAATACTTTCAGCCTCTATTTCTACAAACAGATCGTATATTCCATAAACAAGACTAGCATTCTGAACCCCCTCAATTTTCCTAACCATATCCAGTACTTCTTCTTCGGCACCTACCTCTGTGTTTATCAATATCAGCGCTCTTGGCATGAAATATAACACCTAAAGCTATATGAAGTAAAGGGTATAAAAGTATATCTGGATATAACAGAATTGTAATTGTACTAGTACAACAAATCGTAAGGCGTGGATGTTGTCCATAAAGATCTATATACTAACTAAAGGTGAAGACGATCCGGATTTATGTACAGCTGAAAAATTAATTAGGCGAGGTCTAGCCTATAGAATAACCAGATTAACAGAGATCCCGCAATGTAGTATTGTATTGAATCCCTATGCAAAGACCTACACTAAGTTTAGTGATAGAGATTACATAGTGAGATGCGGATTAACAGCCATAGACGTTTCATGGAAAGGAAGTACCAATGTATTGAAATCGCTTAAACACGGAATGCAAAGAGTGTTACCTCTACTAATAGCGGCAAACCCTATAAACTATGGAAAACCATTCAAACTTAGCACTGCTGAAGCAATTGCAGCGGCGCTCTACATAACGAATTTTAAGGATCTAGCTGCTAAGATACTAAGCCAATTTAAATGGGGTTACCACTTTATTGAGTTGAATAGAGAAAGACTTGAACTGTATTCGAGGGTAAATACCGACGAAGAGATGGAGAAAATTCAATTAGAGCTATTTGGTATAAATCAAGAGTATTTAAAAGGAAAGAATAGATTAATCAATCTTCTACATAACATAATTTCGCCAGATATTGAAAACAATAACGGTGAAGATGAATAAAGGATTACATAATTATCTAGAGAACGAGTGATAAAAATTATAATGTGGTCTGAGATACTTAATAAAACGTACTAGGGCCCGTCGTCTAGCCTGGTAGGACGCCGCCCTCACGAGGCGGAGGTCCGGGGTTCGAATCCCCGCGGGCCCATCTAAACAATGCTTAAAGATGTTTAGATCTACAAGTATTTGTCATATTGTGTAGAAGGATGTTTGAACTTTGAACACTGATGATGTTCATAAGATTTTAAGGGTTCTGAGTCTTCCGATGATGTACTGTTTATCTTCTTCGTAGAAATCTATTATTTTCTCTAACAATTTCTTATTTATCGATAGCACACCTTCTTCAATCATGTTCTTTACGGTGGCTAGCTCAGCTAGGTCTTTACCTGAACCTCTACGAGCTTTAAATACGATCCAGCATTCTAGAGCTACGTAGTTTACCTCAACACCGTTTACTTTCAGAGTTCTTCTGCATATATCTAAAGCTTCTAACGGTATATAGAAATCCATTACGTTTTCGTAAAGTTCTACAGTTATTTCGGTGTCGTCAATATTCATAGTTATAGATGGTGTACCAAGCTCTGTTGTTCCTGTTGACCAGCCTTGGCTATACGCTATCTGCCTAATTCTATCTTCTTCAAGCAGAGGACTTATAGATGTTGTAAAGAGATCGATATCGCCTTCACATGTTCTCTCTAAAACTATGTCTAGACATGTACTGCCTATGATTATCCCGTCTACTCCGTAAGCTCTTAGACTCGAAATAGCTTTGGCAATATGTTTAAGTGTAAACGTTTTTCAACACCAAGATGCTAACCTTTCTTTACAGGTAGAGCTTTCTTCTTAGGTCTAAGGTTAGAGCTTCTACATCTCCTACATCTAGTAGCTGATGGTGGATTTAGCGCTCCACAATTTCTACATACTTTCTTATTTAGTAATCTCTTTTCAACTATTTTTATTAGCTCGGGATCCGTAAGAGGCATTGGTAACACCTGGCAACTATATGCAGACCTATTTTGTGTAGTAGTTTCTAAATTCTTAGAGAACTTAAATTTATAAGCTGAACGTCTAGAAAAATGGTACGTTGAGAAAGGTATTTAGTGTTAATTCGAGGATGTGCTGCTAGGGACTGAGAGATGAAGATACCTCTAGATGTTATATGTGTTAGAAGTGGTGTGTTATGTCCTAGATGTAGAAGACTCGTAGAAAGTGGTGAGCATCAGGAAGTGGAAGTAGATGTGATGAAGCATTTGCTAGAGCTGGAAAACGATAATAACTTCAAGTTCCTTAAGAACTCTAGTTATGTGAAGAGTTATAAGGTTAATACAACACTTATAGTAATACTGGATATAGCCGAACCTGTACCTAGGCAAAATTTTATCAGGCTTGCTAAAGCTTTAGAGGAGAGGCTAGGGTTAAGAGTAAGAATAGTTCAGAAAACTTCTGATCCAAAGCAATTCATACAGCAATTGATATCGCCTGCTAGGATACAGGGGATAGATAGTGTGTGGACCCCCGATGGATCTGTTCAGCATATAGTTCGTATACCGAAATCCGATGTAAGATTTCTGCCTATGAGGATAGATGTACTTGAGAATCTGTTGAGCTCTATATACAACGAGATTTACAGGATTAAAATCAGTTACTAGAATATAGTAAGAGTTTTCACTTCTTCGAATATCTGAACCACTGATCTAACGACGATGGTGCACCTTTCATAAATTCTCGATAAGCTTTCTCAAGTCTTTTTAAAGCATTTTCAACTCTATCTAAGGAGAAGTCATGGTCTTTAACAAGTATCTGTATTATAGCGTTCTTATCAGGTTCCCGCCACTCAATCCTATCTATATCTATTACAGGCGGTTTCAAGAAATACTCCTTAATCTTCATAGGGTCTTCAGGAAATCTAGCTTTCGGTAAAACACGTAGAACTTTTTCAAGAGATCCGTAAGTTTTTATTAGTTGTAGAGCTGTTTTAGGACCTACACCTTCTACACCATCTGGGTTATAGTCTGTACCTATTAGGATCCCTACCTCGATTAACTGCTCCAAGGTTATTCCGAGGATTTTCAACAATTTATCGAGCTCTATTATCTCAGGTTTAATCTCTACATAAATATCTTTTCCAGGAAGCTTTCTTTTACCTGTTATAGCGAGATTTCTTATAAGGCGAGGTGTTCCAAATAGAAGAGAATCGTAATCCTGACTACCCGTAGCCCATGCAAGACCTTTCTTAGCTAAGTATGCAGCTTGAGCCTCTCCTTCGCCTAAGGCTTGTATATAAGGAATCCCCATAGCTTCTAATAACCTCTTCGCTTCCTTAACCATAGGCTCTGTTAGGTGTACTGCTTGAACAGCGTATTTTGCAGCTTCTCTAACCTCGCCTTCACTATAAGCTTTAACCATCAATTCAGCTGCTTTCTCCCTTCTAACACGTCTTCTCTCTAATTCTTCACGTTTAAGCTCCGGAGGCTTGCCGTCGAATACATAGATAAGTTTTAACCCATTCTCTATCAAGTTTATAGTTCGGTAGAAAAGCCCGCTTAGATGGCTTGTTATATTCCCTTTACTATCCATGAGAGGTGTTCCATCAGGTTGTCTTATAGCTGCTAAGAATTGATATAATGCGTTGTACGCATCTAAGGCTATGACTTTGCGAGCTAGAACTCTTAGATCATCTATTTCCTGTCGGCAGGTAGGAGGTATGAGATCTTTTAAGTTAACTCCCATCAGTACTCAACCATAGGATGCAAACCTGTTCAAAGACTATGTTTAAAAAGTTTAAATCCTTTAACTACTTTTTGAGTATAACTATGTATTCCTTTCCTTCGCTTACTGTTAAAAAACCCTCGATCTCGAGCTGCATTAACAAAGTTGAGAGCTGGCTGTAGGATATATCGAACTCTTTCGATAGAATCTCATAAAGTTCTTTGACTGATGCTTTAGTTCTACTTCGTAGGTATTCAAGTATTTTAAAAGCTATTTTTCGTTTAGAGAACAACTTGGGTTAACCCTATGTGCTCAACCTAGTTATGTAAACTATATCAACGTTATCGATCTCCTCGATACCCCTCAAAGCCTCTTCAAGAATGTCTGTACCACCTTCCTGCTCTTCTGGCATAATTACATATAAATCTAGAGCTTTATAACCGAATGCTATATCGATAGGCTCCCACCGCATCAATGTTAAGCCTTTCTCTTTCAACATCAAAGCTATTTTCTCTACTAGATTTTCGAATTTCTCGAGAACTTCTTTGGGATAAGCTCTAGCTACAACAAGTACTACTGCAGGCATGGTTTCACCTAAGGACCTTCAAATCCACAGTTAGGGCATTTGTAAGGGGTATTTAATGTTCTGCATTTTTGGCAACGCCATATCACGACAAGTCCGCAGTTAGGGCATTTGAAACTTGTGGCCTTCTCCTGAGGTATTATAGGTCTTTTACAGCTTGTGCATATCCTTACAGAGGCTGCTTCAATAACTACAGGTGTGACTATAGTACTCATTGGCATTACCACCGACTGTTACCACATATATGGTGTGTGCAAATATAAGCTTGATAGAGCTGTTATATAATTGGTTTGCACAGGTATAGCTGATATGGAAGTAGAATACAAACAGGTTATCGTAGTACGTACAGATGTAAAGATGAGTAAAGGTAAACTTGCGGTTCAGGTAGCTCATGCAGCTGTAGAAGCTGTTATGAGGTGTCTCGAGATTTCAGCATGTAGAGAAAACGTATATATTTGGAGAATGCAAGGGCAGAAGAAGATTGTGGTCAAAGTTAAATCTCTAGAAGAGATGCTGAAGATAGAAAGGGAAGCGAAAGAACTAGGGCTTGTAACAGCATTTATAGCAGATGCTGGTTTAACTGAGCTATCTCCTGGAACAGTAACAGCGCTTGCAATAGGTCCTGCACCGACTTATCTTATCGACAAGTTAACAGGGTCTCTTCCATTACTTTAGGGTTGGCATATGTCTAGCGTAGAGATGTTTTTGACAAAGTATACCTTAGATATACTCATAGGTATACATGTATATACATACCCAGATATAGATAGAGAAGATGTTGATGTTACTATACCGAGACCTAGTGGTTTCCAGGTGTACGAGATTGTTAACGGTTTAGATCTAGGAGCTCTAGATCTGGAGAAAATAGTTGATACAGAAGAATGCCGAGGAGATACATACCTATACATAGTTGAGAAAGTGGGTTTCGATACTAATGAAGTATGCAGATTACTGAAAAGAATATTTAAATGCACAACTTGCGAAGTTCTAGGACTTAAAGATGCTAATGCCATTGTACGTCAAGTAGCTGTTCTAAGAAGATGCGATAACGTTAAACGTGTATTAACTCTAGGGAACGGAAACAAGTTCGTCAAAGCTATTCTATGGCAGTATAACCCTGTAGCTATAGTACATAATGGTAACAAGTTCCGTATAGAGCTCGTGACAAAGAATGTAATGGTATTCAAGAATAGATTGAGATATTTCTCGAACTACGGCTATACATTCCTTAATTTCTATGGTTATCAACGTTTCGGTACTAAAAGACCAATAACACATCTACTAGGCAAATTCATCATCAAGAATGAGTGGGACTCCTTTTTAAAAACATTATGTGATACCTATAGCAGACCTAGAAATGGAAGCATAGAGAGTATTGTGTGTAGGAATAGGTTTCGTTATGAAGACGAATTCAGGATTGTTAAATCTATACCGAAGAACATGATCAAGCTATACGTGAACGCTTACCAGTCATACCTATTCAATAAAACTCTATCTCTACTATGGCTAAAACTTCTAGACAAACACAATTTCGATGAAGCTTTCAAATTGATGTTGAAGGAATACACATTTATACCTGTTGTCGGTAGTAAACCCAAGGTTATTCGATCTGAGCTTAAATCGTTAATAGATGAAATACTGGATGGAGAGAACATAACATCTGATAACTTTAGAATACCTGAGCTAGGGCTAGAGATTAAAGGTGATTACAGATACTCGATGGCGAGAGCTCTCAACATTGTATTAGAAGTAGAGCAAAATAGACTATACATACTCTTTACTTTAGGTAGAGGGAGCTATGCTACCGCATTTTTACGGGAGCTTCTTAGAGTTGATCCTTTAATATATACATGACTTGGGTGTATATACAGCTATTCTGGTACAATTTGACCTCTACATGATAAACATCGGATTTCTAGTTTTTATTTAGAGTAGTTGATAACATTGTTTCAAGGTATCAATCTCTTTTTGTCTCTTGGGAATAGTGTTACCTCTTTAACACTAGATCTACCTGTTAGTGGTAACAATAACCTTGCTAATCCTAATCCCCATCCAGCGTGCGGCGGCATGCCGTAGTCAAACCATTTTATAAAGTAATTGAAGTTTTCCACGTTTAATCCTCTACTCTTTATCGACGAGATAAGCATTTCCTTATCGTGAATTCTACTACTACCAGAAGCAAGCTCTAAATATTGCCATACAAGGTCAAAGCTTTCACTTAACTCAGGATCATCGTCTCTAGGCTTTGTATAGAAAGGTCTTGTTTTTGTGGGGAAGTCTATGATGAAGTAGAAATGAGATTCAATCTCTGTTGAGAGTAGTCTTAGCTCAGGTGTACCAAGATCATCCCCGAACTTGATGTCGAGACCCCGCCTCTTCAAGATATCAAGGGCTTCTGTGTATGTTATCCTTGGTAATGGAAATGATACGTTGGGTAGTGTATGGTTTAGAATCTTCAAGTCTTCGGAGTTCTCTTTCTCTAACGTTTTGAGTATCTTCTGGAGTATATCTTCGAGGATCTTCATAACGTCGTTGTAATCCATAAAAGCTGCTTCTATATCAACACTTATAAATTCTGCTAAATGGTAAGGAGTATCGCTTTCTTCAGCTCTCCACGCAGGACCTATCTCGAATACTCGTTCCAAAGCCGCAGCTAGAAGTTCTTTATAGAGTTGAGGGCTTTGAGCTAGGAAAGCTTCACGTCCAAAGTATATAATAGGGAATAGGTTAGCACCTCCTTCGGTAGCTGTAGCTATAATCTTAGGTGTGAAAACCTCGACAAACCCTCTCGATAGCAATTCTTCACGTATTGTCCTCACTACACTGTTCATTATTCTAACTAAGGCTCTTGATTCAAGTCTTCTAAGATCAAGAACACGTTCTCTCAACCTTGTATCTATATCTGCTTTGACTTTGCTACTCACATCCAGAGGTAGAGGGGCTTTTGCTCTACTCAATACACGTATCTCTATAGGTGTAATTTCTATTCCTCTAGGAGCTCGCGGATCTCCTTTAACTACACCCTTAACTTGTATAACGCTCTCAGGTGTTAGCTGTTCTACAATGGATACTATCTCGTCGGGTACGGAACCCTTAGTGATCGTTACTTGTATAAGACCGCTTCCATCTCTTAATATCACAAACTTCTTTCCGCCTAGATCTCTTACTTGGTGAACCCATCCAGCTAGGACAACCTCTTTCCCAACATCGCTTACAGTTATTTCGCCACATCGAGCTGATTTATATTTTGTCTGCACTACATTTCACCACGTTATACAATAGGTTTTCAGAAATACTTCACAAATTTTTTGTTTTACTGAACATTAGATCAAGTTATGCGATATAGAGTTCTTAAAAATAAACTCGAAAAACAATTATAAAGTATTTCTAGCCCTCTGCATTCTGAGTATAGAAGGTGTCGTGATGTACGTTGAGAGTTTACGTGGACGTGATTTCCTGTCGATATTAGATTGCTCTAGGGTAGAGTTGGAAAGCTTAATAAAGCTCTCGTTCGAGTTCAAGAGGAGATATTATAGCGGTGAAAAGATTATACCTATACTACAGAACAAAATTCTTGCACTGATATTTGAGAAACCGAGTACGCGTACAAGAGTGAGTCTTCAGGTAGCTATACAGCAATTAGGTGGACACTCTCTTTACCTCTCATCAGCCGAACTTCAATTAGCTAGAGGAGAACCTATAAAGGATACAGCTAGGGTACTGGATAGGTATGTAGATGGAGTAGCTGCACGTGTATATAGACATGAATCGCTAATCGAATTGGCTAATTATTCACAGAAACCTGTTATAAATGCTTTAAGTGACAGAGAGCACCCTCTCCAAGCCCTAGCCGATGTCATGACTATGATCGAGGTTAAAAAGAATTTAAAAAACCTAAAAATAGCCTTTGTCGGCGATGGAAGAGACAACGTAGTGCACAGCCTTATGCTAGCCATAGCAACACTAGGAGGGAAGCTATACATAGCTACACCTAAAGGATATGATCCCGAGATATCGCTTCTAAAGAAAGCATATGAACGAGCGTCAGAGAGTGGAGCAGAGATCGTCATAGTTAGAGATGCTGTTGAAGCCGTTGATAATGCCGATGTTGTATATACAGATGTATGGGTTAGCATGGGTCAGGAGTCGGAGCGAGAAAGGAGATTAAAAGATTTAAGTGCGTATCAAGTTAATGCTGAGCTGGTTAGGTATGCGAAAAAGGATTTCATATTTATGCACTGTTTGCCTGCTCATAGAGGTGAAGAGGTTACTGACGAAGTTATAGAATCTCCAAATTCTGTAGTATGGATCCAAGCAGAGAATAGATTGCATACAGCAAAAGCGGTACTAGCATCAATACTAAGGTGAATTAGATTTTCTTCTCTTCCTACCTGCTCTACCCCTCTTTTTCTTACCTTTACGCTTCTTCCTAAAGGTCTTAGCCCGGCTGGATGGTGTATACATCTGAGATAGGTTATCAAACCTTAGGAAAACAATACCTTTATCGGTTTCTATAATAAGAGCTTCTGCTGCGTCTTTATTCGATATCGTTATAGGACTATTGAAAAGATAGAATTCTCTATTTGATAGATCTAGCAAAGGAATAAGCATAACACTTCTATCGTCTCCAGAGCTTATCTCAGCATTTTCAGTTTTTACGTTGTGCTCTTGTGCTTGAGTAGAGGATTTAGAGGTTAGCTCTAGAGCTTTCTCAAGATTTTTAACAATATAGATCTTCTTTACCTTAGCTATGTAGGGGAAATCTACAAAGTACTTTAGTTGTTTGTTTGTTGTAACAAGAGCTTCAATAATAGTTCCACCGCTTTTAACTAAGGCTTTTGCAACACTAGCATCTTTAGATGAAGCTATACTTAAAAGCCACGAAAGAAGAGCATCTTCATCATTTTTGAATTTTTCTATAGTTTCTATTCGTTCATAAAAAAGCTCTACTCCAACCTTTTTGTATAACACTATCGCGCCTACGTTATCTAATGCGATTTCTTGAGGAGCATATAGTTCTACTGTTATTGTTTGGATCTCACCTTCACTCATTTTTTATACCCAATTCTTCTTAAGAACATGTACCTCTCTTTCTTATCTTCATCGCTTTCGACTCCTAGCGGGGTGTAGCCGTCGATAACCCCTACAATACCTCTACCTTGGTTTGTATTAGCAACGACTACTTGTAGAGGATTTCCAGTAGCTGCGTATATCTGTACAACTTCTTGAACATGTTTTAAAGCGTTCAATACGTTTATCGGCCAGGCATTCCTTATATATAGAACGAATATGTGTCCGGCACCGATCTTCTTAGCAACCTCTATAGCTAACTTGGTCAGCTCATCGTCATTACCTTCGAATCTTATTAAACGTTTACCGCTTGCCTCATTAAAAGCTAATCCAAACCTTATTCCTGGAACACTAGTTACAAGAGTCTCATATATATCTTCTACCGTCTTTATGAAATGGCTATGACCTATTATAACATTGGTACCCTGAGGTATAGGAATATCGATAACTTCGAATGTTATCTGGGACATAAGCTATAAACACCGTAAATAAGTACATTATGTGGAAATATAAGCAAAACTTACTATACCAAACTGAATGCCAGCATAAGGTATTAGGGGTTGTTACAGGTGGAAATACGTGTATGCACAAATATGCATCGATTTTAAATCAAAGTGTGTTTCGATAAACGCGTTCGATGAAAACGGCAAAAAAGTGAAGGAGGTAAGGAATTGTAGTACTGAGTTAATAGAGGTTTCAGGGGTTGTTAGGATACCGATAGGTGAACACAGGGTGAAAGACTATGTATGCTTCCTAGCTGATGAAGTTCAACTCTCTATAGAGTTCAAGGGCTCTATCCTTAAAATTAAGTAGTTGTAAACATTACATTGATAAGGCTATTAAGTTTAAATTTATTATAGTTGAAGACTTAGTAATAAGAAGAGGGTTTCCCCGGGGCGATTATCTGCGAGTAGATGTAGTTAGCTGTGGACATGTTTTCTTGCCCCGGGGGTTCTCTGTATTAGGTCGTGTTCTCATCCCCTCATCTACAGAGTTATCAAGGCTCCACATAACCCACAAGCCCCTCTACTTCAATCCTCTCGCCCACGCCTCTGGGGTACCGGGGGTTGCCGAACCCTCATCAATACGTGTTCTCAGAGGTTTTGAAAATATTTAAATGTTTAATATAGTTATAATTTTTAGAGGTTTGTGAAAATGTTACGTAGCTACCTCAATGTATTTACAGCTATTCACAGGTATTTACAGCTGATATAGACCCGGCTACGGCTTCTTTTAGGTGGTGTAGATGTCTGATGAAGAGATGGTCAAGAAATTAGAACCTTACTTAGATGAGAAGGTTCTTCGAGTATTAAGAGAGCTTAATGAAGATGAGAGAAAAGTTCTGAAATATTTCCTTCAGAATATTTCTGTAGGGACTATTATTGCTGTGAGAGAGTTGAAGGCTTTGTATAAAATTCAGGATCCTAAGGCTGTTATAAGGAATTTAATAGATAAAGGTTTACTGGAGCAGGGATACGGTTGTTATAGTCTTGCTAAACAATTGAGAAGAGCCTTGTTCAAGTTACTTCGTTAATGTATTTCCCATTGCTTAAGAGAATTTTCGTAATCATATTAAGTTTGTCCTTTATACAATTATCAAGGCATTCGCTATAACAATCACCGTTAACTACCCCAAACCCATCTCTACAAGATATATCACAATCTTTTTCGCATGATAACGTATTTAACTCCAGAACAATGTACGGCCTTATTCTATGCACATTAAATAAATGAATAACGTTAAGATTCTTCAACTCATCTAAAATATCTTTACGATCTTCAGTTATTATAGCAAAACCATAAAGTTTTAGAGCCTCGAATAAACCAGGTAGTTTGCTCATGAATAACACCAATATTTACCCACGATATTGTTCTAGTAAAAACTCTTCTTCAAGACCAGAATTTTAAACATTAAGCAGATTAAGCTAAAGAAGGGATTCAGATACTTCATAATTAAGTTTCAGCACAATGAATAGCTGTATCCCATATCTTTTAAACCCTGCTATTGGAGGTTACGTGAGTTGTTAGTGGGTTTATATAGGGTTTATTAGACTCCTCAATTAAATAATTATAGAAAAATTTATAAATATGAACCCACAAATACCTATTGAACCTCTATGGATTCGGTAACAGTTCAAAGAAAGCTACTAGTATACGGCAAACACGTAGTTGGGGATCTGTATGAGTGTAATAAGGATAAGTTAACAGATCTAATATTTCTAATCAATACCGTTAGAGAAGCAGCAAAAATAGGTAATATGATTTTGTTAGAGATAAAGTCGTGGAAAATAGGGTTAGGCGTATCAATTATAGGCATAGTCTTAGAGAGCCATATATCGATCCATACATGGCCTGAATACTCATTTGCTACAGTTGACGTCTATACATGTGGTAAGTATTCAGATCCTGAAAAAGCTTTCGATTACATAGTTGAGAAGTTAGAAGCTAAACGTATTAATAAACGTGTATTCTTACGGAACTACGAGGTACTATTTTAAGGACTTAATTTACTACTTCCAGCTTCATAATGTGTGTAGCCCTTAATTAACCTCGGGGAAACCCTTAATTAATAAGATTTATCTAAGTGTTTACCGCGTCATTATGGTTTAAAGCCTTCTCTTTACCTATGTGTAAATGGTGTTTTGTGGATGGAAAATGTAGATGTGAAATTATTAGTAGTTTCGGCATCGCCTAGAAAATATGGTGCAGTAAGTTTTACGAGAGAATTTGTTGTAAAATTGGCTAGAGATGTAGAGAAGGTAGAGATAGAAGCTATAGATGTTTACGATTACAACATAGCACCATGTATAGGATGTGTTTCGGATAACGTTAAACTATGTAGATTGCCATGTGTTATCGATGATGATATGGGTAAACTTTATGAGCTAGTTCTAGAGAGCGATGGCATAATATTTGTAACGCCGATATATTGGTACAATGTTCCTGGACCGCTGAAAAACTTTATTGATAGGCTTACAGTTCTAGAAAATGCCATATTTACCGAGGGTAGGAGTAAAGTTGAAGGCAAGGTTGTGGGATTTATAGCTATAGGTAATGATGCAGGAGCCATAGCTGTTATACAAAACTTAATGGTTTTGATGAATAGTTTCGGTATGATGATACCTCCATGGGCTTTGGCATACCATGAATCAGAAGAAGAGCCTATCAATAACATGAAGTTCTTACTAGATGTAGCTAATGTAGTTAGGTGTGTCAGTCTTATGGCTAAGTTAGTGAAAGGTATTCAAAAAGTTGATTACTGGTATAGAGCTGATGATGAGTATAAAGAAGTTGTAATGAGTATAGCTAGAAATGTTTACGAAGAGATTTACCGTCAAATACTGTTAAGTTAAATCGGTAATTCAGCGTTTACTACTGTGATTGTTGATTTGGTTGCTGATGCACAATTTTAGCAGGTTTTGTTTTCTTTGAAGAGATTAGTATAGATAGCATCGATACAACTTTCTTTAGATTCTCTACGTTATATTGATGAACACTACGTCTCCGCATATCTAAAGGTATGTTGAGGTATTTCGCCAACTTTATATTTAATCCTGCTTGTTTTATCTCGCCGATACTATAGCCTCTACCAATCCTTAGGTGTGTTTCTAAACCTCTTTTCTTGATGATCTTCGGGGACTTAACTATGGGTGGGGGTATTTCTACAACTACGATATCCTCATCCATAGACATCACTTTACTTAGCTGTATTAGTGAGATTTCTAGGCGATGCTTTTAAAACTTTTATTGGTACATCGTATTCAAATCTCTTATGCGCTTTAGAACATAAAATCCTCAAGGTTAGTCCATCTATTCTATTTATTCCCTGTTTAACAATATCGTTTAAGTTTACCTCTAGACTTAGACCTTCCCCAGGTTTAGGCGATGTGATGTTCATCTTTTTCAGGGGTATACCATACCTAAGCAGTACTATATCTAAACTATCACATATACTGTTACCTGTATTCTTAAGCTCAAGCTTTGCAATGGATTCCTGTACCACTAAATTCTCGATTTCTATCCGTGGATACTGTGTATACATCAAAGATAGACAAGTGATTACATGTCTAGCACTAGAACTGCTTTGAATCTCTATGAAACTTAGAGATTCGTTACCGAGAAATGCCTCGATAATATTATGACCTTTGAGCAAATTGAATTTTTTTGTAACTCCACGATCTGTTCTAATCTCTAGATTGCCTATGGTAGGAGAGACTATTCCTAGATGTAGGTAAACCTCATTAACTGTAAATGAAGGTGCTAAGTTACAGGTTTTGATGATATTGCCACTTATAGTGTAGGGATCCACCTCACAATCGATATATGTATGAAATCCTTTGTAACGTGTTATCGTCAAAAGTATTGCACTATCAAGATTTATGTATCCTTTAGCTGAACAACTTATTCTCATTGAGGATTCGTTCTTAGATATAATTTTAGACACATCGTAGACAAAGATTGATTGTGTAAATTTATCATCTATAGACTTCTCTATATGGGGCTTTAATTCGCGTGTCAATATAACATCGTTAAACGATACTTTCCATTTTATTACGTCAACGTTATTAGATCTAGTGAAAGCTAGGACAAGATACGCAAATGAAATATCTGTTGTAGGTAACGAAATCTTAGATTCTATAGAACCTCTATCTCTGACATTGTTACACAGAAGCTTATCTTCAGCTAGACTGTATAGGTGGTAGACAGCATCTGGAACTTCACGCACAATTTTTATAGACATCTTTCACCACTCTACCCAGAGATAAGATTTAATACCAATCTTTCCAGTACTTAAAACTTAATACTAAATACGAAAACATTGGACAGAGTATTACTGGTAATATATGTAAGCTTTGCTTAAAGATTCAGAAGCGTTGTTTCCTCCTAATAAGCTCTATAAGCTCGCAGAACTTACAAATATCTCTGCCTGGCGAAGTAGGTTCACCGCATAGCTTACATAAAGGTAAGGAAGCTATTTGTGTATTTATTAGGTGTTGTATCCAATTATCTAGAAATTCTAATAACTTTAGTTGAACTCCTGGATGTGTTTTCTCGATTTCATATAAAAGCTCTCTTACTTTAACTCTAAGTGTAGGTCTAGCTTCTATATATGGACATTCATACTCTTGATAAGGATATTTAAGAATGTAGGCATAGAAACTGGTTTCGTATTCGTAAATACTACGAATTGGTTTAATTCTTTTAATCAGCTTAGGGTTGTGCGTTTTACTTAATGGATGTAGTTGTACAAGCCTTATAATGTCGCCTCGTAGGATGTTTATTATGTATGTTTGAACCTCGTCATCGAGATTATGTCCTGTAGCAACTTTTGTAGCACCTACTTGACGTGCATATATATTAAGTATCCTTCTACGTGCAATACCGCAGTATGTGCATGCCGAAAGAGGTGTTACCGTAGGGTTTTCTCTTTGTATCTCTAGGTAAAGTTTCATAAAATCATCTACGCTATACCCAAGGGCTTCTCTCATGGTTACGTAAACACATTCAATACCTAAATTTTTACAAAAATTCTTCACATTTTCAAATACTTCGCGTCGGCTATACCCAAGGATTCCTTCGTCAATTGTTATACCTATAATCTTACTGATAGGCATTATCTGAGTGAGTATATACAGCAAGATGTAACTATCCTTTCCTCCTGAAACACCTACAGCTACAGTATCGCTTGAGTTAATCATGGAGTAACGGGTAACTTGTTCTCTGACTCTCGTTATAATATCAGCTTCGAGACATTCTCTACATAGTCTCCTGCCTGTATGTCTCTGGAAGAATATAGCTGATCTCGTTTTACAGTTATCGCATATATACATAAGCTTGCAGCCTTACATCAGTCTTTCGGATCTATATCCCTTAACCATAGGTATGCGTTACAAACTCTAGTAGTAGATAATCTGGGATAGAGTCAAGCAGTTAATATATCTATCTAGCCTAGCTATGCTATGTTTTGTAGGTTACGTAACCAAGGCTTGAATCTCGATAACATTAGTCACAGTGATATTTAACTCTTCTAAGGTTTTAGCTATAACATTATAATCTAAGTTCTCACCTTCTAGAACTAATATCAATGTTTGGCTTTCAGAAGATACTCTATCAGATTTGACCTGAATTGATTTTATATTCCTTGTATTCTCTAAATGTTTAATCATGGAGAAGATGTCGAGAGATTTTATAGGTTTAGCTATTTCTAGTACTAAACGTATTATATTCATTCTTAACACCTAAATTCATCCAGGTAATATCTTACGAATTGTTTCCTGCTACTAGGTATTATTTTCAGAGCTTAAATCTCAGTAATACTGAAGTGCTATTCTCTGGTAAGATGTGGCTTTATATGTAGTAAGATCACAAATACTATTTAGCTTAACCCTCTACATATTTCTAGAGATCCTTGTCTATAGATTAAGGGTAAAAATAGCCATGAATTTAAAACCTTTAGAGATGATGCTTCTTAACGCATATCAAAGATACGGTCATAAGCTATACGTAGTACTATCCACAGCTATTAAGATAGCTAAGCTTAACAAATTGAAAGGTGTTAACACTTTAGGCGATTTTGAATACAAAGAACTTGCTGAAGAGCTAGAGAAACAGGGGTTTAAGTACAATCCATCGATGTTGTTAAGAATTCTTGAGAGAGAGTACGGGCTTATCGAAACTTCGTACAAGACCTCTAACCATCATTGGTATAGATTTAAAGATTTGGAGGAGATTGAAAAAATCCTCAATACTGTTGTAGGGATGGCTTCAGATGTTGAAGAGCCTGATATTGCGATGCTGAAAATTCAGATAAAGAGTATACAGATCAACTACTGGTTAAAGAAATTAAAATATATGAGTATTAAGAATAAGTTGAACTCAGCTGATATCAAACTTTTTCAAAAATTTGCATTCAGCATACTACCCAAAATTGTGAAAATATTGAGGAAAGCTGAAGAGTATGAGGATCAGCTTTACGCTGAGATAAACTTATTGAGAGAGTTAATAAGTTTAGGACTTATGGTTGCGGAGAGGATAGATGTAGAGATAAATATCTCTGAACTAGATAACGTCGAGGTAGTGTCAAAGTCTAGCTCTATCACCTAATACCTAATGTCTCGAGCTTCAACTATTACTGCTGGAGGTACTTATCTAAAGTTATATTAACCTTGCTTTCAAGATACTTAATCAATTCTTGAGCTTGTTCTATAACCTCTCTATCTACTCTTACTTTATTAGCTGAAACCTCTTTAACAAGTTCTATAGGTATTGCTTTCCAGATCTTCAGTTCAGTTATCTTAGCAGCAATCAAAGCTTCTCCTCCAGCTCTTCTTGCAAACTCTTTTAGTTTCTCGATCTGATCTTTGTCTATGTAGATATGGTCTAATTTAGACCTCTTTTTAACCTCGAATACGAATACATGCCTATTCTTTATCGCAACAACATCGGGATACACACCTCTCTTTATTTTGGCACCACTAGCAGGGCCTCTGATAACAGCAAAACCTAGTTTCCACAGCTTTACCACTAGTTCTCTCTCGGCGCTAATCCCGCTAGAACGTTTTCTAGACGCCTCTTTCTTCTCCATGGCGTTACTCATACCCACGACTAGCTAGATGTTACTGCATCCGGACTTCGATATCGTAACCAAGTCTGCTAGCTCTTTTCTTAACTCTCTTAATAGTTTTCGATATTGATGAATTGTACAAGGCTTTAGGAATATTTATTACTAGAAGCTTATTCATCTCATCTAATTCTATATCGGCGTACGGCATGTATTTCTTCACGAACTCTATCAACGTCTGAGAGGTTATTTCTTTCGTTATCTTCTTAACAGGTACAACAACTGTTTGTTCTCCGAATACGTAAATCTCGTACTCAAGCTCATTTGTTAAGAAATCACGTACCTCGACTACAGGTCTAGCTAGATCTGCTTCACGTAGTCCTGTAGGTATCTTCACGGTCATTGAAACTTCGTATATCTTTGATACAGCCCCTTTATCGATAAATATGACTGTATCTATGATGCTGGGTATCATCCCCACATCTACTCTACCAATAAACCTCTGTATCGCGTCTATAGGTGAGGTAGCATGAACAACCCCTATCATACCTATACCTGCTAGTCTAAGATCTACGTATATCTTGAAGTCTTCGTCATCTCTCATTTCATCGAAAACTGTGTAATCCGGTCTACTAAGCAAGAGTATGTCGTGGAGTTCTCTAGAGGATGCATAGAATTTCGAGTACTGGGATACTATAGGAGGTAGTTTCATATCTCTTGGAGACTCTATAGTCTTAACTATCTTCCCTTTACGGGCATAGTATTCTGCTAAGGCTTGTGCAAATGTTGTTTTCCCCATACCAGGGGCTCCCGCTATAAGAATACCCTCGGCTTTCTCATCTAATCTCTTCAAAACCTTAGGCTGTAGATTATAATCTTCAAGTTTCAGCCTAACTATAGGTCTTGTTATAGTGATCTCGTAACCTGTTCCTATTGGAGGCGATACGATCACTACTCTGTAATCTCCTAGCTGTAGAAGTGCTACACCTCGACCCTCTATCTCAACAATACCCTCACCTGCTTTTACTCTACGAAAAATCTCTTCAATCAATAGTTCTACAGCTTCTCTAGGCTGAGACCTCTCGTCAACAACAACAAGAGACCAACTACCTGGTTTACCTTTCTTAGCAAGTATTGGTACACCTTCTTTTATATGTATGCTTAATGTTTGATTATCAAAGTATTTCTCAAAAGGTAATTCTTTGTTTATTGATAAAGGTATGAGAACAACATCAATATCCATAGCTTCGCATATCATTTTTTGAATATTATTGTGTGTAAGTAGCTTACCACCAACTTTCTTAGCTATATCTCTAGCTAGTCTATCTAAATCAGTAAAATCATTGAGATTCAGATCTCTAGACCCTGATTCAAAGACAACTACTTCAAGATCGTCTCTTTTACGAGCCATGTTAACAGCTTCAAAAATTTCTTGAAGGCATACTAATCCTAAAGCACTTCCTTGTAATGCCTTGGTCTCGAAAAACACCACATACTCCTTAGGGATAACTATCTTACCTTTTATCGAACCTTCCTTCAGCATTCTCGATAAAGTTCTTTCAATGATAACTGTGGTGTCAGGTACATACACATCTTCTAAAGCTATTCTCATCATCTTGACTACTACCTGGGTCTCTATCCGCGTCTAAACATTGTAGTTTAGTGAACTTAAAAACAAATATTGCAATTTCGCCTTCTCCCCGACAACTACTTTCTTCCTCCTTATCAAACCTACATGCACGCCATCGCATTACATAGTACAGATCTTTAAGAAGCCTCCATCAACTCGGAAGACGAAAACTTTTATGTTGCACTCTAACTCTAGTCTAGATTGTTTGTTACTACGGTAGCTGCGACAGCCGACCTCCTCTCCGCTCCGAAGGGCTAGGCTCCCTTGGCGGTTCACTGGTTTTCCTTATCTATGTTGAGTTTACATCTGTCATTTGAGAGGTGGTCAGGGAAGCCAGAGCTCCCCCACAACCTGTTTAGTGGTTGCCGATCCCGCATCTAGACTATCAGTTGTAATTAAGTCGATGAACTATAATGAGGTAATAAGTCAAAAATTAGTTAACTTAGATCGTTGTCTTATTTACGACCGAAATAGGTTCTGTAAGCTGCTTCCGCCATTTCTTTAATAACTTTCTCTGGATCTTTCGCTTTCATAATAGCAGATGCTACTAGAACCCCTACTGTTCCTAACTTTATCGCTGCTTCAACGTCTTCAGCTGTCGAAATACCAGCACCTGTGAGTATTATTACTTCCTTGTTTACAGCTCTAACTTTATGTACAGTATTCGTTATAACCTCAGGTTTCGCTCTGGATACTGCGATCCCTGTCCCAATTAGTTCAGGTGGTTCGACAGCTAGAGCTGTAGGATTTATTGCAGCTACAGCTGAGGCGGCTGTTGGAGTGTCTGCACAGACTAGTGTTTCAAGGTTATACTTTTTAGCGTTTTCAACAATAACAACTATCTCATCTAATCTCAATCTGTGTTCGCTATGATTTACAAGAACACCCTTTACACCTATGTCCTTCAACGCTGCTATCGGTAGCCACCCTGTGTATGCTCCGTAATCATAAGGATCTGCATGTTGAGCAAATATAGGTATCGATACCGATTCAAGAAGTTTCCTAAGCTCTGTTGCAGGAGGTATTACTATAACTTCGATGCCATACTCTTTAGCAGCTTTTTCTGCGTATTTAGCTATCTCCAATGCTTTTTCGCCAAATGCTGTATTGTACACCTTATAGTTTATGGCTAAGACAGGCACCTTCATACGATATCACACAATTAACAAAACTTAAGTTATACTTTTACGCAGACACTAGTTAAAAAATAGCTTTGACTTTATTAATTCTTATTATCTACTCTAGTAATTCTGTTTTGACTTTAGGCCCTTTTACTTCGTAGAGTTTGGCTTCTACAAATCTATTTTGTAGCTTCTGTAGTACTTCTGGCAATGTTGTGTACTCCATTTCTTCTGGTCCTAATCTGTGTGGCATAAATGGCCCATGTCTTCTCATGTACTCAGCTATCATTTGCGCTAGTCTTCTTGTTTCATCGAAAGCTGGATCATCGAATAGATCAGAAGGCCCTATCAGTCTAGCGTTCTTTATTTGGAAACCGAGAGCTACAACTCTCGGTGGTCCATCGAATCTTGTACACCTAGCATGGCGTTGTGATACAGGCATTAGTGGTCCAAAGTGACTTCCTCTCATCCATCCAGCTACTAGGTGTGGAAATGCAAATGCTTCTAGTATTTCACCAACGGCTGGAAAACCTGATTGTGCTCTAACAACTGCTACAGGATCGTCTTTCCCAACGTAACGTCCAGCAATGAGGTTTAATCTTTCAACTGAGACAACTGCTGCTATCTCGTTATCGCTTTTCCTATACACTCTTCTTATTACAAATCTTCCAGGAGTACCTATAAGTGCAAGGATGTCATATAGCTCTTCCGGAGCATTCATGACAACGTATTTACCTGCCATTACATCGTAGATCTCAAATTTGAATCCATCGTGAAGTTTAGGATCTATTACAAGACCGGCTGTATTGAATGGATCTGCAAATACTCTAAATAGAGGTAGGTTGAAAGCTCCAGGCTCAGTTTTATCAGCCATGAATACCACGATAGGTTCTGAAGGTCTTTCTACAAACTCCATTTCTGCTACAGATGGACCTAAACCTCTTACATTCCCAGAGAAAGCCTCGGCTAACAGATCTTGACCTGCTGCATAAAGTCCAAGCTCCTTTGCAACTTTTGCTGCTTCTTTGAATGCATTCCACGCTGTTTCATGTACTTCAGGTGAATCAACACCTTTTTTATGAGTCATTATAAGCTCTAAATCATCACCTGCGTGAGTTACATAGTAATCTACTATGATACCTTTGCTTTTAGCTTCAGCAAGAACTTTAGCTGCAGCAGCCATAGTATCAGGATGTACTACGTGATGTCCTGCAAGAGACCCTATATCTGCTTTGATTACGGATATCGTTGTCTTCGGTTTTTCACTCACAAATTTCACCAGGCTAAGGAAAAGCTATTTTTAAGAAAATAAGTTTTGCGGGTATACCGAGTATAACTTTATCGAGCTCTTGAAAATTTGTAGATCTATTCCGAGTAGGAATACTGACCTAACGATCTCTGGTATCTATCTAAGTAGCTACCAGGTTTATTTATTCTAGGTCTTCCTGATTGCGGATCTCGTCGCATAGTTATGCTAAGCTGCTTCAGGAAGTTATTAAATGCTTTAGCTACGGTATTAGGTGCGAAACCGTATCCTCTAAAACCTGGCTCACCTGTGAATACTATTAATCTGTCAACAGCATAGTCGATGAGTAGAACGTTATGATCTACGACAAATACCGAGGCTTTTCTAATCCTTGCTACACGTTTAATAGTTCTAGCTACAACTAGTTGATCTTCTACATCTATATGTGAAGAAGGTTCATCTAATAAGTATATATCTGCATCTTTGATTAAAGCGTAAGCTACATGGAACTTCTGCAGCTCTCCCCCACTTAATGTGGCAACTTCCTTGTTCAACAACCTATCTATCCCTAATCGTTTAACTATTTCTACATACAGCCAGCTATTTTCGTTCAAAGCTTCTCTATTTAAACCTTTTATACATTCTTCGACTGTTGTGCAACCCTGCATCTGCCTAGGTAAGTACTGCGGTTTATAACTTAATCTAAACGCCGATGTTGTAGTATAACCCTCATCAGGTTGGATTTCTCCTGCAAGAATTCTGATAAACGTGGTTTTACCTATGCTGTTAGGGCCTACAATCCCTATCACCTCACCTTTGCGTACTTCTCCAGCTTCTACTGTTAATTCAAATACGCCTAGCTTTTTCTTTATATTACTCCATATACAGAGAACTTCTTCTATCTCGGACCCCAGATCGACTCTACTATCGTGCAGTCTAAATGTAATACTTTCATCTCTAATTCTTACGTTTTCCGACGGTAGATAGCCTTTGAGATAATGATCTATCCCTGTATTTGCTGTATAAGGATTAGAAAACATACCATAAACCCCCGGAACTCCGTAAGTTACAACAACAAGATCTGCAACGTAATCTATGAACATGAGATCGTGATCTACAACAAGTACATACCTATCCCTAGGCACTAGTTCATCTAGAGCTTTCGCAAGGTTGAGCCTTTCTCTAACATCTAGATAGCTTGTTGGTTCATCGAATATGTACACATCACTATCCTTTGCCAAAGCTACAGCGACAGCTAGCTTCTGCAACTCTCCTCCGCTTAAAATTGAAATATCCTTGTCCAGCATGTACTCCATATTCAACAATGTCACGATATCACGCATAATACCTCTTTCATCAACCTTCATTAAAATACTTCTCGGAACACCTTTAACATACTTAGGGATATACTCTATGTACTGGATCTTAAGTACAACCTTTAATTTGTTGTAATACAGATCGTAGAAGTATGTATACAGCTGTGTTCCCTTAAAACGGTTTAAAACATAGTCCTTCTGAGGTTCAGCATCATACTTACCGAAATTAGGTATCAAATTCCCTGATAGTATTCTTAAAGCTGTTGTCTTCCCCACACCATTAGGTCCGATAACTGCTACAAACTTCCCTCTAATGGGTATGGGTAATCCGTATAGTTTAAACGCGTTAGGTCCATATCTATGTACAAGCTTTTCCTCTACTTCTTCCGGGAGATTTACTATGCTTATAGCTTTAAACGGGCACTTCTTAACACATATCCCACAAGCTATACATTTATCTTCGTAGATAACAGGTTTACCTTTTTTCTGCTCACTTAACTCTATCGCCTTGTAAGGCTTGGTCTTATTTACAGGGCAAAATCTAATGCACGGTGTACCGCATTTACTAGGATTACAAACTTCGTAATCAATAATTGCAACTCTAGCCATCACTTATTACCTTAAAAAAGCTTTATTAAATCTATAACCGATTCAAATCCTGAAGCAAATAAATATTTTAACTCGTATAGTTTAAAATATACGAAGTGTATTGTACTTGCTCTACCATTCCTCTTCTTCCCATTCTTCCTCTTCTTCCCACCATTCCTCTTCTTCCCATTCTTCTTCAAGCATCATATAGATTCACCAATCATTAGCTTGTAGTGACCGGGGATTAAAAATATTTCTAAAACATAGTTTAAGACCTAATCGTCTTACTTACGATAAACTTTATATCTATTTTTTGATTAAGATATCGTTGCATCCTATAATACCTAAGGCTATTCTACGTATTTCCTCAATACTATGGATATCTACATCGAGATCATGATGTTTTAATATTATCGAATATAGATTCAATGCTTCATCAATACCGGGTTTCTCTATGTATTTACAGCCTAAGTTTAAAAGATTCTTTAGGTATTCGCTCACGCACTGCTCATCTTTATCGCACTTCGTTATTATGAAACTAGTCTTTGAATTTGTTTTCTTAGTTGCTAAATACTTATTGATTATATAGTGAATTTGTCTCTCAGCAAAAAACCTTATATAGAACTCAAACTCTATTTTTCGCGCTACGGTCTTTCTATCCTCTACAGCTTTAAGAGTTTTAATAAATGCTAATGAGAGTTCCTCCCATAAAGCAGGAAGCTCTTCGATGTAAAGGCAAAGTTTAATGCAGTTACAGAAATGTTTTAGATATTCACAGGGATTTACTGTTTTATTGCAATGTATATATCCTATAAATATCATTCTTTTCCTCCATGTACTACTGGCACAAAGACTACGGTATCTCCATCCCTTATTTTTACTTTATTTAAATCGCCGTAAACATTAATATCGACATCGTTAATTAAAAGAAGATACTCGCTTGTATACTCTACGATACTCTTGATAATTTGTTGTAGTTCAGGTTTCAAGTTAGAGATCTTAGTAAGCAAATCAGTTAATGATATCTCACCCTCTACTGGTATGTTTAGTTCATCGATATTTAATCTCGTTCTGAGATGACCCAAAAACCTTACTTTAACTATGGGTACCCACCTAATCGATTTCACTACCTTCTTCTGAAGCTTGCCTCTGCATTATTTTAACTAAGTGAGTTATATAACCCGCTATCTGATTTCTTAACTTCTTCGAATGGATAATGCAAAGTTTTGAAACAATCTGTTTATTATGCTCAAAATCTATCGTGAATAGATTAGGATACATAACGATAAGTTTTCTCGCTGTACGTTTAACTAGACTTGTCCTAACCTTACCCATAAACTCTCCCTACACATCGTCTTCTACTCACGAGCCTTGCTCTTGGTATTGCAACATATATGTACATATCTGTATCAGTTTATAAGGTTTTACTTTAATACCATACTACGATTCCTTGACTTTATAAAGATAGCTATTACTAGAGGTATCGGTAACTATTTTCATAAAAACTTATATAGAACCTCACTAAATGAACTCCTTGGTGTTGAGTATGGCTCAAGTAGGACCGTATGAAGCTACAGGAATACCTGTAATCATATTAAAGGAAGGTACGTCTAGAGCTGCTGGACGTGATGCATTAAGAGCCAATATGATGGCAGCATTAGCTATCGCTGAAATGTTAAAGACAACCTACGGTCCTAGAGGAATGGATAAGATGTTAGTTGACGCACTCGGTGACATAACTATAACCAATGATGGAGCAACAATCCTTGACAAGATGGATGTTCAGCATCCAGCTGCGAAATTATTGGTACAGATAGCTAAGGGTCAAGATGAGGAAGCAGGTGATGGAACAAAGACTGCTGTGATAATAGCTGGTGAATTACTTAAACAAGCAGAAGATCTTCTAGAGAAAGGTTTGCACCCAACAATAATTGTGAACGGGTATAAAAAAGCTCTAGAGTACGCCACTAAGGTAGCGTATGAGATAGCGGAGGAGGTCGATGTTGAGGCTCCGTCATCGGATGAAATCCTGAAGAAAGTGGCTATGTCGGCTTTAACTAGTAAAGCTGTTCACGGTGCCAGAGAATTCTTAGCCGAGTTAGTTGTTAAAGCAGTAAGACAAATTGTTGAGAAGAGAGCAGATAGATGGTATGTCGATTTAGATAATGTGCAGATAGTCAAGAAGAAAGGAGGAGGACTACTTGATACCCAGCTAGTATATGGTGTAATACTCGATAAAGAAGTTGTACACCCGGCAATGCCTAGAAGAGTTGAGAATGCTAAGATAGCTTTAATCGATGCACCTCTAGAAATCGAAAAGCCTGAAATAGATGCAGAGATAAGGATTAGCGATCCAACACAAATGCGTAGATTCCTTGAAGAGAAAGAGAATATCCTCAGAAGCTACGTTGAGAAGATTGCTAGTGTAGGTGTTAATGTTGTTATATGTCAGAAAGGTATTGATGATGTTGCTCAGCACTACTTAGCTAAGAAAGGTATAATGGCTGTTAGAAGAGTTAAGAGAAGCGATATGGAGAAACTTGAGAGAGCTTCGGGTGGTAGGATAGTAAGTAATATAGAGGATCTATCAGAGAAAGACTTAGGAGAATGTGGTCTAGTTGAAGAGAGGAAGGTTGGAGAGGATAAGATGGTATTTGTAGAGAGATGTAAGAATCCGAGATCTGTTGCTATATTGATTAGAGCAGGTCTTGAAAGACTTGTTGATGAAGCAGAGAGATATACAAGAGATGCTCTTAGCGCTGTAGCAGATGTCTTCAGATTACCGAAGATCGTATATGGAGCTGGAGCTTTCGAAATTGAGCTAGCTAAACACCTTAGAGAATACGCTAACAAAGTTGGAGGTAAAGAAGGGTTAGCTGTTGAAGCATTTGCAAGAGCTCTTGAAGGCATCGTAGAGACCTTAGCTACAAATGCTGGTCTAGACTCTGTCGAGGTCCTGATGAAGCTTAGAGCTGCTCACATGAAACCTGATGGAAAGTGGATAGGGTTAGATGTCTTCACAGGAGATCTAATTAATGCAAAAGAAAAAGGTATAATAGATCCATTGCTAGTAAAGATATCGGCACTAAAAGCAGGTACTGAGGCTGCAACATTAATACTAAGGATAGATGATGTGATAGCAGCGTCTAGGAGGAAAGAAGAGGAGAAAAAGAAAGAAGAGAAGAAAGAGGAAGAGGAGAAGTAGAGATATCTATAGCTTAGGAATTTTTATTAAAATAGGTTCAACCACTTCAGGTATAACAAGCAAAGCTTCCCCAGGTTTTAACGATAAAACAAGTTTTTTATGTTCTTTCTTTAGGATAGAAGACGAGATAACGGCATTTATATCGCTAGTAGTTTTTAATGCATGGATAATCTTTGTATTAGTATTCTTAATCACTACAGGTGATAGCATTGAAGGAGCTTGCGTGATTATAGTAAACCCTAAACTCCACTTCCTTACCTCGGCAATAAGTGTTGATAGAGGATTTTCGCTATGAAATATATTATGAGCTTCGTCAACCACAAGCATTATCGGTTTAACAATGTTGTTATACTGAGCATTTAGTATGATTGAACGTATTAAAAGCGACGCTATAATTCTTCTAACCCTTGTATTAGATATAGCTGAAACATCGAAAATGTAGATCTTTCCTTTCTCTATTTTAATCCTTGACAACTTAGACCATTGAATATTGAGGTAGCTACTAGACAAAGGTTTAAGTTTCCTAAGTAAAGCCTCTCGTGACTCTGTAAACCATCTAGCCGTTGCAGCGCTATTCTGAATCATATCTATTATCAGATCTATACAATATCCCTGTCCCGTGAACTTCTGTGCTAAGAGATTTACAGCATCTTCGAGTATATGGGCTTGAGGCGGTGTTAATTCGAGTGAACTTTCTAGTATTTCGATAAACGATAGTGGTTCACGTTTTATTAAATCTTCTAGACTTAGAGGTTCCAACACCGAGCCTTTCAACGGGTTTGTATAAACAGTTACAGATTTGCTACCTTGTAGAAGAGACTCGTATTCACCATGCCAATCTATGATAACTACAGCGTAACCTTTTTCTGCAACTTTATCAGCAAGTACTGAGGCTGTAGTTGATTTCCCGCTACCAGTAGATCCTACGATAAGTATATGCCGAAGTATATGTTCATCGCTTATCATTACCTTCAAATTTGGGTTAGAGTAAAGATGCCCTATAGGGATTGATCCTCGGCTAAAAACCGATGCTAGATATTGATATTCACGAGCAGTGTGGATGAGGGGATATGGAATCACGGACAGAGGATGCACAATTACTTTATTTCTGATCTGATACGCATTACTCCTCCTCAATACTCTCATTAGAAAATTTAGAGGGGAGAGACTTTGTGGAGTTATGCACTCTTCCACTGTATCGAAAAAGTCGTTAGTGTGCAAACATCTGACGAAGCCGTGTGTCAGAGTCTCGATTATGGAGCAAATTACCTCTAATTCTTTCCAAGCAGTTTCTTTGTTACGACTTACAACACCCACTTTGGTATCAAGACCTTTGCTACTAACACATGTTAACAATAAATAATTGTAATTATTTTTAACACTTCTCTCGCTCAACATATTCAGAGCTTCTAATAATTTATCATCGTACTCATCCTTACTCACAGCGACTAACTCTGCTATAGCTATATAGACTTCTACCCCTTTAGGTTCTATTTTTACTTTTGTAATATTGTTGAAACGATCAAATAGTATTTTCTCGTTCAACGCCCTATACAATACAAAAGTTATAAAATGCTAAAATGCTAATTACTAACAACATCACGTTACAAAATTAACCATGTTTTTATGAAGACCTAAATACAGGGTAGTAGAAGAGATGTTCAGCGGGAAAATAAAAGAAATGATGTGATTTAGCATGAGCCTAGTGCTGAGATGTAATGTCGTTAATGTGGAGGATTCACGTATTTTTGGTGTGAAAATTTTGACCATGGAATGCGACAAAGCTAATATAAAGATGGATATCCATAAAGATTTGAACCCTGTAGAGAAAGGTGAAAAAGTAAATGTGGGGATATACAAGTTCATTCCTCAATATGTTAAAGGAGTGGATTTTGTAGCTCACGGATATGTAATTACGAAACGGGTACAGGATGATATAGTTAAGCTGTACATAAGCTTGTGGGGGTACTTAGTGATAATATCGACTCGTTATGAAGATATAGTGAGAGATTTTAATTATATGGATAAGGTATACGTTAAGCTATGGAAGTAATATTGTGATTACCGTTAAGAGATGATTAAGTAAAGCTTTGCTAACATAGACTTATTATTTGTGGCGACTCTTTATCTATAAGGTGATGTAGAGTGAGTTATGCCCCTAGAAGCATAGCAAGTGAACTTACACGATTGATAGATAAAAAAGTTATGGTAAGACTAGCCGATGGCAAGGTATACATAGGCAAACTACTATCTTATGATCCTACCTCATTCCATATAGTCTTAGGCGAGGCTGAAGATAGTGGTGGTTCCAAGTTCTATCGAGTTATAATCAATGGTAATAGAATTTCTGAAATACTTATCTATGAGCAACCTTTATTTGATGCAGAGGAATTTGCATCGCTATTGATAAGCAAGCTTAATCTAAGACCTGATCTGGTAAAAGTATTACATGACGCAAATATCGTTGTAGTATACGATAGGATCAAGGTTAGCGAATCAGGTGTAGAGGGTACGGGAAGTTTTGCTCAAAGAATATATGAAGTATACATGGAGTATATCGAGAGTAAGAAAAAAGGTGCTAAATAGATTGTTTCGAAATTAAAGATGTAGATCTAAATGCTAGAATAGGTAAGCTAAAGACAAGACATGGTGTAATAGAAACACCATATATTTTTCCTGTCATAGATCCCTTACTTAAACGTCAGCTTGTCTCATTAAGCGATATAAGAGGTATAGGATTCAACGGTATTATAACAAACGCATATCTTCTATGGAAGAACATTGGAAAGGTTGTTGATATACACAGCTACCTCGGGTTCGATAGCGTTATAATGACTGATTCAGGTGCATATCAAATACTTAAGTATGGTAATATCGAGGTATCAAATAGAAAAATAGTTGAGTATCAATGCAGTATAGGGAGTGATATAGGTGTTATATTGGATGTGCCAACACCATATAACGTAGATCGCGAAGAGGCTTTAAAGAGCGCTGAAATAACGCTTCAAAGGGCTATCGAGGTTTCCGATATAGTTGGACTATGTAAAGATACGTTATGGGTTTTACCAATCCAAGGAGGGGTATACCTCGATATTCTTAAAGACTATGCATTAAGATCATCAGAAGTGGCAGGGTATGGGTATAGCGTATACGCGTTAGGAAGTCCAACAACACTTCTAGAGAACTATATGCTGGATCGAATTATTGAGATGGTATTCTTTGTAAGATCTTCTATTGAGTCTTCGAAACCTCTACACCTTTTCGGAGCTGGGCATCCACTAATAATGCCATTCGCTATAGCGTTAGGAGTAGATCTCATGGATTCAGCTAGCTATATTCTATATGCTAGAGATGGAAGATATATGACAAGACGTGGTACTTATAGACTTAGTGAACTTGATTACTTACCTTGTTCATGCCCTGTTTGTTCAAAATATACTAAGGAAGCTCTTATGGAATTACCATCAGAAGAACTTATTAAGCTTTTAGCTCTTCATAACCTCCATACCCTGTATCTGGAGCTGAAAGAAATCAAGGAAAGTATTAGAGAAGGAAGGTTGTGGGAATATCTAGAAGAGAAATCGCGTTCGCATCCTGCAGCAAGAAGAGCTTTTGAAGATCTTAAAAAATACTTAGAATTCATCTATAAGAGATCACCATACTTAAAATCTAGAGGTAGAGGTTTGTTTATCGTTTCTGAGGATTCTCTATACAACCCCAAGATCATAATTCCTCGTAGAAAGATTCTCGATGAGGTATTGCCTAGGGAAGCATGCCTCACATTCATCCCCCTAGTTAAAGAATATGAATCGGGAAGCGATGTTACTTCAACTAAACATATCTTGAATGTTATAGAGAAAAAGCGATATTTTGAAGTAGAGAAATGTTCGTTATATCTCTATCACCCAGTACTAGGTATAGTACCGTATCCTCTAGTTAATGTATATCCTTTTTCCCAATTCGAAACCTACACTAAATACTCTTACCAAAACGTGAAATCGTTGATATATACCTTAATTGAATATATTTTAAAGATCTCGAGATCAATGAAATATGCTAGGATCATGATATTTGTTTGTAATAAGATTGAATGGCAAAATATGTTTGGAAAACTTATAAGAAATTACATCTACTATTTAAGAACTAAAGGGATACAGCTAGAGATCTTGAACATCGATGAGAGATTAAGGAACGAGTTTAACGAAAACTAGTCTTGAAGATGATGAGGAAGAGCCGAATTGAGTCGATGATATGTTTATCCTCATCTGATTAAAAGATTAGATGTTGATGAGTACTCTCTAAACAATATCGTTACCCAGGGTCTTCTCTTCGACGAGGTAGTTATGTAGAATCGTTGACATGGCTATCAATGCTGATGCTAATGCATATTCAGTTGAGATAACGATTCCCGGCGCTACGTCTAAAACAAAGTTAGCAAATCTAAAGATACCCACAGGTATTCCCTCCCTAGCTCCTACCAAGAGAATTATCTTTTTATTCTTTCTAATATTATCTAACACAAATTTCGCTAGTTCTTCGCTAACCTTCGTAATAGGTTCGCCTTCCGGCTCAAATACAATCATAGGCTCTCCTAGATGTGCTCGAATGAATTGATAAAGCTCTTGGATATAGACCTTAACTTTATGAACATCTCTTCCATAGCTACGTCTTTGTACATCGTATCTAGATTCAATGCCTTCAAATAAACCCCTTAAGAAATGAAATAGTGGTTGAGCTTCGACAGATCCTATAGGTGTTACGTATAGTGCGTCTATCTCAAATATCTGTACCTCACGTCCAATACGTGTGCCTAGTGTATAGGAAGCATCTGGAGGTCCTAGATACGGTTCATGCGCTACTATGAATCTCCTAAACAGTTTATACATTGGGTATTTCCCGGGTCTCATCTTTCTATGGATCTCACTTCTATCAATAAGAGAAAGATAAGCATAGTCTTGCACTATCTGGATAACTAATACCTTATCAGGGTTCTCCAAATCAACTCTAGCATCAGTTTCCTGTTTAATGATAGCTCCGACAGCTATATTAACATCTATAGATCGGAAATTATGCTGACCTCTTCTAACAGTACTTACAGCAAAACTTTCATCTTTTCTTATCTTCGGTACAAATTTTTTAGCGCATTCTACAAGTGAACTTAAATCAGCTTTGCATACCTCTTCTACTAGGTATACCTTCTCTACCTCGGGTACACCCTTCTTTATAGTGTTGTAGAGGTTTACAGGATCTGAGGAAGCAACTAGAACTAATCCTAAGAATCCATAAGGTGAGGGGTATACCTTGACTTGAGAATCGAGTTCTTGAATATACGAAGCTACAACTTTTTCCATACCTATTCTACAAGTTAAAACAATGTTAACTTTACTTAGATCCATCATTTCACACCTTACCTAAGCCGTAGCAGTTGCTGTATCAGCTATAATTAGTTTAGTTTTGATTAGTTGTAAATAGTTTCTGAAGCCTCTTACAACTAGTAAGCTGGTTAAGGAAGTTACTTCTCTTAGTACCGATGAAGGGGTTTATACACCCAAAATAGGGTGGATCTTCATATTTACTAGGTAATGCAATGCTTAGTTTTAATGGTTACGGATATAGATAACATCGTTGTTTATAGCGTTAAAGTCTAAAGACTCATTACTATGGAGATATTTTTCTTAATTTAAAGCCCATGTTAGTAAGTTTCGTTGTACATTTATCGCAGAATAGATAGTTTTTCTCATCTACTTCAAGAACGGTATTGCTGAACCTCATAACACAAGCGGGGTTATTACAATGTTTTAAGCCTAGTAAATGGCCCAATTCGTGAACAACTTCTTTTCTAACTCTTGAAATAAATCTTTCGTAGTCAGCGAAAAGTTTTAACCTATATGTGAAAACAACTGCTGTACGGATACTAGGTATAGCAATACCGAAAACAAAATTTAGACCAGGGACGTAGGCGTCTACATCGGCTATGAATATAACAAAATGGTCATCATGGAAATTTCTTGAAACAAAGTAGGCTACGCCTTCGGCTTGATACTGCATTCTATAGGTATCAAGAAGATACTCTGGTATCTCTACGAAATCTTTGTGAACGTCTATACGTATATCAATGAACAGATTACGTAGAGTGTCTACGCAATTCGCGATAATATTATCATCAATATTACGAGTTCTCAGTATTAGAATAGTTGTATCGAATATCAAGGTTTTGCTGTTCTGCTTAAAATTTTCAGTAAGGGTTGAGTTCATCATACGGCATCCCCAGGATCAGGATTGGAGTCACTCATCATATGGTTAGCGTTTTCTGTGTACACATAATCTTAACGCTATGTAAATTTATTTACTTATTCAGCAATAACTTATTTCGATACCCGTGCAAAGAAGCCCCGTAGTTCCGGGGCAGCATGTGCACGGGTGGGCCACCCCCGGCCCTTATTGTTCTAGGTAATACTTTATTTTGGATAGTAAGATGCTGAATAGGAATGATAATGCTAACTCTTGCAAATCTTTATCTTAGATTTCCTAGTAACATTTAGATACTCTTTTGCTGAACCTTGGTTTACCGCGAGCTCAGCTAGCCCGAAACTATTTTCATAGAGAACAAGCGTACCTTTAGGAACTACAGAGAACACTTTCTCAACTTTAGCTGTAAATACGTTGCTGTGGGAGTAAACTTTAACGTTGACCCCTATATCAAGACCTAGTATTTGACTTAGGTTTACGAAGGGTATCGATAACATAACGTTTCCAAACTTATCTATATGTATAATCTTAAGCTGTACACATTTATCTTCAATCTCTAGGTAACCTATTCCTGTATCTATGTATGTTATAGAGGTAGGATCAAGGGGTCTACCTAAGCTATCGAATCTGGCTCCACATACGAGATGCGAAGCTATGGGCATGAATATGTCTCTTCCATGAAAGGAATATGATACAGGTTTATGGAAGTAGTTATCGTTTTCCAGCAACCTGATGTCAATTATACCATCATCCTTGGCAGCCGGAGTTAAGACTCCATTATCAGGCCCTATGAATATATAGTTCCTTGTAGCAATCGCTATAGGTTTTCTACTACTTCCAACACCCGGATCTACTACCACAACAAATATTGCTCCTTTCGGAAAGTACCTATAAACCATGTAGAGAATAAGTGCTGCAGACTCTATATCGAAGCTATCTACGTTATGTGTTATATCAACAATCTTAATATTGCTACAGATACTATACCCTACAGCTTTTATTGCAGCTACATACGGATCTTCTAATCCGAAATCTGTCAGTAAAGCAATTAAACCACAAGGCTTAGGATAAAGTTCTTCAAAGGTATTCCTATTATCAGCTCGGAGAGTTTCAATCATCTATTTCAGCCCGTCTTGAGCTCATCATTTATACCTAGCATTACGCTTAATAACGAATTTTAACTTACAGAACTTTTAGAGCTATACTTGACCTTAATGAGCATTTCTCAGCTTCTTGATTCTAAGTATATCATTAATAAGGCTAGTAAAGAATAATGATAAATATTTGTAACGGGGTAGTGGAGTATGAATATCCGGAGATTTTATCCAAATATTTAGATCCTAGGTATTTTCGTAAAATGATCAAGATGTTGTTGGTGTATAGAATAGGTATTATAGAATATATGATTTCATGGTGTAAACCCGTAGCCCTATAACCTTTATAACTAGTTTAGTTTACTGAGAATTAGGTGTAGTAGTTGGATCCTTTAACTTTTATAACAATAATGTTTGTAGTTTTAATAATTGGAGTTACTCTTGCTAAGTGTATTAAGATTGTGAGAGAATGGGAAAGAATTATTATACTTAGGTTAGGTAAGTATCAAGGTATCGGAGGGCCAGGGCTAGTTTTTCTTGTACCATTCATAGATAAAGGTATAATTGTGGATCTGAGATTGACTACTATAGATGTTCCTAAACAAGAGGTTGTAACGAGAGATAATGTAACGGTAACAGTTGATGCTGTTGTGTATTACCGTATAGTAGATCCTGAGAAAGCTGTTTTAAAGATCAAGGATCCGCACTACTCTATAGCGCTTCTTACCCAAACAACTATAAGGGATGTTATAGGTCAGATAGACCTAGATACATTGTTAACTCAAAGAGAGACTATAGCTAAAACAATACAAGCTCTTGTTGATGGTATTACGGAGGCTTGGGGGGTAAAGGTCTCCCTCATAACTTTGAAATCTATAGAGCTACCACAAGACTTGATAAGAGCTATGGCTAAACAAGCAGAGGCTGAGAGATATCGAAGAGCTAGAATTATAGAAGCGGAAGCCGAAAGAGAGGCAGCGAAGATTTTAGCTGAAGCTGCTACAATTTATGAAGTACATACACCAGCTCTTAGACTAAGAGAACTACAAACGTATACTGATATAGCGAGAGAGAAGAACTTGATAATAATAACGGAGACTTCGTTAAGAGAATTAGGTCTCACTACAGCTCTATCATCAGCTTTATCAAGTAGAAAAACTGGTGTTAAAGGTGGCGAGAGCAGTACATAATATAGAGATCCTAAGATCTCTGTACATCTTTACGATAACTCTATGCTTATTCGTGATAAGCGTTAGTATAACGGAACCGGTCTTTGCTCGGAACAGTAGTTATAATGCTGTATTAATAAGAATTGAGGGATATACCTCGTTAATAGATACTCCAGTACAAGAATATGTGCAGAGAGCTTTAAGATTTGCTGAAGAGAGAAGAGTTCCGTTACTGATATACTTAGATACATATGGAGGATATCTGGATCCAGCTCTAAATATCGTGAATACACTTCTAGAGAGCAAAGTTCCAATAATAGTTTATGTAAAGAACAAAGCATATAGTGCAGGTACTTTAATAGCTTTAGCTTCACACATACTTGTTATGAGTAAAAATGGTGTTATAGGAGCAGCGCAACCTGTATCAATAAACCCTGTTACTGGGGAAGTAGTATTTGTCAATGAGAGCAAAATCGTGAACCCCATTATAAAAGTTTTAGAAATATGTGCTAGTGCAAGGAATAGGAATAGAACTTTAGTTAAGAGATTTGTTTACGAAAATGTTGTATTAACAGGTGAGGAAGCATTAAAGTTCGGTATAGCAAATGTGTTAGCGGAATCGCTTGAAGAAGTTCTTAGAGTAGTTCGAGGAGTAGAACTAAATATCTCGGGTACTCTATGGCGATTAGATATAGATAGTTATGAAGAGCTTAAGCCTGGTATAGATATCTACGCATTGGTATTCTTAAGAAATTCTGCTGTAAACTCGATACTGTTATTCATAGGTATTTTTGGAACCTTGATCCTAATTACATCGGGTAGACTAGAACTATTACCAATAACTATCCTGCTTCTACTCTTAGCATTAGTTGGTAGCGATATAAGTAACAGAGTTATATCGTTATTACTTATGGCTTTAGGTGCTGTAATGCTGTTTATAGAATTATTTATAACACCAGGTTTCGGTATTCTGGGGATCTCGGGAATACTTTCGCTTATCTTTGGAATTCTCTTAACACCTTTACCAACAGCTTCCTATGTTGTAGACGTTACAACGCTGTGGAGAGCATTAGTAATAATATCTTGTTCTACAGGTTCGCTATTCCTTTTCATTCTATATAAATCGATTAAAGCTCTTAGAAAACCTAGAACCATATCATATGCACCTGAAAGAAAAATTATAGGTAAAGCCGTTGATAAGCTAGGGTCCGGAACTAAAGGTTTTGTGATGATTGATGGCGAGCTTTGGATTGCAGAGAGCGATGAGGTTATTGAGCCTGGAGAAGAAGTAGAAGTTGTTGAACGTAAAGGTTTTGTGATTAAAGTACGTAAGAAACGATGAAGATCAGTATAAATAGCAATGATTCGACGCAGTCTAAATATGGATTAAAAATTTAGTTGTTCTGTTTAACTACTGTTTTCAGGTGTTTGCTGTGATCCCAATAAATCCACGTGAACTACAGAAACAATTGAAACAATTGAGGAGGATGGGTATCAAGATGGAGCAAATAGAGAAAGTCGAAAACGTCTATATAGAGCTAGCAGATAAAAAGGTAGTTCTTGAGAAACCTGAAGTTTTTGTTGTAGAGATAAGTGGGCAGAAGATGTTCTACATAATAAGCCAGGATGTGCGTGAAGAACCTAAAGTAACGATTAAAAGTACAGAAACTGCTTATCAACAAATACAAGTTCCGATTTCAGATGAAGATGTGAAGTTTGTTTCTGAATATACAGGTGTATCTCTTGATAAAGCAAGAGAAGCTATTATCAGAGCCAGAGGTGATCTAGCTAAAGCTATAGAGATTATAGAAAACGAAAAGAAACAATCTTAACAAAGGTTATCCAAGATCACGTTAATACAAGAACACATATTTTTAAAAAGTACAAGTATGTGATCATCCTTAACATCGCTATACTTCGCTTGCATCAATTTGGTACCCACATCCTCCAACTCACGAACTATATTCGTACAGCATTCGGTAAATAGCTCCTTCAATATTTTTTCATTTATTAGCATGCTGTAGAATAACGTAATTATATGGCGAAGTAAATAGTAATCGGTTCTAGTACGAATATCGTTAAAGCTTACGTATTCTAAGCATAAATTTGACAACCATTTGATACGTATGCAGATAACCGAGATCTTCATGTGAAGACCTTGAATCTTCCGCCTCGCATTGTTTAAGCTCTGAGGAGCTCATTTACCCACTTTTTAGGCTATATCAATGTTTATGTTGTTCTGAAGCAATGTATCCTTGGAGTACATTATTGTGTTGCTGTATCAATATTACCTACCGTTTAAGCTTAATTATGACGACGTCTCCTGATGAAGATACAGGAACATCTCCCGCCTTCGCCATCCCGATTAGCAAATATATTAACACTTTCTTTACAACTGTTGTCGGGATTAATATCAAAGTATTTCGTTGAACTATAGCTAAATCGTTTCTTACAGCGAACCTCTCTATGAATTCTGTTAAATCTATTCCTAGCTCTGTCAATGCTTTACCTATCCTTAGACCTACTACCTCAGCATCTTCTGGATTAACTGTTTTCTCAACTAATTCAGCAGGTATGTATATGAAACCAAGTTTAGATAATATTAATTCAATTTTTTTCTCGTTCAGAACTTCAGGTGCGTAGTATCCATGGTTTTCAAGCTCTATTACTTCCTCTAAGAGTTTCCGTAGATACCCAACAATGCTCATCCCTCTATTGCTTGCTATATTTTTAAGCTCTTCAGCTAGATCTACATCAAGACCTATACACCTTCTACTCTTGGACAAAACCCCTCACCTTTACAACAATGAATACATCCCTAATACTAATTTCGGAAGCTTTAAGGTTATAGCCTTGAACTAGACCTTCGATTATGCATTTACCTATGTTCACGATCTCGCGACTGTAGCCTACGAACCCTATTATTATCTTATACTCATCTCCATCCAGAGTTACATCAATTGATGAGATAGGCAACCATAACGATATAGCTCGCTTGAATTCTTCTAAGGTAGTAGCACGTTTAAGTCTACTAAGTTCGCCAAACCAAATACCAATTTTGGTGTATTCTCTACAGAGATCCTCAATAAACTTTGTATCACCTGAATTCAAGAACTGATTAAGGATAGAGATAGGCATAATGATTCCTCCAAGTCTTTTAATATCATCGAGAGCGTCTAGAGCTGATAAGACATCGAGCACATTATCTTTATACCTCATGATCTTTAAAACCGAAGATAATATACGTTCTATAAGTACGAGATAAGGTATACCTATGCGCTCACCTATCTTTAGAGCTTCATCTACAATCTCTTCAGAAATAGGCACCATTCTTCTTCTCGGCATCTAAACACCCTATTATTCTACATGTACTACCTACTCTTACTACACTAACTATGTTAACCTACTAGTTAGCTTGTGAAGTGTAAAAATATATAAAAACCTATCTGTCATTCTATCTATGGTGTGTCTTCATATATTTACCTATAGATGGATACTAAATGGCTAAAAATATTAAAATTGGTTAATGGAATTTGTCTGAGGGACAATTTCTATGAAACTAAACCTCTAAATACCAGTTATCTATGATTCAGTATCCTTAAAATATTTTAGTTCTATACTAAGATAGTTTGAAAACATTTTCTACTCTAAACTTAACTTTAACAGAATCTTTATTTTGCATGTCGATAAAGAGTGAGTAGAGGTAGGATGAATAATTACTCTAAACAGTAGCTAGAATTATATTACGGTACAATAAATAATTTTACACTGTAACGAAACTACACTTTAGTGTGAAAGTGTTGTATTAATGGGGATTATGCTTGGAGAAGAAATTGAGGACTTTACTGAATATTGATGTTGCTGTGGAAATTATGTCTAAAAGGATTAAGATCGAGTTGAAAGAGGAGAAACTCGGTCTTGTAGAAGCTTTGTATAGGGTATCTTCAAGAGATGTTGTATCTGAAATTGATATACCGTTTTTCGATAGAAGCTATGTTGATGGTTATGCTGTTAGAGCTGAGGATACCTATGGAGCTTCTGAATCAAACCCTATAGTATTAAAGGTTGTGGGTAAGGCTAAACCTTTTTCATCTGGGATCGTGGTTAACACAGGGGAAGCTGTTAAGGTATATACAGGGGATCCACTACCTCGGGGTGCTGATGCTGTTGTAATGTTAGAGGATGTTGTTGAGAATGGGGATAAGATCTACGTATTGAAGAGTTTGGGTAGGTATACGAATGTAGCTGTTCGTGGAGAGGATATATCTAGGGGAAAGGTGTTGATTAGTCGAGGAACCTTGATAGAACCTAAGCATTTAGCAGCTTTAGCTACTGTAGGAATAAATGAGGTTTTCGTATATGAGAAGATACGTATATGTATTATATGTACTGGAAGTGAGGTGGTGGAACCGGGAGCTGGTGATGCGGAAGCTATTTTAGGGAGAGGTTTAGTATTTAATTCAACAGGTGTTTTGATAACATCGTATCTCAAAACCTTAGGTTTTGTAGAGCCTATCTATATGGGTATAGTAGGGGATAATCAAGGAGATATTGCTTCCTTGGTGTCGAAGGCTGTAGATCTATGTCATGTTATAGTGTTAACAGGTGGAGCAGGTCCTTCGGATCAAGATATGGCTATAGATGTTGTTGAGAGTTTGGGTGGGGAGATAGTTGTAAGAGGGATTGCTATGAGACCGGGCAGACCATCAAGCGCGGGGATCTTAAACAACAAGCCTATATACATGTTATCAGGATTTCCTGTAGCCGCTTTCCTCGGGCTAAAGTACTTCGTCTTACCATCAATTGAGAAAGCCCTTGGACTACATATACCGAGGAAGATTGTCGTAGCTAAGCTTGTTAAACGTGTAGCTAATGTAGCTGGCTATACTTCGTTCGTACGTGTTAAGATACATAAATGCAGTAGGTATCTATGTGTAGAACCGATTGCTGCAATGGGTTCTGGCACTATTTCCACTATCCTTGATAGTGATGGTATTCTGATTGTGCCAGCAAACGTTGAAGGATTCGATAAAGGAGATTTTGTGGAAGTTGAACTAATTTAATAACTTAACCTTAACAAGGAGTGTAGGAAAGCTGTGGTTTGAAAATCATGGTTAAGAGGAAACTATTCCACACCTTGGTACCTATCGAGAAAGCTATAGAGATTGTAGAGAGTAGAGTTGAATTAAGACCTCGTGGAGTGGAAGTAGTAAAGTTACTAGACACTTTAGGCAGAGTATTAGCAGAGGATATTTACGCTCCTATAGACTACCCACCCTTTGATAGATCTGAAGTTGATGGTTATGCTGTTAGAGCTGAGGATACCTATGGAGCTTCCGACATAAGACCTCTATCGATGAGAGTTATAGGAGTTGTAAAAGTAGGTGAGGAACCTCGTATTGAAGTGAAGAGAGGCGAAGCTATTGAAATTTCAACAGGTGCACCTATTCCTCGTGGATGTAATGCTGTAGTTATGGAGGAACACACAACGAGAGAAAATGGATTGGTATACGTGTATCGAACAGTAGCCCCACTTGAGAATATCTCTGTAGCTGGCAGCGATGTTGCACGAGGAGAGCTTATTATTCCCAAGGGGACAAGACTAGAACCATTTGAGATCGGAGTATTAGCAGCTTTAGGATACGAATCTGTTAAAGTTTACCTAAAGCCTAAAGTTGCTGTTATCTCTACAGGAATAGAAATTGTTAAACCTGGCTCAAAGTTAGAGTATGGACAGATATATGATTATAATGGATACGCTTTAACAGCGTACTTAAAATCTCTAGGCACGGAAACTGATTATTTAGGGATCGTGCCTGATGATGAAGACGAGCTTAAGAAGATTATACTAAATAGTATTGAGAAATACGATCTGGTAGTAACATCTGGAGGGACTTCAGCAGGTATCGGGGATATAGTCTACAGGGTTATAGAGGATCTAGGTGAAATCCTGGTCCACGGTTTAGAGGTGAAACCAGGCAAACCTACAGTTATTGGTGTTGTAAAGGAGAAGCTTGTGGTAGGTTTACCAGGGTTTCCCTTCTCAGCCCTTACCCGTTCCTTAACATTGTTGAGATACATCGTGGAGAAGATTAGCGGTATTGAGTACCCTATTCTTAGGCCTAGTATAAAGGCTAAGATAGCTCAAAGTTTAAGAAAAGAAGTGGGTAAGGATCTCTACATACCTATAGTACTAACTTACAGAGGCTCTAACTTAATAGCTATTCCGGTACCGTCTAAATCGGGTAACATATCCTCTTTACTAAGATCTAACGGTATAGCTGTTATAAGTAGAGGGCGCGAGATTGTAGAGGAAGGTGAGGATGTAGATGTTATCGTATTGAGATACATAATTCCAGAAATGGTTGTGATAGGTAGTCACGACATTATACTACCCTCCATCATTAATGTACTAGGGTTAACTAATAAGTATAGGTTTATACCTGTAGGATCTTTAGCAGGTCTTATCAGCGTATCCAAAGGTTATGGCGATGTAGCGCCAATACATCTTCTAGACCCTATAACTAGAAAGTACAATGTTGAATATGTTAAACAATACAAAGATGCAGTGCTTATTTTTGGTTATAGAAGGAGACTGGTATTAGCATATAGACCTGGTAACCCTAAGAATATTAGAGGTTTCGAAGATTTACTGCGACCGGATGTTAGATTTGTTAATAGGAATAGAGGTTCAGGAACAAGGGTATACATAGACATGGTATTAAAAGATATAGCAGTAGCTATGGGTATAGAGTTCCACGAACTTATCCAGAGAATAAATGGGTATACATATGAAGTTTCAAGTCATACAGGGGTTGCAGCTGCGATAGCTCAAGGTAGAGCCGATGTTGGTGTATGTGTTGAATATGCCGCGAAAATCTACGGTTTAGAATACAAACCATTAACTTGGGAAGAATATGATTTTGCTGTACATATACAGAGTCTTGAAACTAAGGATACGGTTAAACTATTTGTTGAGGCATTGAAATCGCCTCATATTAAGAAGTTTGTGAGTTCCTACCCTGGTTACGAGCCGAAAGAAGATATGGGTGAAATTATATATGTTAGCAGGTGATAGACATCGAAAGAATTTCAGTTATCATAACCTTTAAATTTTAATCCTGAGTTTCTCAACATATTTTAATAAGCCAAGCTCTTCAAGAACCTCCCTCTTCGGTACTCCATTATCGTTCCAACCCATGAATTCGTAGTACTCCTTAAGCATAGGCTCTAGTTCTACTACCTCACCTTTAGCACCTCCCTCATTCAAAGGTTCTTTTAAGAACCTTCTGGGTAACGTATCATCAACCCTCGTTATACCACAAGCTATGTTGAACAGCCTCTTCAATGTAAATATCCTCTTAGCTATCTTCATTAGTTCTGGAACTGTTCTCTTAATACTTGTTGCATATGTATATAAACCTGCAACATGTGCTGGTGGAATGTCTACGAATTTACATATCCCCATAGATTCCTGGATTTCGCTCCAAAGCTCCATTGTCGCGACCATCCATCCTTTACCTTTGTACGAAAATCTGTCAACTCTTTCATAAATCTTTAGATCGTGAACTCTCTGCCCTTGCTCAATCCTGAAGAAGAGTCCGTATAGATGGTCTGCTCCTCTATTCGATGTCGCGTACTGCAATCCCATACCTTTGAAAGCTCTTGGATCATGCATAGGCATTTCAACACCTTTTACATGCGCACAATAGTCAATAGATCCTTTCCCTATAATTTCTGAAGCACGTTTACAACCTTCAGCAAGTATGTTACCGAAGGCTTCTCTCTTAGCTATCATCTCTACGATTTTCAGAACAGCATCTTTATTACCCCAAGTTAAAGGTATACCCCCTGTATCTGCTGTTGATATAATACCTCGTTCAAAACACTCCATAGCCCAAGCTATAGTTACACCTGTAGAGATAGTATCTAGACCGTATTTACAACAGAGGTAGTTAACTTTTGCAAGGTAGTATGGATCTCCAATCATAAGCAAACTACCGAGGGAAGCTATGGTTTCATATTCAGGTGCTCTAATCCTTCTACCCTCTACCTCAACAACTTTCCAACATTTAACCGGGCAAGCCCAGCAACCGTAAACATCGACAACGATACCTTTTTCCCTAAAGCTTTGCCCTGTAATGTTTTTGTATTCCTCGAAAATTCCTAAGGTAAAGTTCTTGATAGGCATATCGCCATACTCGTAAAACTCTTCAACCTCACCAGCTGTACCATAAGCAGCAAGTATTTGTGCTGTAGGCGAAGACATTATCAGAGGGAGTAATCTTGATAAAATACTAGATAACCTTGCTGGATCTTTGATTTTAATTCTTCCAGAACCTTTCACAGCAATAGCTTTTAAGTTCTTTGAACCCATAACTGCTCCCATACCGGTTCTACCCCCAATTCTAGGGCCATTAGGCTGGATATCAGAGGCTATGACGGCGTATCTAACTAGGTTTTCGCCTGCAGGTCCTATTGAGGCAATTCTTACGCTATTATCGTTCAACTCGTTTTTTATAGCTTCATCTACAGTAAATACGTCTAAACCCCATAGCTTAGAAGCGTCTCTTAGCTCTACATTTCTATCATTGATGTATATGTAAACAGGGGATGAAGCTTTACCCTTTATGACTATGCCATCATATCCTGCTTTCTTTAATTCAGTACCCCAATAACCTGCTACATGTGCTTCACCCCAAGCTCCAGTAAGAGGTGATTTAGCTGCAACTACGTACCTACTAGCTCCATAGACAGGTGTACCAGTTAAAGCACCTGTCATGAATATCAAGATGTTTTCTGGACTGTATGGGTCTATCCTTGGATCAGGTATT
Source organism: Desulfurococcaceae archaeon (assembly GCA_020832925.1). Taxonomy (GTDB): domain Archaea; phylum Thermoproteota; class Thermoprotei_A; order Sulfolobales; family Ignisphaeraceae; genus Ignisphaera. The sequence continues at coordinate 21,933 of JAJHRF010000001.1, read as the reverse complement.
TCCTCAACTAGTATCTTTGTTGCTAAGCCTATTCCACCAACAAACATCTCTATATCTTCAATGCAGAGCGTTTTTTCCTCTACCTTCTCTCTAGACAAATCAATGTATAGAATGCGCCCTGCGTAACCAAAGTACTCTTGCTCCTGCATATGTTAACGCCTATGTTCAAATCTTTAGCTACTTCTCTAACCTATATAATTTGTAATAGAGCTCAACATCTCTCTCCGGTATAACTGGCGGTTCCTTACCTAATGCCAGGGCTACAAACTGTGCTATTGCTACCTCCTCAAGTGTTTCAGCTATAGCCTCAGCTTCATATAGATTAGCACCCATAGCAACAATACCATGGTTTTGCAGAATAATGGCTCTAGCACCTGTAGAGGCTTTTTCAGATACTAATTTAGCTAGCTGGTCCGTTCCTGGAAAAGCAAAAGGTACTACCTCAACCTTCCTTAAGACCATTACAGCTTCAACAGTTATAGGCTTTAAACCCACACCTGCTAAAGCAAGCCCTAGAGTAAAAGGGTTATGCGCATGAACTACGGCGTTTACATCAGCTCTAACTCTGTATATAGCTGCATGAAGAGGCCATTCAATAGAAGGTCTTCCAATACCTTCAACAATATTTCCGTCAAAATCCAGCTTTATAAGGTCGTCAGGCGTTAACTCTCCTTTAAATATACCACTAGGCGTGATCCAGAATTCTTTAGCACCTGGTACTCTAGCACTAACATTTCCACCTAAAGCTGATACAAGACCTCTCTCAAACAGATTCCTCATGACTTTACATATATCTTTCTTAATCTGTTCCTCATCGAACCCAAATATTAATTCACTCATACTTAAAACCTCATCTCCTGTTTTGAAGCAATAAATTATTGGTTATTAATGTTTTACGCTCATAAACATTTTTATCTCTTTTATCATGAATAACTACTTCAAGAAAAGAGAAAAGCTAGAAAACTTATTTAACATTTAGAAGAATTAATCTTAGAAAACCTATTAAGGATCCCCTATGCAGGAGCAGATAAGCGTAACAATTAAGATATTTCCACCGTTTTCGAAATCATCGAAAAGTATAGAGAGAACCTTGTATATAAATAAGGATTCAACTATTGCTAACCTCTTAAATATAGCTTCAAAAGAAGGATTAATAGATATAAGTGAGATCCTCGAGAACAATGAAATAAAGGATGGGGTAGTCATCCTAGTCAATGGAAGAAATGTATATAACTTAGCACAAAAATTAGATAATAATGATAAAGTTGTTATATTACCTCTTGCACCCGGGGGATAGAGTTAAGCTTGTTGTCTTAGTGCTCAGTAAACATATTCCCTAGTTTTGTTTATAAGCAGATGTAACACCTGTTTGCAAAACCTAAAAACATGCTTAACATTTTCTAACAAGGCTAGCAAGGTGTAGCTCTTGTTATCATTTTTAAGTTTCAATTGGTACTGGTTACTACTAGCTGTATTTGTAATTTCATTACTTCTTGTCTCATTATGTGATAGTAGGCATTATTATGATTAATCTTGTTTTGGAAAACAGGAACAGTGCCGTCTATAGCATATTAAAACTATTTAAAGCTATATTTACAGCATTAAATCCATAAAACTTTATAAAGAGGTTCCATAGAATTTCGTACATTAGTTTGATTTTGATGCTTAGCGCGTAAGAGTAGGTTTTATGAAAATACTGACTACCTTGTCAAACCAATAGTTCCTAACTTCTAGAGTTTTGGAAATATTTACAATGTAGGATACAATTATCATAACTGAGGTGGGAGTACATTGAGGTATCTATCTATAGAAATCATTGTATTTTAAGTTTAATTAACTAGCTTAGGGTTTCTGGAAATAACACATTGAATAGACTAAGGATTTTCAATTATTTTCAACAGTATCTAACGAGTTTGTGCAGCTATTTATCGAAGGAACTCTGTAACCGTTTATGAAACATCATAGCGAGGAATAACGTATCGACCAAGTTATTGTGGAAGTACTTAATGTAAAATATATTATAGGTTGTGCATGGAGCCGCCGGCGGGATTTGAACCCGCGGCCACCGGCTCTCTCGGTTTTATACTTACGAGGCCGGCGCTCTACCGGGCTGAGCTACGGCGGCTCAGGTCTGTGCAAGAATTTAGTATGTTGTTTAGAGTTATTAGCTTATCTCTGTCTATCAAAGATGTGTAGGTGTTGTGGCGGGCCCGCCGGGATTTGAACCCGGGACTTCCGCCCTTTGCGGTCTACGGGTTAAAAGCCCGCCGCTCTACCGGGCTGAGCTACGGGCCCTGAGACCTTTTGACACAGTATTTCTATAAGTATTAAAAGCTTTTTGCCTGTTTTACACAAAGTATGCTTATAAGCGCGTCTAGTATAGGTCTTTAACTACAGAATGATTACAATACTTCAGTTTGTAAATAATGGTGCTATGTAAATGGTGAGTAAGAGGGGTTCCTCTGTAAGCCAAAAAATACTTGAGCATGAACTTGTACCTAAGCATGAGGTTGTTTCGTTGAAGGAGGGTTTAGAGGTATTGAAGAAGTATGGTATAAAACCCGACCAGTTACCATGGATAAAAGCTAACGATCCTGTTGCCAAGGCTATAGGGGCTAAACCTGGTGATATAGTTAAGGTGGTGAGGAAAACTCCTTGGGGAGGAGAGATCGTTGTTTATAGGTATGTAGTTCCGTGAAATGAGGTGAGACAATGAGCTCACTAGCTATAGTAGACAAAGGTCAGGTATATGCATCGCTAGGACCTATACCAAACGCCCATCCTCAATCGAGAATACTATCTCCGGATGATAGATGGGCTGTCATGGAGCTTTTTATTAGAGAAAAAGGATTGACAAAGCACCATATAGAATCTTATAATACCTTTATAACAAAGATTTTGAAGGATATAATATTTGAGGAACCAGTAATCGAGACTTCGATTCCAGGATATAAAGTGGTAATCAGGAATTTTAGACTTGGTGACCCCCAAGTAAGAGAAATAGATGGAAGTATTAACAAGAATATAACCCCTATGGAGTGTCGTCATAGAGATATAACATATGCAGTACCACTTTACGTAACTTTTGTACCTTATGAAAACAATATCCCTGAGAACCCTGTGGAAGTCTTAGTCGGAGAAATACCGTTGATGATTAAGTCGATAAAGGATCCTCTCTCCCGAGCGACACCGGAAGAGTTGGTAAGCATAGGTGAAGATCCTAAAGACCCAGGTGGATACTTCATAATAGACGGTTCAGAACGTATTATTGTAGCTCAAGAAGATTTAGCACCTAATAGAGTTATAGTTGATTATGGTCAAGAAGGTTTAAATGTAACACATACAGCTAAAGTTATATCATCTACAACAGGTTACAGGATACCTGTTATCCTCGATAGGCATAAAGACGGAACGTTACATATATCGTTCCCTGCAGTACCTGGGAAAATACCTTTTGTCGTAATGATGAAAGCTCTAGGTCTTGAGAGAGACATAGACATAGCTATGGCTGTATCACCAGATCCAGAGATAGAGAAGGAGCTGCTCCCCTCCTTTATACAAGCAAGCGATATAACTACAGTCGAAGACGCTCTTGACTACATAGGTTCAAGAATCGCTATAGGTCAAGCACGCGAGAGTAGGATAGAGAGGGCGAAGTATGTTATAGATCGTTACTTCCTACCTCACCTAGGTACAACACCAGAAAACAGGATTAGGAAAGCGCTATTCCTAGGCCAGATGGCATGCAAACTCCTAGAGTTGGTGCTGGGTAGAAGACCTCCTGATGATAAAGATCATTACGCAAATAAGAGGATAAAATTAGCTGGTGATATGCTGGCTCTGCTGTTTAGAGTTGCTTGGAGAGCTTTTCTAAAGGATCTGAGGTATCAGATAGAGAGAGCTAAAGCTAGGGAGAGAAAAGTAAACCTAGCACTTTATGTAAGGAGTGATATAATAACGGAGAGGATAAAGCATGCTATGGCTACAGGTACGTGGATAGGAGGTAGAACAGGAGTTACACAGATAATTGATAGAACTAACTGGTCATCATCGCTAAGCCATATGAGGAGAGTTGTTTCACCATTGAGTAGAAGCCAACCTCATTTCGAAGCAAGAGATCTACATGGAACACAATTCGGTAGGCTTTGCCCATTCGAAACTCCGGAAGGACCTAATTGCGGACTTGTAAAGAATTTAGCACTTTCTGCGACAATAACTGTAGGTGTTGATGAAAAACATATAGAGTCTATGTTATACAGATTAGGTGTAATACCTATTGTTGAGATATTCGGTAAGCTTACTCGTGGAGAGCTTTCATATAGCAATATAGAGTCATGGAGTAAGGTATTTCTTAACGGCACTCTTATAGGGTACCATCCGAAAGGCGAAGAACTTGTATCTAAGATTAGAGAGCTTAGGAGAAGAGGCGAGATACACTACGAAGTCAATGTTACGCATTACAAGACTAGATATATCAATGAGGTATATATTAACTGTGATGCTGGTAGAATAGTGAGACCACTGTTCGTAGTTAAGGACGGTAAACTCACGATAACTAAGGACGTTATAGAGAAGGTGAAGAGAGGAGAGATTACATTTGAATATCTTCTAAAGAATGGATATGTAGAGCTCTTAGATTCCGAAGAAGAGGAGAACGCCTTAATAGCTATAAATCCGGAAGAGATTACACCGGAGACAACACATGTAGAGATATGGCCTCCAGCAATACTGGGGATTTCAGCGTCAACAATTCCTTATGCCGAGCATAACCAATCTCCAAGAAATACATATCAATCAGCTATGGCTAAACAAGCTCTAGGTTTCTACATGGCTAATTTCATGCTTAGAGTTGATACAAGAGCCCACCTACTACATTATCCACAAAAACCACTGGTTCAAACAAGGGCTTTGTCTGTTATGTGGTACAACGATAGACCCGCAGGTCAAAACCTTATTGTCGCTGTTATGAGTTACACAGGTTATAATATAGAGGATGCCGTCATAATGAACAAATCCTCAATAGATAGAGGATTAGCTAGATCGACGTTCTTCAGGCTCTATAGCGCAGAGGAATTGAGACATGTAGGGGGTCAAGAGGATAGAATTGAGATACCTGATCCTAAAGTTATAGGTTATAGAGGTAAGGAGGTGTATTCGAAACTCGAAGAGGATGGTATAGCAAAGGTTGAGATAGAGGTTAAGGGAGGAGAAGTAATCATAGGTAAAACAAGCCCACCTAGATTCGTAGAAGAGTACAAAGGATACGGTATATTAGCTCAGAGAAGAAAAGATTCATCGGTAGCTGTAAGGCATGGTGAGGTAGGATGGGTTGACGCAGTATTTATTACAACAACTCGTGATGGAGATAGACTTGTTAAGGTTAGGGTTAGGGATCTGAGGGTACCGGAGATAGGAGACAAATTTGCATCTAGACATGGACAGAAAGGAGTTATAGGTGCATTGATACCGCAGTACGATATGCCTTACACATTCGAAGGAATAATACCGGATCTAATAATAAATCCACATGCTCTTCCATCTAGAATGACTTTGGGTCAGCTTATGGAGAGTATAGCTGGTAAAGTAGCGGCGCTAAGAGGTAAGTTCGTCGATGGCACGCCATTCTTTGAAGAGCCTATCGATGAGCTAAAGAAGCAGCTATTCTTATTCGGTTACCCATTGGATGGTACAGAGCCTATGTATGATGGTAGAACAGGAGAGCTCATTGGAATACCGATATTCATAGGTATAGTGTACTACCAAAAGTTGCACCACATGGTGGCAGATAAAATACATGCAAGATCTAAAGGCCCAGTTCAGCTTCTAACCAGACAACCTACAGAAGGTAGGGCAAGAGAAGGTGGTTTAAGGCTTGGAGAGATGGAGAGAGACGCAATAATAGGCCACGGGGCTTCGACGCTAATTAGGGAGAGAATGTTAGAGAGCTCAGATAAAACTGTGGTATATGTGTGTGAATTATGTGGGTTCATAGGCTGGTATAACAGGAAGAAGGAGATATATGAATGCCCAATACATAAAGATAAAGGAGTGCTACACCCTGTTGTTATTCCGTACGCCTTTAAGCTTTTAATACAGGAGTTGATGAGTATGGGTATAAAGCCAAGGCTTATAACTTCGGATAAACACGAGAAATTCATAAAGATGTAATAGGGTGAGATTATGACTGTAACTGAGGAGGAAAAGATAGTTTCGATGATAAAATTCGGGATACTATCACCTGAAGAGATCAGGAAGATGTCTGTTGTAGAGGTTAAGTCTACAGAAACATATGATGAAGACGGATTACCTGTACCCCATTCAGTAATGGATCCGCACCTCGGAGCTATAGATCCAGGGCATATATGCCCAGTTTGCGGTAACAGTATAAAGGGGTGTCCAGGTCACTTCGGGCATATCGAGCTAGCTCTCCCCGTAATAAACGTTATATTTATCAAGTATATATATGATGTGCTGAGGGCTGTATGCGCTAATTGCGGTAGACTTAAACTCCCTCAGAAAGATATTGAGAGAGGTCTTAAGTACTACAGAAAGTTGAATGAAAGGCATCCCTATCTCGCAAGAAGATTTTCTGAGTACATTAAAAAGAGAGCTATTAAAACAACAGTTTGTCCTCATTGTGGTTATAAACAACCGAAGTTAAAGCTTACAAAACCTATAACCATTGAGGAATACAATGAGGAGACAAGAAGCTATATAAGGCTAAATCCACTGGTGATTAGGTCTAGATTAGAGAAAATACCTAACGAAGACGTAGAACTCCTCGGATTCGATCCTCAAGAATCTAGACCTGAATGGATGATCTTAACAGTTCTACCTATACCCCCAATAGCTATAAGACCTTCGATAATGATAGAGACAGGAATCCGATCTGAAGACGATTTAACACACAAACTCGTAGATATTGTTAGAACTAACGAAAGACTGAAAGAGCATATAGTCGCAGGAGCCCCCCAGATAATCATAGATGATCTCTGGGAATTACTGCAATACCATGTAACAACGTATCTAGACAATGAGGTACCGGGATTTCCACCAGCAAAACATAGATCAGGAAGACCATTAAAAACCCTAGCTCAACGTTTAAAGGGTAAAGAGGGGAGGTTTAGAGGAAATCTATCAGGTAAACGAGTAGACTTCTCAGCAAGAACTGTAATAAGCCCCGATCCTTACATAAGCATCAATGAGGTAGGGGTTTCAGTAGAAGTTGCCATGAAGTTAACAGTTCCTGAGAAAGTTACTGAATGGAATATAGAAGAATTAAGGAAATGTGTAATTAATGGTCCATATAAGTGGCCTGGAGCAAATTATGTAGTTACACCGGATGGTAGAAGAATTGACTTGAGATACGTTAAAGATAGGAAGAGTTTAGCAGAATCGCTTGCACCAGGATATATCGTTGAAAGACATATTAGAAACGGTGATATAGCTTTATTTAATAGACAACCTTCGCTTCACAGAATGTCTATTATGGGTCACATAGTCAAGGTGTTGCCTGGAAGAACCTTTAGATTACACTTGGCGGTGTGTCCACCATACAATGCGGATTTTGATGGAGATGAAATGAATCTACATATTCCGCAGACAGAGGATGCAAGAGCAGAAGCGAGAGAGCTTCTAAAAGTTCAGTATCACATACTTACGCCAAGGTATGGAGGGGTAATAATAGGAGGACTTCAAGATTATATCAGTGGAGCTTATTTACTAACGGTGAAAACAACGTTATTAACGAAAGAAGATGTGATGGAGTTGCTCTCGAGTGCAGGGGTAGTTAAAGAACTTCCTGAACCAGCAATATTATCGCCTAGAGAGTTGTGGACAGGTAAGCAGATCGTAAGTCTATTCATACCACCAGACTTCAACTACCATGGTAAAGCTAGCATTTCTGCGGGACATCTGAAGTGTGAAGATATTGAATGTTTCTGGGATTCATATGTTGTAGTGAGGACAGGTAAACTACTTATGGGTGTTCTCGATAAAAAGAGTATCGGCGCTGAACAGCAAGATAGTTTCTTCTACTTCCTCGTTAAAGAATATGGAGCGGATTTCGCTGTTAACTTTATAGATAGCGTTTTCAGAATGTTTATAAGGATTCTCGAGAAGAAAGGGTTTACATTGAGATTGGATGACGTAGCTATACCTGAAAAAGCTAAGAATGAAATAATACAAATGCTTATGGAGTCCTTCAAGAAAGTTCAGGAGTACGTGGATCAGTATGTAAAGGGTGTGCTTGAGGTTGTGCCAGGGAGAACAGCTGAAGAAAGTTTAGAGATAAAGATTTTGGAGATACTTGCTGAAGCAAGAGATAAAGCCGGCGAAATAGCTGTTGGATATTTAGATCCATTCAACCATGCATTCATAATGGCTAGGACAGGAGCTAGAGGAAATGTATTGAATTTAACGCAGATGGCCGCTACCCTAGGTCAGATGACGGTGAGAGGCGAACGTATATGGAGAGGGTATATGGGAAGACCTTTACCGCATTTTAGTGTAAATGATTTAGGACCTATTGCAAGAGGGTTTATTGTAAATAGCTTCTACAGTGGTTTATCACCAACAGAAATGTTTATGCATGCAGCAGGTGGTCGAGAAGGTCTAGTAGATACAGCTGTAAGAACATCACAGAGTGGTTATATGCAACGGAGGCTTATAAATGCTTTGATGGATCTGTACGTAGAGTATGATTATACCGTAAGAGACTCTTCAGGAAGTATCATACAGTTCCTATACGGTGAAGATGGTGCAGATCCCGCTAAAGCTCCGCACGGAAAACCAATCAATGTTGAGAGGATTGTAGAAAGGGTTATAGGTTGGAAGTTATGACCCAGGGTCTAACCTTAGAGGAGGTAAGAGAATTCGTTGAGAAGAGCCTGTCTTCGAAGATACCGAGAAGTGTAGTGGAGGAATTAATTTCAGTGTTGAGTAGATATCTAGATAAATTAACAATAGAAGATTTGATGAAGATAGTTAAAAGTGTTGAAGAAGAGTACAATGAGAATCTCGTGGATCCAGGGGAACCTGTTGGCATAGTTACAGCTCAAAGTATAGGAGAACCTAGTACTCAAATGACTCTAAGAACTTTTCACTATGCAGGGGTAAGAGAACTTAATGTAACTTTAGGTTTACCTAGGTTGATTGAGTTAGTTGACGCAAAGAAAGTTCCTTCAACACCTTTAACTTATGTATACCTAGAAGAACCCTATAAGTACGACAGAGACAAAGCTATGGAGATCGCAAGGAAAATCGAATTAACAAGAGTAGCTAACGTGGTTTCGAGAGTAGATATAGATCTTGTTGCCAACGCTATTATCCTAAGTCTAGACCCAGATATGTTAAGAGATAAAGGTGTAGATGTGGATACTGTGATACAAGTGCTAAGAAAATCCATCAAGAAAGCTGATATAGCTGTTAATCAAGAAAATCCATACGAAGTTGTAATCCAATATAAAGAGCCTATCAATCCATTAAAAGCCGAAAAAATAAGGGATAGAATATTGAACACTAAGTTAAAAGGTATAAAAGGTATAAATAAGGTAATAATCCAGAGAAGAGGAAACGAATACGTTCTTGTATGCGAAGGTAGTAACCTTAGGGAGTTAATGGATGTGGAGGGTGTTGATCACAGAAAAATTAGGACAAATAATATAAAAGAAGTTGAGGAAGTTCTAGGTATAGAAGCTGCGAGAACTCTACTAATTGAAGAGATAGCAAACGTTCTTGAAGAGCAAGGACTTGAGGTTGACATTAGGCATATAATGCTCGTAGCCGATATGATGACAAGAACAGGTAGTGTTAAACAGATAGGTAGACACGGTATAGCAGGCTCTAAGGAGAGTCCATTGGCTAGAGCGTCATTTGAAGTGACGGTTAAAAACCTTGCTGATGCGGCTGTGCGTGGAGGTGTCGATAACCTTAAAGGCGTAGCTGAGAGTGTTATTGTAGGAAACTACGCACCAATTGGTACAGCGATAGTGAAACTTGTTTACAACCCTTATATAAAAGTTGAGTAAGAGGTGAGAAATAATTTCGTCGATGTCTCTAGACACAGTCCTAAAGTTTGTAGTGAGAACAGGTAAAGTTATTGTAGGGGCTAGAAAAACCTTGAAAATGCTTAAGCTAGGGAAGATCAAATACATAGTGATAGCTAGTAATATTCCAGATGAGTTAAGACAAGATATAGAGTACTATGCAAAGCTATCAAATGTTAAGGTTATACGTTTTCCAGGAACGAATAAAGACCTGGGTACAGTTATAGGGAAGCTCTTTGGTGTAGCTGTGCTAGGGATTCAAGATCCTGGGCAAGTTCCGTACGAAGTACTAGATAAACTTGGGTAACAAGGTGATGTAATGTGGTGCAGAAACCATCTGAAATTAAACCTAAATTAGAGCTCAAGCTCACCATGGAGGAGCTAAGGTATATATCGTTATTCCAAGATATAACAGGGGTAACGCCAAAGGATTGTATAATTAGTGACGAGCTTAATTTAGCGATATTTGTTGTAGATAATGATAAGGTGGGGCAAGCCGTTGGTAGGAGAGGAAGCAATGTTAAGTACTTGAGTAAGCTTATTGAGAAAGATGTTGAGGTAGTTGGTTGGGCGGAAGACCTAGAAACCTTTGTTAAGAATATATTTGCACCAGCTAGGGTTTACAGAGTTCAGCTAATAGATGGAAAGGAGAGAAGGATACTCAACGTATATGTCGACCCAAAGGATAAAGGCCTAGCTATAGGTAAGAATGGTAGAAATGTAGCAAAAGCTAAACTTATGCTTAGCAAATACTTTGCAATAGATAGCGTAGTGATAGTGTAGTTCCACCAAAGGTTTTTAAGCACAGAGTAATCGTAATAACTATGTATCAGGACTTAGGATAAACGTGGACAAGACAGCGAAAAACGGGGTTGTCTAGATCTATGCCTGGCAAGAAATCGCCGTGCGGGCTTTTCGCTGCTCGAAAACTTAAACTGAAGAGGAAGAAATTCAGATGGAGTCAAAGAGAGTATAGAGTAATGATGCTCAAACTTAAAGAGAAATACGATCCACTAGAAGGTGCACCTATGGCTAGGGGTATAGTTCTTGAAAAAGTTGGTGTAGAAGCAAGACAGCCAAATGCTGGTGTTAGGAAATGTGTAAGAGTTCAACTAGTTAAGAATGGTAAGGTTGTAACAGCGTTTGTACCTTACGATGGCGGGTTGAATTTTATAGATGAGCATGACGAGGTTTTGATTGTGGGGATAGGTGGTAGTAGAGGGAAATCTATGGGTGATATACCGGGTGTCAAATACAAGGTGATAGCTGTCAACGGGGTCGCCATCACTGAACTACTTAAAGGTAAGAAACAAAAGCCGTTAAGATAAGCATAGAAAGGGCTTGATATGTTGACAGAGGTTGTAAAAACCGAGACAATTCCTATAGTAGATCTAGACTCTATAAAGCTATTCAATAAGTGGAGCTATAGAGATGTTATAGTTCAGGATCCTAGCTTAAAGAAGTATATATCGTTGAAACCTGTTAGAATTCCGCATACGGGAGGACGTCATGCAAAGAAGCGCTTCGGTAAAGCTAGTGTACCTATAGTTGAGAGGTTAATAAATAAGCTTATGAGGAAAGCAAAGAACACTGGTAAAAAACACTTAGCTTACAATATAGTGAAAACAGCTTTCGAGTTGATATACCTTAAAACAAAAGAGAATCCTCTACAAGTCCTAGTAAGAGCTATAGAGAATGCAGCTCCTAGGGAAGAGACTACGAGGATAGTCTATGGTGGTATAGTTTACCATGTAGCAGTAGATGTTTCGCCTCAAAGAAGAGTAGACCTAGCACTAAGACATATAGCTGAAGGTGCATATGCTTGCGCATTCAGATCGCTTAAACCTATAGAGGAATGTTTAGCAGATGAAATAATAGCCGCGGCTAATAACGATCCTAAGAGCTACGCTATACAGAGGAAGGAGGAGATAGAACGTATAGCTCTAAGCTCACGATAATGAAGCTCAGCAGATATAATCAATAACTTGATATTTTCTACGTTTTAAATAGACTTATAAGTTCTAGCTCTAAACCAAAGATTCTAGACAGAAGATGCTAAGGTGTTAAGTAATGAGCACAAAACCACATCTAAACTTAGTAGTAATAGGGCATGTAGACCACGGTAAAAGTACGCTGATGGGACGATTACTTGTTGAAACAGGAGCTGTAGATGAGAAAACATGGAAAGAAACTGTCGAAGCGGCTATTAAAGCTGGTAAAGAGAGTGAGAAGTATGCATGGCTCTTAGATAGACTTAAGGAAGAGAGAGAAAGAGGTTTAACCATAACCTTAGCTTACAGAAAATTCGAAACACAGAACTACTACTATACGATAATCGATGCTCCAGGGCATAGAGACTTCGTAAAGAACATGATAACAGGTGCAAGTCAAGCTGATGTAGCTATTCTAGCTGTATCAGCTAAAACAGGAGAATTCGAGGCAGGGATGAGCCCAGAGGGTCAAACAAGAGAGCACGCCTTGCTAGCTAAGGTTCTAGGTATAGACAACTTAATTATTGCGATAACAAAGATGGATACTACAACGCCTCCGTATTCAGAGAAGAGATTTATGGAGATACTTGCTACATTAATTAAGTATCTTAGAGCTATAGGTTACAGACCGGAGAATGTAGTAGTTGTACCTACAGCTGCATGGCATGGAGATAACGTTGTTAAACAATCAACAAACATGCCTTGGTGGAATCCGCAGAAATGGGAGGAGTTAAAGAAGATGTATGGTATTAACTGTGCAGCTACATTACTAGAAGCTCTAGATAAATACGTAAAGCTTCCGCCAAAGCCTATCGAAAAACCTCTCAGGATACCTATATCAGAGGTCTTCACTATATCTGGTGTAGGTACTGTACCTGTTGGTAGAGTTGAGACAGGTGTTTTGAAAGTAGGAGATAAAGTAGTATTTATGCCACCTAATGTTGTAGGCGAAGTCAGGAGTATCGAGATGCACCATCAGAGAATAGAGCAAGCAGTACCTGGTGATAACATAGGTTTTAATGTGAGAGGTGTATCTAAAGAACAGATAAAGAGAGGTGATGTAGCTGGACATCCAACACATCCACCAACAGTTATTGAGGAATTTGTAGCCAGGGTGATGATTGTTTGGCATCCAACAGCCATAGCCCCTGGCTATACACCAGTAATACATGCACATACAGCAAGTATAGCTTGTAGAATTGTTGAGATAATAGCTAAGATAGATCCCAGAACAGGTCAAGTAGTTGAAAAGAATCCGCAGTTCATAAAGCAAGGAGATCACGCTATAGTTAGATTCAAACCACTTAAACCTATGGTTATAGAGAAATACAGCGAATTTCCACAGCTCGGAAGATTCGCTATGAGAGATATGGGTAGAACTATTGGTGTAGGTATAGTACAGGATGTAAAACCTGCTAAAGTAGGTTAACGATAAAGTAATAATGCTGTTTTTAAGGGCTTAAACATGTCAACAGCTATAAGGATAAGGCTTTGGAGTACAAGTATAGATAGCTTAAACTATGTTGTTTCACAGATAGTCGATATAGCAAAGAAAGCAGGTGTTAAATTAAAAGGGCCTGTACCATTACCAACAAAACGCGTAGTAGTTTCAGTACCACGTTTACCTCACGGCGAAGGATCGAAAATATGGGATAGATGGGAAATGAGAATACACAAGAGAATCATAGACATAGAAGCCAATGAATACGTAATAAAGCAGATAATGAGGGTCAGGGTACCCGAAAACGTATACATAGAGATCGAAATCAAAAGAAGATAAACTCTATGACTCTTTTTAAAATACTGATTATATTTTTAAACACGTATAACTACACAAATACCTAGAGATTAACTTTAACTATTTGCATTAGGTGCCGGGGTGCCCGAGCGGTCTAAGGGGCCGGCCTGGAGAGCCGGTGGGGATCATCCCCGCGCGGGTTCAAATCCCGCCCCCGGCGCCAGAATTAATCTGTACAACTTCACATGCTCTTATTTTGATTACAAAGAGTTCTATAGAATATCTACTGTTTTGTATGGTGTTACAGTAAAGAAGTTAAGCGATATACAGGTTTTCTAGACATTGTGTATAATTTATCCAAATTTACCTGAGTTCACGGATAAATCAACTATTTATTAACAATTACATGAGACCATATGTAAGCAACATTGAATCTGTTCTCTAACAGATTCTATCTGTACTTAGAGAGTGTAGCAAATCTCGTGATATTAACTTCTGCATCTCTATTGACAGCAACTTGAATGTTCATGCATAGTTACCTATTCAAGACATTATTGAGTTTCTTAATATCTGTTCAAGGATTTGAACTATACTAAGTTATTAGTAAGTTAATGGAGTTAATATTTGGGAAAAATTTTGAGTACATGTATAGATGTACCGCAATGTGTGGAATTAAAGAAATGTAGTTCAGAGAGAAAATTTCTATGTATTAACACAGTAATAGATGTGATTACGATTTAATGGTGTTCCTCTATTTTCAAAGATAGGCAGGATAGGGCGTTCTACAATACTTCAATAGAATAGGTGAAGCTGTAATCGTGAATACACGAGACCCCCATGTATATTTCGGTATACTACAGCTAAGAACCTCCCCGTACCATAGCTACGATTGTAGAGAACATTATTGGTGTTGAAAAGATAGAGAGGGTATCATATACTGTAGCATTGGCAGGTATTCAGCGGTTCTACGGCATCTAATGATGTAGATTTTAGAAGATACAAGTGTAAAGATTTGCAACGGTAGATAGCAAGAATGGTTAGAAGAGCCAAGAGAATCGATATCTGTGTATAGATGGGGATAAACCTAAGAATACAATCACTATATAGAAATTGATTGAAAGTACTCCGAAATCACAGTCCTTTTAAAGAATAGCGATCCAGTTCGTCAAGACATAGAGACATTACTATTCATAACCTGAAAAACATTACTAAAATGTTATACAACATACTTAATCCTACAAGGTGATAAGGTATTCCAGGCATCCATAAGCATTTCCATGTTTTGTAGATATTAAACCGATTCCTATAGTAGCTTAATACATTTAAGATTTTGATCCACAGTAATTATGATCAAAATTTAAAATCTTAGTGCCTACACACCGTTTAAAAGGGTTGTGCGGCGGTCGTCTAGCCTGGTCTAGGACGCCGGCCTCCCAAGCCGGAGATCCCGGGTTCAAATCCCGGCCGCCGCATTATTGATACCAGCACCTCAAGACCTATTCTAGCCATCGTTATCTTAAGTATATAAATTGTACAAGGTTGGACTACCTCTAACACCAAGTGTATCACCCGAGTCTTTACTATGTTTAGCATAAGGTTTGTATTTTTGATCAGTGGGAGGAATGATCAATCATCTATCAGTGCGACCGAAAGTTCATCATTCAGGTAATATTAGATACTATTTTAGAGTTTCTTAAGGTTTATGCTGAGTTGCTGTTTAGATCTTTTAAGGTGAAACTCTAGAATAGAATATTTCCTACGAAGTCTCATAGTCATAAGTATGTTATTCTTCTCTATGCTAGTATTTGTAAATATAAAAGAAGTTGATATAGTAACATATTACTTTTTACTCTAAATCTTTTAGATTAGAACTTCTATAATAGTTGTATACAAAGATGTAGAGGTTTTTATCGAAGAAGTTCTCATGGTTATAGAGAATATCAAGTTTGGTAAAAGTGTTTAGGAATTCTCGGACTCGTAGACTCGTAACTAAACTAAACCCTTTACTAATTATAAGTCGAAAGTTCTCTATTATTGAGAGACTTGAGATTGTCTAAGAAGGCGCTAACCTATCTTACGAAGCCTCGGCGTTAAAATTGTAAGAAGATAAGGAATGGAAGGGTAGAACCTCCTATAACATCGTTAACATCAAGATCTAAGGTATTAGTTATTAAGTCTCCTGATTATTTAAAGCTTGATCTTAGTAAAGGTCTAGTTGTAGATTTCATAAATATAACAAGATAGAACATAGATCCTCAAACCCTTAGGTGTTACATAGTTGTTGTATGGATTGCAGGTACAGGTAAACAATGCTTGCGAAAGCTTTTGTCGATGAATTATAATCATCATCTCTTTTTACCTTGGTAACTCCTAGGCTTCGTTACAGTGGATAAACAGTAGATATGCCTAAAAATAGAGTTAGTAGTAGAATAAGCCTTGTTACTACCATGGTCACAGAGATCCACAGATCTTTAATATCAACTCCTCCTACGTGGTATATAGTGTAATGGTTAAATTCCTTAGGGCTAATCTTTATGGATAGTCAACTACTATATGTCTTGTTGTAGTAAAATCCTCGAAGAACTCCCTTCTCTATAACCATATCATTATTGGAGAGCACTCCTAAGGTATACTCATCTCTACCTAGCCCTACAGCTACAATGTATTCACTAGTTATAGCGTTGCCACAACTAACTACATCCACAATTCTGTAAACAATATTAGAGAAACTGCTATACAATCTATTGTAAAAACAGAGACGCTTACAACCGAAAGCCTTGCCCTTCAGGGCGGGGATGAGTAGAAAAGCTTATAAGACATGCATCCTCTAATATATTCAGGAGAGTGTCTTGGAGGGCGAATCTCTAGAGTGGATGAGACTTAGAATTACTAGGCATGCTAAGTATTGGTGTAGCTATCACTTTGTCTGGATCCCAAAGTATCGTAGGGATGTTCTCGTAGGAGATGTTGCCGAATACACTAGAGAAGTCCTAAGTGAAATACTCAAGGAGTTAAAATGTGAGCCCCTAACCTTAGAGGTCATGCCTGATCATATCCATGTTTTTGCTCTATGCCCTCCAAGACACTCTCCAGCTTATATTGTGAACTATCTTAAGGGTAAGAGTGCTAGAAGAATATTACAGAGATTTCCAGAGCTGAAGACTAAAACTGTTCGTGGGAGGTTGTGGAGTAGAAGTTATTTCGTGGCGACAGTCGGAAACGTAACAGCTGATATCGTTAAGAGGTATGTTGAGGAGCAGTGGGAGAAAGAGAGATGAAGAGAACCAGCATAGTAGAACTCATAGTCGATAAAAGCTCTGAGGAGAAGCTGAAGCTACTCTGTAGTTTATCATCTAAATTATGGAATGAAGTGAACTACGCTAGGAGAAGAATGTTCTTCGAGAAGAGGGGAGTAGACCTCAAAGCAACGTATAAAGAGTTCTATGAGAAGTACAAGATACTCATAGGTTCTGCCACAACACAACAAATACTTAATAAAAATGATGAGGCATGGAAGAGCTTCTTCAAAATGCTAAAGCTTAAGAAAGAGGGCGAGTTGCCACCATTCGTCACGAGGGTCAATCCACCAGGGTATAAGAAGAAAAACAATAAGAGGTCTCTATGGACAGTTCTGAGGAAAGATCAGTACAAGATAGAAGGCGATAGAATAGTTCTCAAGGGCTTGGGAGCCATTGGATGGATAGAAGTGAGGTACAAAGGCTTGATACACCTAAGAGGGGAGCAGGGTAGATTAGAGATACGCTATGATCAAGATAGGAGGAAGTGGTATGCCCACATATCATTTGACGCGAGCGAGAAAGCCATTAGGGGGGTTTGGGCTAGCGTCCCGAGGAGCCCAAGAGGGAATCTAGTGGCAGGTATTGATATTGGTATCAACAATCTCATGGCTATATATGTTGAAAATAACTTGACAAAGCTTGTTAATGGCAGACCATTAAAAGCTATATCTCACTACTGGAGGATGAGGATCGCCGAGTACCAGTCTATGTTGAATAAATATGGTTTGAAGACTTCTAGAACGCTCAGAGCTATGTACTCCAAGTGGAGGAGGCAGGTTAAGTCATATGTTGATTCAAGAGTTAGACAGGCTGTTGAGTGGCTTTATGATATGGGGGTCTCTATTATAAAGATTGGCTATCCCAAGAACATTGCACAGGAGAATGGAGACTTTAACAATGTCCATGTATGGACATATGGCTACCTGCTGAGAAGGATCTATGAGGTTGCAGAGGAGTATGGGATAGCAGTAGTATATGTAAACGAGGCATACACATCATCTAAGTGCCCAATCCATAAGGAGAAATGTGGTAAAAGAGTTAAACGTGGACTATTCAAATGTACAAGACTGAATAAAATATTTAATGCAGACTTAGTAGGAGCATTCAATATACTCATAACCCCGAGTCCCGAAAGGGATAGGGGTAATGGGCTGGAGACCCGGCCCGGGATTGAACCCTCGAGAAGAGGGGATGTAACCCCGAACCTCCCCGCACTAACAGGAACCCCCGCCCTTTAGGGCGGGGAGGAGGTCAGAGCAGTTCCTCATTTAATCTCGGATCTTGAGAAGTAGGAGAGCTGTTAATCCTCTGAAAATAGATATCAGTAACATTAATAGTTTAATAGAATTGAAATCGTTATTCATGATGAATCTATCCACAACTGTACCCCCGATGATAGATCCTAAAGCTGAGGCTATTCCTTGCATAAAGTTGAGAGTAGCTAAATAGCTTGCGTACATTCCGTATGTTGAGGTTTGGAATACGTATAGAGGTATCAAGACATTGCTTAAAGCTATGAATGGTCCTAGAATAGCGTTAGCTATATAGATGTGGATAGTGTTTGTAGCTAATGCATAGCTTAGAGTATATGTTAAGATACCTACTCTACTAATAACGAGCATCTTCTTAATTTTTAGTCTATGTACATACTTTGTAACTATCAATTGAAATACAATTTGAGAGGCTGTACCATAGATATTTAGAATAGCTATCTCGGATACAGACATCTTAAAGACGTATCTCTGCATTAACGGAAATAAAGGCCACGCAAAAGCCACAACCATCATATGAGCAGAAAATATCAAGGAAAACTTCACGAAGTATCTATTCCTAATAACGATGCTTAATACTTTTGCTAACCCTAAATTAGACAATTCCCCCTCTCTGGAAATACACTTATCTAAGAAAAACATTCTAATCCAGAAAACAGAAGCAATAGTGCTCAAAACACCTGAGAACACGAATAACATTCTCAAAGTATCTATGGATGGATTTATAAGCATCGCTATTATTACGAAGGTTATCAAAGCCATCAACTGTGAAACAGCATTAACATTGCTAATGACTCTACCTCTTTCCGAGCCCTTAAATACAACACCTATTAACGAAGTAAATGATAGCCCAGCTACCCCAACTAAAACAGCTCTTAACGTTACAAGAGTAGTTAAAGTTAGGGGGTTCTGAATCAACGATATAAATATCCATAAGAAAGAAGCTATGAACGATGATATAAACAACACAAATACATACTTCTTAAAACGATCGATATAAGGACCTATAAGAACTTGGGCTAAGGTAGGCAAAGCATTTGTAGAAAACTGGAGAACTCCTTGAATAGCTCCTGAAGGAGTAAGAGAGGCCAAGTAATACCCTATATATGGTGCAGAGAAGTTATCAGCTAACGAAGCTAGAGACTGTCTTAAAATGATAAACTTTTCAATACCTTTAATGTTACGGCAATGCTCAGCATCTTCTACTTCCACTTTTACAGACACCATTCAACACTATACATAAACCTGAACTCTTAATATGGTAAGGTATACTATTACTTCTGTTTCCGCAACCTAATCTACGTATTGAGTAATTTTCGCATTCCCAGTTTCTTAAGCTCTAAGTAGAATTACTTAAGAATACCTATAGTGAAAAGAATTGAGCTAAGTTACACAAATTTAAACAATTAAATTTTCAACGTAATTGAAATTGAGAATGGCTTTAATCTATCCACAAGTAAAATATGCACTTAGAACCGCCTCTCAAAGTTCATGTAGATAATAGAAAGTATGCTCAAGCAATTTTGTCAATGCTTAAAGATAGAAACATACCACAGATAGAGTTTAGGAAAGAAGCATGTAAGGATTCCACAAAAGCTTAGAAGAGTACTAGGTCTAAAATTATCGAGGACTGTGATGTGGGAGAATACATGTAGAAATTTCCCTAGATGTTAAGACGACGAAGGTTAGGATAAAAGATCTTCGAGAACACTATAATAGTTATAATACTGAGAACGATATGGTTTTTGACTGGAGGGTTTATAAAGATATTCTAAATATTGAGCAAGGTGTTATCGTAGCTAAGAAGGTTGGAGAGGGATATATATAATTACGAATTTGAGGTATATAAAAGGTTCCTAAGATAAATAGCTATAACATTCTATTCATAAGTGATGTTATGGTGGTTACAAGATCTATTTTAATGAAGACTTTAATGACCTATTTAAAATCGATAAAGCTAAGAAGTAGTATGTAGCATATACTATAACGATACTTATAGCTATAAATAAGTTGAGAAGATTTGCTGAGGAACGAGAACTTGATCTCAATATCTATACTGTATCAATAGATCCTCAGATAAATGATAAAAGATACACGGTTCCGAGATTAGGAGATGCAGAGGATAGAGTTTTCGGTTCATAATTTAATTTCGATAAATAGCAAAATCTTTTTACTATTATATTTAACTTTTCATTTATTTAGTGTTAACGTTTTTAATAACTAAAACTTTTATCGAATCCAAAATCGATTGGATAGGTATTGACAAAGGCTGTCTTTTGTGCATACTAGCTTTATACATTTTAAGGACTTTCTCAACAACTTCTTGACTTAAACCTATAGCTTCTGGTATATCTTCTTCTGGGATCTCTAGGTCTAGATAAGCCGATAAAACGAGATCTATTTCTTCGTATCTTAAACCAAGTTCTTTTTCCGCTAAATGGTTTCTCCATAGTCTGGGAGCACTAGGCTTAGCTATAATTTTCCTAGGGACTCCAAGGTGTTTGGCGAACTCCCTTACCTGCGTTTTATACA
Source organism: Desulfurococcaceae archaeon (assembly GCA_020832925.1). Taxonomy (GTDB): domain Archaea; phylum Thermoproteota; class Thermoprotei_A; order Sulfolobales; family Ignisphaeraceae; genus Ignisphaera. Next base: position 1,056 of record JAJHRF010000001.1, on the reverse strand, counting down.
GGATGAGTAAAGGAGCAACATCAACTCCTCCGTCTCCATACTTTGTGAAGTACCCTATTAAGTACTCACTTCTATCGCTAGTCCCTAGTACAAGATAGTTTAACTTATTTGCGTAGTAGTAGAGTATACACATTCTTACCCTAGCTCTAAGATTTCCAAGAGGAACCCTATCCTCTTCATCATCTCTGTATATAGGTATTAATCTCTTAAATGTTTTCACAATCTCGTTAATCTCTATCACGTGATATTTTACTTTAAGTTCTTTAGCTAATTCTATTGCATCTAAGATATCTTCGTTAGGTGTGACCTCTGTATCGGGCATAATCAGGGCTAGAACTTTTTCAGGACCAACACTTCTAACAGCTAATGCTAGCGCTGTTGAAGAATCAAGACCTCCGCTAACTCCTACAACGAATCCTTTTGCAGAGCTTTTAGCAAGGTATTCTCTTAAGAAATTCGTTAATAATTTCTCTACGAGAGTATAATCGATGTTAACTATGTGTTCTAGTGAAAGTCTAACCATAGGCTTTAACCTTAAGCTATAAGATCTATGATATTAAGATAGATGATAAAGGGTTATATTTAATTTTATACATCGATGTAACTGTAGATCTCGATAAGTGTTGGATACGACATTATCTTCCTAACTTCAGCTCTTCTCAACTCTATATATGTTTCAATAAGGTCTTTTACTAAACACATGTTTTAGCTATTCATTATCGCACCCTAGCTCGTCTAAAGCTTCATCAAAGGATCTAGGCAATTCGTTTACGCCTAGAAATCTAGGGCTTACAATTGCTGAAAGAGCTCTCCCGTGCTCGATCAACCCTCCTATGAAGTATCTTGCGAACTGACTTAGATATGCATATTCATCGTCTGGATCGTAGAAAAGATTTTCATCCCCTCTCCAAATACTTATATGTACATGTATACCTGAACCATTATCACCGTAAACAGGTTTAAGCATAAAAGTAGCTACAACATCTTTCTTATGAGCTAAAGCTTTTACCACAAATTCATACTGTTTGTATAGCATCGCCTACGAATTCTGCGTCA